>NZ_DATFZD010000459.1:0-3551 GCF_035314665.1 Mycobacterium sp. | reverse complement strand
TACGTATTTACAGATATCCAACCAGATATCCGGATCACACGGATACCGTACTGTGACCCGCGCCGCGTTGCAAGTCTCTGTCTGAACGGGTCGGTAGCGCTTGCTAGCGTCAGCCGCATGCCTGCCCGCCCGCACCGCACGGTCGACCGAGTGATCCAAATCCTCGAGACCGTTTCGTTGAGCCCGCGCGGCGTGACGCTGGCCGACCTGGCAACCGCCCTGGATGCGGCGAAGAGCTCCATTCAAGAGCTGACCAACGGACTACTCGCCCGCGGCTATCTCATCGAGGAGGACCGCCGGTTCCACCTCGGACCGGGACCGTTCATCCTCGCCGCGCGCGCGAACAAGCTGGCCGCGGTATCACTCGATCACAAGTTCGTAGCCGAGTTGGGCGAGGTCCTCGGTTGCACCGTCCTCGTCGGGGTGCGCGTCGGGGACGCCATCGTCTTCACTGACCTTGTGGGTGAAGAATCACCTAGCCTGACATTCGTCGCGCGCACCCACGCCCGTCGCCCGCTATATACCAGCGCCGCCGGAAAGACCTTGCTCGCCAACGTCCGAGACGAGGAGATGTACCGCCTCCTGGACCTCGCCAGCCCCGAGCAAGCAGGCGAGGTACAACGATTCCTCGCCGAGCTCCCCGAGATTAGGTCCCGCCGACTGGCCTTTAACCGGGGAGTCACACTCGCGGACGCGTTTGCCGTGGCCACCCCCGTGCTGGCACCCGACGGCAGTCTGATCGCGGCGATCAGCGCGGCGGTCGACGATTCAGAAGCCGATCGTCTCGACGAGATCGGCGAAGCGCTCAAGACGGCCGTCGCCACTCTCGGCCCTAAATACGGCCTCAAACCATCCTGACGCTGCTCGTGGTGTGTAAGGGTGGGATGGTTGGTCAATCGACATCTGCGTTGAGGCGACCGGGCAGAGTGCGGTTCAGCAAACCGGAGGACCCGGCTGCGAGCATGGGACCGAGAGCCGGCGACTTTGCGCCGGCGAGCGGATCGTCCAGTGAACGTCCGTCTGATCGTCGCGCCGGGTGAGTCCGATCTCGCCCTGTGGCAGACGAATGCGGTGACCACACGATCGGGAGGGCCGTTAGGCTTTCGTAAGTCCTTGGGAGCCAACACACCTGCGCCGCCATTCACCGAGCGGACAAGCGGTCAGCGCCCCGGAGGCTAAGACAACAGCCGAATAATCGGTCTTGCAACACGATTGGAACTGCGCATCAACGTAATCCGCTCCCTAGCCGAGCTTGACCACAGCATCACAGCGCCGCTGCCAATTAGTTCCAGCTAGCCAGTAAGGTACCGCTGCTACAGACGCCAATCGTAATTACTACCGGCGACGCCTACTTCTGCACTGCGGAATCACCTGGCACCAAGCGGCCAACACCCAGAACAGCACGATCGGCACTGCCAGCTTCCGGGCCAGTTTCGCGGCGCGGGGGCGCTTGACCTGGTCGTCAGTGTTCATGTGTCCGTCATTTCACCGTTTATGCCGCGTTCACGTTGCACACGACTGCGGCGCTCTGATGGGCGACGAGGTGCTCATCGCGGACCACGCCGTTGACGACAATGCGACACCCAGCCGCATCGCGGTCGACCTGCATGACGAGGCTCAATGAGGCCGAAGGCGACATCGTCGTCTCCGAGTAAGACCAGGGCAGCGACGACAGGGTGCTAATGTCCGCATTCGTGTGCCGAATTGTCATGACGCCGTAAGCAACAATCGCGAGCACAACAAGGATCACAGCGGGCCGCCAGAGCCCACCGAGGATGCGGTTGGTATTTCGCCGCTTGACTTTGGCGTTCACGCGAATACGCTTCCCGACCGTCGGAATGTTCGACCGTCCGAATGTTCGTCAGTACTAGAGGCAAACGTCGAAGATGGGTCTATTTGAAGTATCCCCTGTTCGTTACGGTCGACGCGTTCGATGTCATCACGCTCGCTTCTAGTCCGGCTGAGGCCAACTTCAGTGCCGGCATACCTTGCGAGAAGACCTCGGCTGCCACAATGCGGATGCGAAGGTCCGCTGGGAGTTCCGCGCTGCGGTCCCGCTGCCTGCTAGTAGGTAGGCCACCATTCGCACTGGCGGGGCCCCAGGATGGGGGTCAGCAGTGGCGACATTTGTGTGCGAGAACCCCATTCTTGAGACATCGCCAACGGGCAGAGGCAGTTGTAATTCCAGGAGGTGGCGTCATGGCAGCCATATACGGCATGCTGGTCGCTTTGCCAATGGTCTGGGGATGCGCAGGCTACGTGATGGTAGCTCACCCAGGCACCGCCGAGCCCAACGACTCGCGGGCGGCCGCGAAACTCATGGCGCGCACCACAGGGTGAGCTTGGCCCGGATGAATGTTCGGGTGCAGCCCGCAGCTGGACGACGCGGCCATACGGATGACGGGTCGAGATCCCTTGGCTACGGGACGGCGCGGCGTTGCTGATGTCGACACCCTGCCTCGTCGGGCATCCTCCGGGCGCCAAAACCCTTAGTCGCGCTCGTATTCCCTGCTATCTCGTTACCTGATTCGTGAGCGTGCTAGCCAAAGCACCGCGCCGCTGAGTGGCGGCAACAGCGAGCCTCCACGCGATATTCCGAGCCAGAAAACCGAAGACGACGACTGGATGACCAAGAAGGAGAAGGCTATCCGAGCTTGTTGCAGCTAGCCGGTAGCCGCAGATCGTCACTGGCGGGCATGGTCAATGGGGGTTAGCGACGACGACTTTTCTTGTCTGACGCGCGACTCTTGAAGCGTGGGCATCCGCCTATCCGGCAGCACCACTTGTCGCGAGGCTGCTGGTCGTCGAGAAAGAGGAACCGAATGATTGCCGCATATCGAGCTGATGAACGCGGTGATGTCGTCGACTGCGAGACGCCGCCATTCAACTATCCGGCGGAAGGCCCGTATGTCAGGCAGCTGCTCTTCAACGCCATCGTCGCCGTTGTGTTGGCAGCCATCACCGTCATGGTCGGGTTGTCCCTGGTCGGTATTAGCGCGTGAAGGAAGGCATGCAGCGGCGCGCGCATGCACCAACGCGCGCACGCGCTCATGAGGCCGTGAACCGATCACATGGCGTCAACCGCGATTAGGAGGAGCTGAACATCTCATTACAACGAATTGATTGGCACCGTAGTCCGTTTCGGACGCACTTATTGAGAAGCGAAGCGAGAAGGGCTGAACCAACATGGACCTTGACAGGATCACACACCCACTGAGGTTGGCCAGAGGATCGCACCGGCCAGGATCGGGCAAAGGGTGTGCGATGAACGTGATTTCATACATCAACGGCGACACGCACATCACCGACTTCCCCGATTGTTCGGCACGCCCGCTAGCCGCCTTCGTTCAACTAAGCAACGATCTGCTAGCAGGCCCCGACGACTACTTGTCGCCGGAAAACAGCCTTCTGGCACTCGAACTCGCCTGGCAGACCGTGGGAACCACCGATGTTGCCGACACCGTCATTCACGCGTGGGTGGCCGAACTTCTGGCCAGCCCCACATGGGGTGTCATTCGATACGCCAGGAGAGCTGCGGCCAAGGCGATCAT
>NZ_DATFZD010000458.1:0-5684 GCF_035314665.1 Mycobacterium sp. | reverse complement strand
GAGACTGCGGTGTATCGGTACAAGACCATCATTGGCCGGCGACTTCAGGCCCGGACTCTGTCCAAACAGCGGACGGAGGCAAAGATTGGATGCAACGTGCTCAATCGGATGACGAGTTTCGGCATGCCGACCTCCGTTCGGATCCGTTGATACTCGACCCGGTGGGCAGATGCCGCCGCCGGCCTATTCGTGCACCAAAGCGGCCGTGACCGGGATGATCGGAGCGACTATGACCGGGGACGCTCGGGCGGCGACGACCACCGGGATCACGACCACGACCACGGTCCTGATCGCGACCACGACCGTCACGGCTGATGCCGCGACGTGGCGCGCGGCGGAGGTAGGCAGGAAACAGAACACCATCTCCGCGCCCGCAGGCCCTTGTGCTTGGCGGAGCCGGCTTACATTGATCACAGGGCGGGGAGCTGCTTGCGGGCGAGATCATCACGCAAACGAAAACCGCGCGAGTTCAATGGTGGGCCGGCGCTGCGGCTACATACGCACACCGTGATCAGGTCGCGCAACAGGGTGCGGTGGTGAGCGCAGGCATCGCGATGGTAGTGACTGTCACATGGTCACCCCGAACCCCCGCTCTCTCGCGCTATAGTTGCAACGCCAACCAAAGATGTCCGAGATTTTTCTCTCGTGATGACCGCCGAGGGCTGGCGGTTGCCTCCCTGCTAGGAGTGAGCGCCAGCATCAGTGCGACCATGACGCGCAACGGTGCCAAGCGCTTCGCGTTCCGCTCGAATGGGCGGGTGGTTATGAGAACATGGCCCAGTAGATTGGCAGTTGTTTGGACCGGTGCCCGCGATGGTCGCGAGGATTCCGCTTTTGCAACCGACGTTCGGGTGGCAGATTAGGACTCTGCGTGCGACGGCGCATGATGTCCGCGACGCCGATTGACGATGGCGTCCAGATTTAACTCGCAGCTGCAGCCCTGAAGAGGCCGCCAACGCAGCTGCGAGGAAGGCAAGACGTGCGCATTGCCCGCTTGCTGGAGGAGAGCATGATCGACCTGCTCAAGGAACTCAGCACGGTCACGATCCTTCTCACGCTGGTCGCGGCAATCGGACCGGCTGGAAGCTATTCGACGACCCAACCAAACTCCCAAAAGAGGATGCTCAACGGCTCGATCACAGGGTCGCTGAGATCGTCGGCGTTCCCAAACAGGACGACGGTCGGCGCGGCGACTGCCACAACCGGATTGATCCGCATCTTGTCGAGCAGGAGTCTCCGCTCGTCCAGTTACATGAGGATATCCGTACGCCGCCCCAGCCGGATCGAGCCTGCGACCACGCAGTGCCGGACACGCTGCATATGCTCGGCATCGAACCGAGGTGTCCGACCGAACCCGGCGACTTGGAGGTCGTGATCGATAGCAACGAGGAGGGGGCTAACCCGGCCGACACGAAGAAGGCGGTCGTCGAAGCCAAGCGCACCGACATCGACGATGACGATGCGCAGTTTTGGCGGACGCTGCGGGCGTTGCCGATGCCTCAACTGTCAACGGGGAACATCGTCAACCTTCCCGGATAGGCGAAGCAGGCGAAGGTCGTCACTAGCGTGCGGTGCAATTCGCACGCGACTGCAGATGGAAGGCTCGCGGGCTGCTGAGCGCTTGTTGCACACCTTGCATCTTGAAGGGGTGTGCTGACGCGCGCGCTGCGTCATTGGATCGCACGCTCACGGGCCCCTCCGATCGCCTGGGCGATCACCCGGCTGACCCCGCCCGGCCGCGGGACTCGTCCGGCGTGCAGCGCCGCCGGCATGGCGCAGTGCCGCGTTGATCTGTGCCGCCGCTGCGATCTCGTCGTCGGTCAGGGGTAGTAGCGCACCGGCGGGGGTGGTGGAGGCGGCGCGTAGTACGCCGGTCTGTATCTATACGGATAGTAATAACCGTAGGGATAGTAGTAGCAGCCTCCGAGTGGAATGACTGCGAGCAGAACGAGCAGAAGAAGAGGGCGGCGCATTCGGATCTCCCGGATGTGAAGGGGACGTCAGGCACCGGCTGGACAGTCCGCTCAACCGGTTCATTCGGTTGGCTCAGTCGGCAAAGAAGAGTGCCCTGCCGGAGGACTTCCGCAGGGCACTCCTTACCAGAGCCGGTGAACGCGACGGTCCTAAGTGATTTCGAAATTGCTGGCGTGAAGCAAACCGACAGGCACAGCGTAGAAGTCGATCGAGCCTAGTCCGCCGGCGAAGGTCAGCAGGCTTCCGCCATGGTTATCCGTCGTCACCGCCGCTGCCGCTGCCGCGCCGCTGCTGAACCCCAGGTTCGATGCGAGGTCCACCACGCCGCTGCTTGCCGCGAAGTTGCTGATGTTGATCGTGCCGCCGGACGTCCCGACGCGCAGGCGCAAGGCGTCTGAGACGAACGGACTGTCGGTGATGCTGTCCGTGCCGCCATTGATGAACACCGTGTTGCTCGTCCCATGCAGCACCAGCGATGCCGTACTACCATTCAGGCGGAACGTGTTGTTGTTGTCGCCTGCGACAGTACTGATCGTGTCATGGCCGCTGCCCACGCTGACAACGTTGTGGCTGCTTTGTGGGCCGAACGTGACGATGTCGGTGCCGTTGCCCAGATTGATATGATCGAAGCTTGTGTGTCCGCCGGTCACCGTCACATCGCCGTCCTGGCCGAGGACGGTGATATTGTTGCCCTGCAGGGTGACTGTTGCGTTGCTGTTGCCGAGGTTAACCGTCGTGTGACTTGGCGCCGTTACGTGCCTTTCGTTCTCGTGGATTTGCTTGGCGATGCCGGGTGGAATCCAGTCCTTCTTGGCGATTCCAGGAGGAAGTCCGTTATCGCCTCCGGTGCGGTCGTCGCGATCGTTGGGGGAGCCGTCGTCGTCGTTCGCCATGTGATGCCTCCTTTTCGTTGTGCGGATTGCATAACGCCGAGCTTGGGATTTCGCTTCAACCCAGCGGTTGATGAAACATTATTTTACCATCGAGCCTGTGTTGTGGGCTTATTAACGATAGCCGCAATCCGTCGCGCATCGAATTAACGATCGCGGTGGCGATCGTTTGCCGAAGCAACGCCCGCGACGCGATCGACTTCAAATCGGCCGAGCTGGGCGAGACGATCAAGCGCTCGTGCGAGATACATTAAGAAACAGTAGTCGAAACGGATCGACACCAAGTGTCTCCCTAGCTAGCCCCGCCATTGAGGGGGCTGGCCAATTTGCTGAGGAGACCGTGGCCATGCGCCTACGCGCCGGACTGTTCTCCATCCTCATCGCGGCTGCTCTTCTCGCCCCGCTTGCGACCCCCAAGCCCGCCGACGCGTGGTGGCGCGGCGGCTGGGGCTGGCACGGCGGCTGGCACGGCGGCTGGCATGGCGGCTTGCATGGCGGCTGGGGCTGGCATGGCGGCTGGCATGGCGGCTGGGGCTGGCATGGTGGCTGGGGTTGGGGCTGGCGCGGCTGGGGCTGGCATGGAGGCTGGGGCTGGCACCCATGGGGCTGGGGCTGGCACCGCGGCTGGTGGGGCTATCCGTATCGTCCGGTTGTCTATGCCGCTCCACCTGTATACGCCGGGCCGTATAACCCGGGCGTCTATCACGCGCCAGCTTGCAACTGCACGTGCACCTGCGCACCGGCGCCGCATTGAGCAGGCGGGCCGATGGTGGCTCGGCCGCTGGCTGTGGCGCTGGCAGGGCGGGCCAGTTCTGCCTCCTTGTCACGGCGTCCGCAGTCGTGAGGAGTGTGATTCTAAACTGGGGACCGCACCAGAGCCTCACCAGCGAACCCACCGACGGCTGTCCAGCCCCAGCCCGCGGCCTGACCGGCCTGGCCCGCTGACACAGCAGCCCGACGAGCGGGCCGGGCGGACCGCCCCGAACGAGGCCGGGCGATCCAATCGGGCGTCGTGTTGCAATTGTGAGAACATGGCAATTAAGTTGAACTACCGTTCTGTGTCAGGCAGGCGTCGAGGATCAACTTTCTCGCGGCGGGCGACCAACGGACGCATGATTCGGTATCGAGATCTCAGTCGCCGAGCCTTGCTCGGATCGGCCGTCAGTGCCTACCGCGCCGCCTGCGAGTGGACGGCGTACTGTCACTGCCGATCGGCGTCGTGGTTTGACCTCTTTCGTTGTCCGTGACCCCGGGGAGATTCTCGAGAAAAGCCGACACGAAAGTGGCCACCGGAGGGATCAGCCTGCCGACGCCGATGAGGGGTCAAACGCCGTGCCGATCCACAGTCGGACCACGGTCATGCGAGTGGCCGACGCCAAGCCAAGGCCTGCCGAGGCGCCGGGGCCGGTAGGCGACGACCGTTCGGCATAAGTTGTATCGTGCCCCCGATTTGAACCTGCAGCGGGGACTTTCGCCTTTCCAGGAGCCGCGACGTCAGACCAAGCGCTTCAATGTCGGCGAGGCTTTGAAGCGCACCGTCTTGCTCGCCTTCACCTTGACCGCCGAGACCGTCCGAAAGGTGGGGGGTCAGGCGGCTGGGCGAAATGAGCGTCGTGCCCAGCTCTCAGCGACAGCATGGTCCCGCTCGAAGGTGCCGTTCGCGACAGCGGTTCGAACCTTCAACATCATATGCGCTCCCCGCGGCGACCAGCGCATCTGCTGATTCGCGCCCATCCGGCGATGAAGCAGCCATTGCACGGTGCTTTCCGTCGGCGCCGTCGATATTGGCTCCGCGTCGTGACGCGCCGTCGCGTAGTCGATGATCAGTGCCGCCTGCCCGGCCACGTACGTCTCCAGACCACGCAAGAGTGTACCCACCTTGCACGCGGTCGCACCCGCAGGCGACGCCCTGGGGGCGGTGGCGTCGAGCGCTGCCACCGTATCGCCGATCAGATCAAGTGCCCGCTGCACCTGGCCGTGCCACAGGCGCCAGCGGACGTGCTCCACAGCATCGGCGAAGCGGGCGCCTTCTTGCCGGTCTTCGTTCGTGACGGCAGGCCAGCCTTTGACTGCCTGGGCGACATGCTGGATGCGCATCGCCAAGTGGAACCAGTCAAGCACATGGCAGGTCGGGCCAACGCTCGCCGCCTCTCCCAGCGACCGCGGTCCGTCGGCGCCATCGCTGAGGATGGTGAACTCCGTGCGCGGTGTTGCGCCAAGGCGATGCAGCACGCCGCGCAGTTGCTGGGTCTGCCGATCGGCCTCGACCGGCACACTGCTGAAGACGATCTGCTCACCATCATCGTTGCTGGCCTGCGCAACGAACACCTCGAAGGTCCGTACGTGACAGCTGCGCACCGCGCGCACGTGACCGGAGTCGATGGACAGCGCGATCGTCTCCGCGTCGGTCGGCGGTGACAGAGGCGTTGGCGACACGATCGCCGTGCATTCCAGCCTGGCGCCGACCAGCAACGTCCGACGCTGGATGGTGTCGATCGTCGGGAGATCACCGACAGGGAAGAAGGTCTCCAGCAAGGCGCGACCGCGGCGGTAGGGCAGCAGGGCACCGAACTCGGCCAACACGCGCTCATACTCGAGCGTACAGCAATCGGGCATGATCTCCTTCACCGGCGAGAGAATCGTCCGCAGGGTCACACTGCACTGGCAGGGCTCAAACCGCGGAGCGCGGACCTCCACCGTGCCGAACAACGACCGCAGCTGCCGTGGCCGCCGATCCTTCAGCGGCCGCTGTCCTCCACATCGCGGGCAGCGTCGCCGGACCTGGCAGTGCTCCTCGGCTTGCGCCTGAACAAGATGGCG
>NZ_DATFZD010000457.1:0-45474 GCF_035314665.1 Mycobacterium sp. | reverse complement strand
TCGCTGGCGCCCCAGCACCTCACCGTTCTGATCGGTATAGGTGATCAACCAGGTCAGGAAGAAGCCGGTCCCCTTCGCCGTCTTCTTCTCGTCGGAGACCTCCTCGAATACCGACGTCGCGCTGATGACGTCGCCCAGCCGAGGGTAGCGCTCGATCTCGAACTCCGAGTTGGTTGCCACGGTGCTGCTGTATCCGGCCTCATCGAGGAACGCAGTGGGATTGTTCGTGATCTCCATCGGCGCACCGCCCCGCTCCCCGATGCCCTCCAGTTTCGGCGACGGCATCGTCCACGTTTGCAGCATGACCGGCGGTGACACAATGCCGCCGAACCGCGACGCGGCCGCGAACTCCGGGTCGAGATAGACAGGGTTCATGTCGGCGAGTGCGTATGCCCAATGCCGGATCATCGGTTGATTGACCGGATCCGGCGCCACCGACGGCTTTCCGGCACCGCCGGTGGGTTGGCCGACAAGCGCTTTCAGCTTGTTACGGAACTCGGTATCTGAGTCGGTCACTGAGTTGATCCTCCTGACTTGTCCGTCGCGCGAAGGTCACGTGGTGCTCGCGGCATGCCCAATCCGGCCATCGCGATGATGTCTCGTTGAATCTCGTTGGCACCACCGCCGAACGTGCTGATGACCGCGACCCGATAGGCCGATTCCAGCGCGCCACGCATCGGTGCATCGGCGCCGCGCCGTAACCCGTTGTGGTCAAGCACTTCCAGCAGCTGGCCGGCGACCTGCTGGGTCAGCTCGGTACCGAAGACTTTCACTGCTGAGGCTTCGCCCATGTTGAGCATCCCCTGGGTCATCGCGGCGTTAACCCGAAGGTTCATCAGTTTGTATGCGGCGACCTGCGCCTCGACCCGGGCCAGCGTCATCTGCACCCAGGGCTGGTCGATGACGCGACCGCCGTCGAGTTCGGTGCTGGTTGCCCACTGCAGCGTCTGCTCGAACAACGGCTCGAGCGCGCTGAGGTTGCCCAGGGCGGCCCGTTCGAAGTTCAACTGGGTGGTGATCAGCTGCCAGCCTAGGTTTTCACCGGCGACGATCGCGCTCGCCGGGACCCGCACATTGTCGTAGAAGGTGTAGAAGGTGGAGATGCCCGGCATGGTGTGCAGCGGCTGGTAGGAGAATCCGGGCGACGAGGTGGGCACGATGAAGATGGAAATGCCCTTGTGCTTCTTGGCGTTTGGATCGGTGCGCGCGGCCAGCCAGATGTAGTCGGCGTAGGCGGCGCCGCTGGTGAACATCTTTTGGCCGTTGATCACATACTCGGCTCCGTCGCGGACCGCGGTGGTGCGTAGCGAGGCCAGGTCGCTGCCGGCCTCCGGTTCGGAGTAGCCGATCGCGAACTCGATGCTGCCGTCGAGGATTGCCGGCAAAAACGTCTGCTTTTGTTCCTCGGTGCCAAACTGCATCAGCGTCGGGCCGACCGTGTTAAGGGTCACCAGGGGAATCGGCGCGTTCACCCGTCTCGCCTCTTCGGCGAAGATGAACTGTTCGATTGCTGAGAAACCGCGTCCACCAAATTCTTTGGGCCAACCCACACCCAGCAGATCGGCAGCCGCCAGAGCGCGTACGCATTCGCGTACCGCGGGACCGCCCTCCATGCGTTCGCTGACGGCGGCCTGCCGTTCCGGCGTCATGACCTTTTCCATCGTCGCGCGGATCTCGTCGCGCAGCTGTTCTTGCTCGGGGGTGTAGTCGAGTCGCATTAGGCCCCCAGCCGGACCGGCATTCGCTTGACCCCGGGCACCATGGTCGCCCGCATCCGGTCGACCTGACCGGCCAGCTCGAGCCTGGGGAAGCGGCCCAGCAGCTCCTCGAACATCACCGTCGCCTCCAGACGCGCCAGTTGCGCGCCGACGCACGAATGTTCGCCGCACCCGAACGCGATGTGTGGGTTCGGATGGCGAGTTACCTTGAACTCCTCTGAGTCGCTACCGAATACGTCTTCGTCGCGGTTGGCCGACCCGTACAACATCACTACCACGTCGCCCTCGGCGATCCGCTGGCCGCGGATCTCCACATCGGCCACTGCGGTGCGTGCCATGTGGACCACCGGGCTGTTCCACCGCAGCATCTCCTCGATGGCGCCCGGGATCAATGCGGGATCCTCGACCAGCAGGCGGCGTTGGTCGGGGTGCGAGATCAGCGCGAGGGTGCCCAGCGCGATCAGATTGCGGGTGGTCTCATTGCCGGCCACCAGCAGCAGAAACGCGAAGTTGAGCAGGTCTTCGTCGGTCAACCGGTGTTCGTCAATCTCGGCTTCGGCAAGGACCGACAGGAGGTCGTTTCGCGGTTCGGCCCGGCGGGCTGCGATCAGCTTCTGGAAGTACTCGAAGAGCTGTCCCATCGCCACGAACGAGTCGAGTTCGATCTCGGGGTCGGCGGTTCCGGTGGCCGCATCCGACCATGCGCGGAACTGCTCCCAGTCGTCGGGCGGGGCGCCGATCAGCTCGGCGATCATGCGAGTGGGCAGCGGAGCGGCGATCTCCTCTGCGAACTCGTGCACCGAGCCGGGTTCGATGCCGTCGAGAATCCCACGGACGATCTCGCGAATCTTCGGTTCGAGCACGGCCACCCGCCGCCGGGTGAACCCCGAGTTGATCAGCTTGCGCAGCTGCCGGTGCCGCGGTGGGTCGCTGAAGATCAGGTTGCCCTCCTGCACCGGGCTCGGCATTGCCGGATCCGGAATGGTGATGCCCTTGGTCGAGGTGAACAGAGCCGGGCTGCTCGACACGAAGCGGATGTCCTCGTACTTGAGCAAGGCCCAGAACTTGGTGACATCGTTCCAGCACACGGGCGCCGTTGCGCGCAGCTCGCGGTAGGCCGGATAAGGATCGCCGGCGTAGAAGTCGGGGGAATGCAGCGGGATGGCCGACGAAGACTTCGCGTGCACGGGCCTCCCTCGGTACACCACGGCGGTCGTACATTTTCATACGATCTGTCCGGTGCACTCTGTTTACTCTGGCGGTACCGGCAATGTCAATATGCTTGCCGTCAAGCAGAAATAGGCACGCGGTAGTCGGAGCCCGATCTTGACCATTGACGACAGCAGGCCGACAGGTGTACACCAAACGTTGAGCCGCCAGACCGTCCGAAGGAATCAACATGGCTGAACAACGCTCACTCATCGACAGCTACGCGGTCTACATCGACGGGCAGTGGGTCGAACCGGAGAACGGGCGCTACGACGACATCAATCCGGCCACCGAGGCGGTTATCGCCTCCGCTCCTGACCCGAGTCCGGCCCAGGTAGAGAGCGCGATCGCGGCCGCCCGGGCCGCGTTCGACGCCGGGCCGTGGGCCGACGCGGGACCCGAGCAGCGGGCGAGCTGGCTCAACCAGCTCGGTGCGGCGTTGCTGGAGCACGCGGACGAGTTCTACGCGCTGGGTCAATTGGAGTGGGGTTGCACCGCCAACGAGCGAGTCATCCACATCGACGGGGCAGCGTTTACCACGTTGAACATCGCGGAACTGGCCAGCCATCCGGTCGAGGAGCAGATCGACGCGTACGGCGCGGCCGGAACCACGTTGCTGCGCTATGAGCCACTCGGGGTGGTGTCGATTCTGACGCCGTGGAACTTCCCGCACTATCTGAATGTCATGAAGGTGAGCGCAGCACTGGCCGCGGGCAACACCGTCGTGCTCAAACCCTCACCACTGGCCCCACTTGCTGGTCTTGCGCTGGCGCGAATCATCGACGAGCACACCGACATTCCGCCTGGCGTGGTCAATGTCGTGACGCCGTCCGATATCGAGTCCAGCAAGCTGTTGACCGTCGACGCGCGCATCGACATGGTCAGCTTCACCGGAAGCTCGGTAGTCGGCCGGCACGTGATGGCAGCGGCCGGCGGCAGTATGAAGCGGCTGCTGCTGGAGTGCGGTGGCAAGTCGGCCAGCATCGTGCTCGACGATGTCGTGCTAAGCGACGAGACGTTGGAGCGAATGCTCTTCGAGTCCTGCTCGTTCCACGCCGGACAGGCCTGCATCTTGCACAGCCGGATGCTGCTTCCTGACTCTATCCACGACGAGGTGGTCGATCGGCTGGTCGCACTGGCCCGCGCCGTGAAGGTCGGTGATCCCACCGATCCCGAGGTGCAGATGGGTCCACTGATCAGCGCCGCGCAGTTGCAACGCGTTCAGGAACACGTGGACCGAGCCCTCGACGATGGCGCCAAGCTGGTTACCGGCGGCGGCCGGCCGGCCGGCTTGGATACCGGCTTCTATTTCGAACCGACGATCCTGACCGAGGTCACTCCGGATGCGACCATCGCGCAGGAAGAGGTGTTCGGACCGGTGCTGTCGGTGTTGCGCTACAGCGACGACGACGACGCGGTGCGGATCGCGAACAACTCGCAGTACGGGCTTTCCGGCGCGGTGTGGGGGACCGACGTGGACCGTGCGGTCGCCGTTGCTCGTCGGGTGCGCACCGGGCAGATCGCCGTTAACGGTTTCGGTCCCGGCGGTGCGCCGTTCGGTGGCTTCAACCAGAGTGGGATCGGCCGGGAAAGCGGCGGGATCATCGGAATTCGTCAGTACATGGAGCCGAAGGCCATGGGACTGCCCGTATGACGCGCGCCGACGACGAAGATGCCGGCGCAGCCGGCATTGAGGAGTGGCGCAGGTGACAGGGCCCCTCAACGGGCTTCGCGTGGTCGAGATCGCCAACGAGATCTCAGGCCCCTACTGCGGCAAACTGTTCGTCGACCTCGGCGCTGACGTCACTAAAATCGAAGGGCCAGAAGGGGATTCACTGCGCCGGTGGGGCCCGTTTCCCGGTGACCAACCCGACCCCGATCGCTGCGGGCTGTTCGAATACCTCAACGCCGGCAAGCGCCGGGCAGCGGTCGCACGTGAGCTCATCGGCGACGCCGATGTCCTGATCGACGCGTCGACTCCCGGGACCCTGGATAAATCCGGACTCGGAGTCGATGTACTGCAAGACATCAATCCAAGCCTCGTCGTGGTGCGCATCTCAAACTTCGGGCAGCACGGGCCATTTGGTGATCGAGTGGCGACGTCGCTGACCTTGCAGGCGGCATCAGGCTGGGTTTCAGCACGCGATCCCGACCGCCCTCCCGTCCAGGCAGGTGCCCGGATCGCCGAATACGTCGCGGGTGCCTACGCCGCACTGGGCGCGCTGACGGCGCTGCGGATCCCACCTACCGGTCGGGTGACCGAGGTCGACGTCTCGGTGTTCGAGGCACTGCTGTCCACGCTGCCGTACCCGATGTTGATGGCCGAGCGGATGCGCACGCTGGGCCTGCCCACCAACGTGCGTCAGGCTCCCATGCTGGGTGTCGTCCGCGCGGGCGACGGCTGGGTCGGGATCAACTGCCTGACCGGGCAGCACTGGCTCGACGTCTGCGCGATGCTCGAACTGGCGGAATTCGGTGAGCAACAGTACGCCATTCAGATGGGCGGTCCGGAGCGTGCCGAATTCTTCGCAGCGGCTCAGCCCTGGTTGAGCGAGCGAACCGTCGCCGAAATCGTCGAACTGAGTCAGGCACTGCGTATTCCGGCGGCGCCGGTCGCAGACGGCGTCACCGCGCTGGAGTGTCCGCAATATGTCAAGCGGGAATTCTTCGTCGATGCCGGGGGAGAGGGCTGGTCTTTTCGACGACCGGGCCCGGCATTTCGATTCTCGAAGACACCGGCGATGCCGGAGAGTGCACAACCCCGTGGAGTCTGGCCGGCCGCCGAGATCGCGGACCCGTCTCTGCCGTTTGCCGGGGTGAAAGTCCTTGACCTCACGACTTTCTGGGCCGGTGGATACCTCACCTGTTACCTCGGCGCGTTCGGTGCCGACGTGGTCAAGGTCGAGTCGATCCAGCGACCCGACGGATTCCGCTACTCCGGGGCATTTCCACACGAGGGTGACGACTGGTATGAGCGCAGCGCACTGTGGCAGGCCACCAACCTCAACAAACGAGATATCACGCTGGATTTGACCTCGCAGGCAGGTCGCGAACTCGCACGACGGCTTGCCGCGCAGGCCGACGTTGTCGTGGAGAACTTTTCGCCACGGGTGGTGGAGCAGTTCGGTCTGGACTACCCGTCGCTGGTAGCGCTGCGACCCGATGTAATCGCCGTCCGCATGCCAGGATTCGGCCTCGACGGCCCATGGCGGGATTGGGTCGGCTGGGCGCTGAACATCGAACAGGTTTCCGGCATGTCGGCGGCGACGGGCTACGCCGACGGTCCGCCGTGCAACGTGCAGGGCCCCGCCGATCCGATCGTCGGGGTGCACGCAGGTGTCGCGCTGCTCGCCGCGCTCGAGCACCGCCGCCGCACCGGCGAAGGTCAGCTGATCGAGATTGCGCAGATCGAAGTCGCCGCCGCCGTCACCGCCGAACCGGTGATCGAGTATTCGATGAACGGGATCGTCCGCCCGCGCCAGGGGAACCGGCAGCGCGGCTACTGCCAGGGTGTCTACCCGACCAGCACCGACGATGCGTGGGTTGCGCTGTCGGTGCGCGACGACAACGACTGGTCCGCGCTGGTCGAGGCGATGGGTCAACCGCAGCTGCTCGAGGATGACCGGTTGGCAACAGCCGATGGCCGCGCGGCCGCCCATGACCTATTCGACCAGGTCATCGCCGCCTGGACGCAAACACAGTCGCCGTCGAATATCGTTGCGGCGCTTCGGAAACGCGAGATTCCCGCCGAGGAGGTCATCACACCCGAGCGGATGTATGACGTGCCGCAGCTGGATGCGCGCGGCTATTACGAGGAGTACGAGCGTGCGATCACCGGCCGGCACCGCTACCCCGGGTGGCCGTTCCGTATCACTCCCGGGCCTGTTCGGCACCACCGCTTCGCCCCGCCGACTCTCGGCCAACACAACGACGAGATCCTGACCGGCCTGGGACTGTCCCGCGACGAGCTGGCGACTCTGCGCCGTGCCCGGGTGATCGGCGAGCAAGCTGCGAACGCCTGACCTGGCCGGGAGAGACGAACGGCCTGTCGGGTAGGGACTAAATCCCCCTGACCGACGACTGCGCACCCATTAGCATTATCGACATCAGGCCACTTGCCTGAGCTGAGACTACACGGAGGAATTAGCGAAATGCCGAATTCTGCAACAGGTCTGGGCATTGTGGTCGGTGTCGACGGGTCGTCGTCGTCCGAGACTGCTATTCGGTGGGCCACGCGTGAGGCAAGCATGCGCAGTGTGCAGCTCACCCTCGTCCACATTGTCGTCACACCCGCTTGGGGACCCACACCGTGGCTGCTGTCCGATACACCACTTCCCGTTCCCGCCGAGGAGGACCCAGCACTGGGAGAGGCCGGACAAAAGATCCTTGCCGAGGCGATCAAGATCGCCCAAGACAGCGCCCAGGACGAGACCCCTCCGGAAATCAAGAGCGAGCTGTTCTTTTCGGTGCCGGTGTCAACGCTTGTCAACCTATCCAAGCAAGCACAAATGGTGGTGGTGGGATCTCGCGGGCAGAACGCCATGAGCCGCGTTCTGCTGGGATCGGTCAGCAACGGCTTGCTCCATCACGCGCACTGCCCGGTAGCGGTGATCCACGAGTCGGTGGTGTCCGGGTCGAAGCCCTCGAATCTTCCCGTCGTCGTCGGAGTCGACGGATCGCCGGCGTCGGAATTGGCCACCGAGATCGCGTTCGACGAGGCGTCACGGCGAGGCGTGGATTTGGTCGCCCTGCATGCCTATCGAGATGCGGACCTACTACCGGTTCTGAATGTGCAATGGTCAGGCGACCTGGCGGTTCCACCGCAAGCCTTGACTGATCGTCTGGCCGGTTGGATGAAACGCCATCCGGATGTCACCGTTCATCCCAAGATCGTGAGCGACAACCCTGCCCGTCACCTGCTCGACGAGGCTGAGTCGGCCCAGCTCGTCGTGGTCGGCAGTCGTGGTCGAGGCGGATTCACCGGAATGCTATTGGGCTCGGTCAGCACGGCGGTGGCCCACGCGGCGCACGTTCCGGTGATAGTGGTCCGTCAGCCTTAGGGCCTTCTGGCGCTGGCCGGATCGCGTTCCCCCGGGCAGCGCCACGGATGGCAGATAGTGAACAGAGGTAGCAGAAATGAGTACACGTTTCCCCGACCGGGCGACCATCCGGACGGCGTTGACGATGGCCGTCCGTGCACCGTCAGTGCACAACACTCAGCCGTGGTTGTGGCGTGTCGGCGATAACAGTGTCCATCTGTACTCGAACCCGAGTTTGCAGCTGCCCAGCACCGACCCGGACAGTCGGGATCTGATGATCAGTTGCGGCATCGCGCTCAATCACTGCGTTGTTGCATTCGCGGCCGTGGGTTGGTTGACCAAGGCGCACCGTTTCCCCAATCCCGCGGATAGCAGCCACCTCGCGGCGATAGAACTCGAGCCTTATCCGGCCACCGAGATCGATGTCGCACTGGCGGCTGCGATTCCGCAGCGGCGTACAGATCGGCGGGATTACAGCTCGAGGCCTGTTTCACCCGCCGACATCTCGTTGATGGGCGCCCGCGCCGCCCGCACGGGTGTGATGCTGCGCAAGGTCGAATCGCTCACTAGTTTGAGCGAACTGGTAGCCGAGGCCGCTTACCGGCACGCCGACAGCTATGAATACCTCGCCGAATTGTCTATGTGGAGCGGGCGATACGCCTCTCAGGCTGGTGTGCCGGCGCGCAGCGCACCTCGTCTCGACCCAACGACGGTAATTCCTCGTCGGGTGTTTGCCGTTCCAGCGCTGACCGAGCCAAACGGAACTGCGCCTATTCACGACGACGCCGTGGTGTTGGCGCTGGGCACCCGAGACGACGACGACGTGGCGCGGCTACGCGCGGGGGAAGCCACCAGCCTGGTGTTGCTGACGGCGACGGCGTTGGGGCTTGCGAGCTGCCCGATCACCGAGCCGTTGGAAATCAGCGAGATCCGCGACGAGGTGCGTGCCGATGTCTTCGGCACCAGCGGATACCCGCAGATGTTATTGAGAATCGGTTGGGCACCGGCCGAGGCTGAGGCGTTGCCCGCAACCCCGCGTCGCCCGCTTTCGGATGTTGTTACCTACTTGGACGGTACTGCCTTCAATTAGCAGCGCCCGGAGCTCAGGACGCATTGCGCGGTGGGGCGCCGTCAGCTCTGCACGCGGAAGACGTCGGCAAGTGGCCGCCGCGGTGTCGGCGGAGGCAACGCCTCGACGACGGGCGCCACTCCCACCCGTATCAAAACCTGCGGCTGACTGTCGTAACCCATCAACGCGGCGACGAGTTCACGAGTAGCGCGGACCTCGGTGATATGTGTCAAGGCGCAGGTGGCCAACCCGGCCATCGTGCATTCCAGTAATACTGCGGAGAGTGCCTCACCAGATGCCAACGCGTCGGCGCGACTGTCGGAATCGCTGGACAGCAGCACGATCTTCGCATGATCTTCAGGAATTTCGATGCGACGTTCGCCGCCTTGGATCAGCGGGAAGTACCGACCGACGTCGACCCGATCGTCCTCCGCTGCCGATACCAGCGAGCTGTAGGGAATCCCGTCAGACATCCGGAACTGCCCTGTCCACCAACCAATTTCGGCGTGATATGCGGAGTCGTAGAGGCGCAACGAGGTGGCAATTTGCGACGCCTCCGCCAGCTGGGGGCGCAGATCGTCCGAAACCACGTCCAGACGTACTGCATCGGCGTTGACAACGCTGCGCAGCAAGGGCTCGAACGCATCCCAGTCAGTCGGCCCGTTGAAGGGAAGCCGGTCGCTCCGGCGCATCAGGATTGCGTCGGCTCGGCGGCGATCATCGTCGGTGACACGATCCATGGAGGTGAATTCGAGCGACGCCAGATGATTCGGGTTTTCCGGGTCGGGGAAACGGCTGATATGTGTTTTCCATCCAGCCGCCGACATCGCGACCCGCAAGTGGTCCAAGACGGCGCCGCAACCAATGAGCGCTTCTCGGTGCGACTGGTCATCGTCCAAGACTCGGGTGGGATTGAGGAATAGCTGCAGCGCACTCGGTCCGGCAACCCACTGCCAAGGTTGGCTGTTGTGCTGCGACGGGGCGCGGCAGGCCAAAATTACTGCCTGCTTGATTATTTCAGCCTCCGCTGTCGCGACAGCCATGGCAACCTCCGATGTTCACCTGGCGCCGATCGTTCTCCGCAACCGTTCGGTGATGACACGGCCATTGGTCCCCGAGCTCGTGCCATCCGACCCTTCCGGCGGAGTGAGATGAGAGGCCTCGACGTCCGATTCGACCGAGAGAGCCGAGTGCCCACGATCCGAGGACCTATGGCCCTAAACGCACAAGTGGCCTGCGCCTAACGTCAGAAGTCGGCAAATGAGTATGCCCGGCAGAAAAGGAGGCCTCGGATGCGCAACCTTAGTCCAGCCTCCTCGGTAATCGTCGGCGTCGACGGATCGCAGCCCGCGACCCAGGCAGCATTGTGGGCGGTTCCTGAGGCGGTCAGCCGGGATATCCCGCTGCGCCTGGTACACGTCGTCGATGCCGTCGACCTTGCCACTCCCGGCGCGGAAGGCGCCCACCTCGCTACTGCCCGATCGGCACTGGACGGCGCGCAGCGAACTGTCGAGGCGATCGGGAAACCGGTCAAGATCGAAACCGAAATTCTCTGGGGAAATCCACTTACCAAACTGAGCGAGCAATCGCGATCGGCGGCAATGATCTGCATCGGATCAATGGGGATCAAGCACGCCCGCTATGGCGAAGGTTCGGTCGCGAGGGCTCTGCTGGGTGTGGCTCGCTGCCCGGTGGCGGTGGTCCACCGAGACATGCCATGGTCGCCAAGCCCTGACACCGAGACCATTGTCGTCGAAGCTGAAAACGATCGAGTGCTCCAACAAGCCTTCGAGGAGGCGAGGCTACGGAGAGCGCCCTTGCGTGCCGTCGCGCTATGGCACGCGGAGGTACCCGAAGATCTCGTTGGCGGGAACCGTTTAGCCCAGGCACAATTGGATCGCTGGATCACCCACTTGCGACGGATGTATCCCGACGTGGTTGTCGACTCCGCCGCCTTCCATGGCGATCTCTGCACGTATCTTGCCGAGCTTGGCGAATCCGTCCAGCTTGTCGTTACCGGCGTTAACGGTCAACGCGACCTTTTGGGTGCGCCGCAGCGCGTAGAATGCACCGTGCTCACCGTGCACGGCAGTCACTTGTGAGCAGTCGATGCATCCGTAGGAGGGGGTTGACTGTGGTTACAGTTTTCCTAGTCGACGATCACGAAGTAGTACGTCGGGGATTGATCGAATTGCTCAAAACCGATCCTGAACTCGACGTGGTAGGCGAGGCAGGTTCGGTCGCCGAAGCGATGGCCAGGATCCCTGCGGCGCGCCCGGACGTTGCGGTGCTCGATGTGCGCTTGCCGGACGGCAATGGCATCGAGTTGTGCCGCGACTTGTTATCCAGCATGCCCGACTTGCGGTGTCTGATGCTGACATCGTTCACTTCTGATGAGGCGATGCTCGACGCAATCCTCGCCGGCGCGAGCGGCTATGTCGTCAAGGACATCAAGGGTATGGAATTGGCGCAGGCTGTGAAGGATGTGGGTGCCGGGCGGTCACTCTTGGATAACCGTGCCGCCGCTGCGTTGATGTCCAAGCTACGGGGGGAGGCCGAAAAACCTGATCCATTATCGGGTCTCAGCAATCAAGAGCGCACTTTGCTGAGTTTGCTCAGCGAGGGCCTGACCAATAAGCAGATTGCCGACAGGATGTTTTTGGCCGAAAAGACGGTAAAGAACTACGTCTCCCGGCTACTGGCCAAGCTGGGGATGGAACGCCGCACGCAGGCTGCGGTATTCGCCACCAAGGTAGAACGGTCGCAGCAGCAGCCGAACACGTGAGACACGGATATCGGGAGCTATAGCAAGGACTTTGGTCCTCTTAGCACAGGTCTTTCGGCTACGATCAGCTAGACCCGCACTCCGCTAATCTTAACGGCATGACCTACGTGATCGGCAAAGCGTGTGTGGATGTGATGGACAAGTCCTGTGTTCAGGAGTGCCCGGTTGACTGCATCTATGAAGGTGCACGGTCTTTGTACATCAATCCGGATGAGTGCGTGGATTGCGGCGCTTGCAAATCGACTTGCCGGGTCGGTGCGATCTATTACGAAATCGATCTGCCGGAAGACGAACGGCAACACCTTGCCGACAACGCCGCTTTCTTCCATGACGCGCTTCCGGGCCGCGCGGGTCCGCTCGGCTCGCCCGGGGGAGCTGCCAGCCTTGGACCGGTAGGTGTCGACACACCTCTGGTCGCGGCTATGCCGCGATAGGTCTCCGCACAACTCGGCGCCACAGCTGGAGTCCAGTGGGCCTCCGGAGTTGTGACTTCCGCCTCTCGCGCGAGAATGTGCCTGCGGCGCAGAGTGTTTTACATGGAGTATTTGTCGACTCTTGACGCAAGCTTCCTCGAAGCCGAGGACTCAGATCCGCACATCAGCCTCGCTGTCGGCGCGTTAGCGGTGCTCGGGGGGCCGATGCCCGAATTCGCTCTGTCCGTGGCGGGTCTGGGTGAGCGGCTGGCAGAAGTTCCGCGGTTCAAGCAGGTATTACGCACGCATCCACTCGATCTCGGCGCGCCGGCGTGGGTGGACGACGCTGCATTCGACCTCTCCCACCATCTGCGTCGCGCGGCGGTTCCGCACCCTGGTGACGACGCGGCGCTGTTCCGACTGGCCGCAGATCTGATGGAGCGACGGCTCGATCGAGATCATCCGCTTTGGGAATGCTGGGTGATCGAGGGCCTCGGCGATGGTCAGTGGGCGATTTTGATGAAGATCCACCACTGCATCGCAGATGGCATCGCAACCACGCAGTTGCTCTCGCGTCTGTCGGACCAGGGTCGGGACGAGACGTTCGCCAGCGAGATCCACCCGGCTACGGAATCGCCCGACGGTGTCCGTCCACCGCATTTCACACTTAATCCCCTTGATTGGGCCAGCGGGTTGTGGCGCACGTCGCTGACTGTGTCCGCGGGCGCAGCGCGGGCATTTGAAGGAATGCTCGAGATCGGCGCCTCACTTGTTCGCCCTGCGGAACGCTCGGGGCTGAGAGGGCATGTCACGGGGATGCGGCGTTATGCCGCCGCGCGTGTGTCTCTGGACGACGTGATAAAGGTCTGCGAGGCGTACGGTGCAACGATCAATGATGTTGCTTTGGCCGCGATTACCGACAGCTACCGCGCAGCCTTGATTCGTCGTGGCGAACGGCCGCGAGCTCGGTCACTGCGCACTTTGGTGCCGGTATCAGTGCGCTCCCACGACGCGCTGGACGAGGTCAACAATCGCGTTTCGCTATTGCTGCCTTACCTTCCGGTAGAGGAGCCCGATCCGGTGCAGCAATTGCGGGTGGTGCATAGTCGTTTGACGAAAGCAAAGCGCAGCGGTCAGGGGCAAGCCGGCAGTTTGGTGGTCGCGGCTACGAATCTGATCCCATTCACAGTTACGGCATGGGCCATGCGAGCGTTGACGCGCCTACCGCAACGCGCCGTTGTCACGGTGGCGACGAATGTCCCTGGTCCCCGCCGGCGACTGCGCGTCATGGGGCAACCCGTTATCCGGCTACTGCCGATTCTGCCGATCGCACTCCAAGTCCGAACTGGTATCGCGATTTTGAGCTATGCCGACGACCTAGTCTTCGGAATCACCGCCGATTACGATGCAGCATCCGACGTTGACGAACTCGCAACCGGTATCGAGCGCGCCGCATCGCGTTTGACAAAGCAGGCATCGAACGATGCCCGACTCGCTTCGGATGGATAGCAGGGGACTAGTTATGACGTCGCTACGGGAACTCGAGGAGCTCGACCGCGAGCAATGTCTGGCACTGCTGAGGCAGGTCCCACTGGGTCGTCTGATTTTCACCGAGCGCGCCCTGCCCGCCGTCCAACCGGTGGACTTCCGTTGGTGGCGCGGCGACGTGGTAATCCGGATCGCCGATCCGGCGGTGCTCGCCGCCGCATCAGGCAACCGCGTGGTGGCGTTCGAGGCCGATGAGATGGACGCCGCCCTGCACTGCGGATGGACGGTCACCGTCGTTGGGCACGCACAGGTGATCACCAATGTGCCCGATTTGACTGAGCTGTCGGGGATCTTCTCGCGCCCGTGGACAGGAGGTCGGCGCGATTACTTTGTGCGGATTAGAACCGAGAAGGTGACGGGGCGCCACCTGCGGCCGGAAGCCGAAGACCGGCAACAGGTATTCAGCGACTGAGCTCGGCTACTATGACGTCGACCAGATTCGGCACGGCGGCCGCGACCGCCGGAGTCAGCCCGATCCCGTGATTCGTGTCGACAACGTCGACAGTGAAAACCACCAATTCGTTGGGCATCCGGGCCAGGGCTTGGCCCAAAGCACACGTTTGCGCCAGGCCAAGTGCGTGCGAGCTGACTACGGCAGAGGTCTCGAGGTCGGGTCCTGTCCACCGCCGAATGCGGCCGGGATCCGAGTTCGCTCCGGTCACCGCGTCGACGACGACGGCACGCGAAGCACCGCTCCAGGCGTCGAGCATCGCGGTGGATTCGCTGATCCCGCTGAGCACGCGCACGCCGGGAAGGTTACGTTCTGCAATCCGCTGGGCGACCGCGAGGCCGACGCCGTCGTCGCGGCGAAAGTCGTTGCCAATGCCGATGATGATGGCGTTGGGTGTCAATGACGCTCAACTTTCAGCGTGAGGAAATGCGCCGAGCATGAGATGCAGGGGTCATAGTTTCGGATTGACCGCTCGCACAACGATGTGAGCGTCGCATCGTCCAGCGACAGATTGGCGGCCACCAGCTGAGCCATATCGTGTTCGATCGCAGCTTGGTTCTGCGAAGTGGGCGGCACGATGGTGGCCGACTTGATCAGGTCGTCTTCGCCGATCTCATAGCGGTGATACAGCAACCCGCGTGGAGCCTCGCTGACGCCGTGACCGATACCTGCGCGGGCCGGCACCTCGACGAATGGTCGCGATGGCCGCTGGTATTCGGCGATGAGGCGCAGCGCCTCTTCGATCGCGTAGACCACTTCGACCGCTCGAACGATGATACTGCGGAAAGGATTTCGACATTGGCTGCCGAGCCCCGCCTCCGCCGCCGCCTGCCGAGCGATGGGTGACAGCGCAGCCGAGTTTAGCGAGTACCGTGCCATTGGGCCGGTCAGGTAACGAGCACCGTCTAGGGTGGCGTGCAAGGCGGTGGAGTGCGCGACCTGCGATTCGACCACGTGGTCGAGGAAGTCGGCAACCGCAAACGCGGACCCGGCGCTTCGCGAAATGGCCCCGTTCTCGATCGCGTACCGGTCCGGGTGCGTCAGCGCAAGCAGCTCGTGGTCGAATTCGATGTCGGGAAAATCGAATTCGGCGACTGTTCGAACAGTGTAGAGGGCATCGTCCATAGCCCTTCGCAACGTCTCGGCGAGGGGTTTGAGCTCATCGCGTGAGGGTACCGAGTAGAAACCGCCCAGCCGGACGTTGATCGGGTGAATGGCCCGGCCACCGAGTTGCTCCATCAACCGATTCCCGGCCTTCTTCAACGCCAGGCCCCGTTCGACCAACTCGCGGCGGTCTTTGGCGAGTTCGATCGCGTCCGGGTAGCCGAGAAAGTCCGGAGCATGCAACAGGTAGATGTGCAGGACGTGGCTATGAATCCATTCCCCGCAATACAGCAACCGTCGAAGCGCCATCAGCTCTGGATCGATGCTTACGCCGCACGCCTCTTCGATCGCGTTGCACGCGCTCACCTGGTAGGCGACCGGGCAAATCCCACACACCCGCGCCGTGAGATCTGGTGGCTCGGTATGCGCCCGCCCGCGCAAGAACGCCTCGAAGAACCGAGGTGGCTCATAGATGTTCAGCTCCGCGCTGTGCACCGTGTCACCGGTCAATGTGACTCGAAGCGCACCTTCGCCCTCGACGCGGGTCAGTGCCTTGACGGCGAGGGTGCGCCTCTCGGGGGTCACCGGTCGTTCCTTTCAGCGGTGAAATTGACGACGTTGAATGTTGAGAACACGTGCTCGACATCGCCGCCGGACATTCCGTCGCGACGCAGCAGCGGAATCAGTGCGGCGCTGTTCGGGGTGGCCATCGGGCCGAAACACCCATAGCAACCGCGATGATACGACGGGCACAACGCGCCGCATCCGGCGTGGGTGACCGGGCCCAGGCACGGGATACCCTCTGCGACAACGACACACGTCACGCCGCGCATCTTGCATTCGGTGCACACCGTCTTGGCCGGGAGTCGCGGTTTGCGTCCGACCAGCAGGGCGGCGAGGGTATCGAGCAGCTGGCCGCGGTCGATGGGACAGCCTTGCAGTTGATAGTCAACGGTGACGTGCGCCGAGGCTGGCGTTGACGTGGCCAGTGTCGCAATGTATTCCGGGCGTGCGTAGACCACGGAGGCGAATTCTTCGACGTCGGCGAAGTTTCGTAGGGCCTGCACGCCTCCGGAGGTGGCGCAGGCGCCGATCGTGACCAGCATTTTGGACTGTTCGCGGATCTCCTTGATGCGCCGCTCGTCGGCAGGGGTGGTGATCGAGCCCTCCACCAGCGACACGTCATAGGGTCCGCCGACCACCGCGCTGGACGCCTCCAGGAAGTGGCTGATCTGCACCCGCTCCGTGATGGCGAGTAGTTCGTCCTCGCAATCCAACAACGTCAGCTGGCAGCCGTCACAGGAAGCGAACTTCCACACTGCCAAAGTGGGTGGGCTCATCTACAGCTCCTTTACCTGCAGCAACGGAGCAGCGACGTCGTAACCGACGACCGGCCCGTCACGGCACAGCAGCAGCGGGCCCAGCTGGCAATGACCGCACCAGCCGACCCCGCATTGCATGTTCCGTTCCAGCGAGACCCGAATGTCGCTGGCGGCCACGCCTTTATCGAGCAGCGCCTTCGCGCTGAACCGCATCATCGGTTCGGGTCCGCAGATAAACGCGGTGGTGCGCTGGGGGTCTAGCGTCAATCGGCGCAGCGGCTCAGTGACCAGTCCGACCTGCCACGGCCACTCGGGCCCCGCTGCATCGACGATCAGTTCAGCGTCGAGAGCCTGGCTTTGCGCCCACTCGTGGGCCTCGTCGCGGAACAGGAAGTGCTGTGGTGTTCGTGCGCCGGCAACCAGCACCACGCGGCCGAAGGTTGACCGCTCGGCCAGCGCCTGCAGTACCACCGGTCGCACCGGGGCAAGCCCACAGCCGCCTGCGACAATAACCAAATCTCTTCCGGCGCAAGCGTTTAGACCAAACTCGGTGCCGAACGGCCCGCGAACCCCGACGACGGTACCCGCCTCGGCATTGTGCAGGGCACGGCTGACCGCGCCGACCGATCGGATGGTGTGACCGAGCACGTCGCCGACGCTGGACGGGACAGCACTGACCGACATCGCGATCTCGCCGACACCGAAAGCGTACAACATCATGAATTGGCCGGGTGCCGGCGGCGCCAACCGCTGTCCCACCGGTTCTAAGCAAATGGTTGCTGATTCGAAGTTCTCGACGAACCTGGTGCGCACCCGATAGGGAACCGGTGTCATCGGCGAGACCGCCGACGGCCATGCGGCGACGTCAGTCATCGCTTTCTCCGGGGCATGGCCGTGGGTGCCAGCGGTCGTCAGCTTGACCGGCGAGCATGTTCATCTCTTCGGTGATGTCGATTCCGGTGGGGCACCACGCGATACAGCGCCCACATCCGACGCAGCCGGTGCTGCCGAACTGGTCCTGCCAGGTGCCGAGCTTATGTGTTATCCAGTGCCGGTACCGCGACTCACCCGATTGCCGCACACTACCGCCGTGGATGTAGGTGAAGTCGAATTCGAAGCAGGAGGCCCAGTTCATCCAGCGCTCGGCGTGCTCGCCGGTGAGGTCGGTGGTGTCCTCGGTGCTGGTGCAAAAGCAGGTGGGGCACACCATGGTGCAGTTCCCGCAAGTCAGGCATCGGTTGGCGACGTCTTCCCACTGCGGCGACTCACGCGAAACCACCAGCAGTTCACGCAGGTCGCCCTGCGGCATTTGGCGGCCCATGTGGTCGGCTGCCGCACTGATATCGCTTCGTGCAGAGTCGATTTCATTCTGGTCGGCTTGCCAGTGGGGGAGCGCAGCCAGCACCTCGGCTCCCTCGTCGCTCCCGACGTCGACCAGGTAGCGGCGGCCATCGGCGTCGATGCGTTCGGTGAGCGCCAGGTCGTAGCCGGGACCGACCTCGGGCCCGGTTCCCATCGATGCGCAGAAGCACAGCCCGCCCGGCTCGGTGCAGTTGACGGCCACCACGAAGATGCGTCGTAGCCGGCCGACGAAACCTTGGTCCGGATGTGTGCCGACTCCCAGGACGCCGTCGAGGATCTTGATCGCCGACAAGTCACAGGCCCGAACCCCGATGAATGCGTACCGTGGTGGCTCGTCGGGTTGGCCTCCGTCCGACGACCACACCCGCTGCCTGGGCGGGTGCAGAAACTGCTTCCACGACTGCGGGCCGGCCGAATGGCCGAACAGCGCATCGTCGTCGCGGCGACGCAGTCGATACCGCCCAGGCGCGACATCCACCCCCCAGCCTTGTGGCAGATCATCCGCGGAGGTCAACTCGGCCAGCACAATCGCGTTGTCGGACAACGTAGGCCCGACCACCCGGTATCCGCGTGCGATCAACGCCGACACCAGTTGCTGCAGTCCCGTGGCGTCGATTACTGCAGTTGTCATCTGCGCCGCTCCTCTTTCATCGCCGCGTTCTGCATCGTCGCCGGCGCATGTCATTGGCGCCGCTCCTCTTCATCGCTGCGCTCTGCGTCGTCGCCGGCGCGGACCATGCGCTAATCGTGCCCCCTGCGCAGCGGACATGCATGGTCTTTGGGTCACTGCCGGCAGAGCCGAAAGTCCCGGATTACCACCTGCTGGCAATGCTCGCCGGTGGCCCGTGAGCATGATCGGGTGTGGTCCGCAAGGTAAAGATTCTGGTAACGCCATGGCCGCCATTCCGCTGACCTGCTATTTTGCCCTCATGAAGCGTGACGCGGAAGAATCCGCGTTCACCCAATTGGGCCAGCGCGGCCTGGTAGGCCGAATGCATGAGCAGCTCGACGAGCTGTTGGCGGCTCGCGACCAGATGGAGCAGCTGCTACGGGTCATTGTCGACATCGGCTCCAATTTAGAGAACCTCGACGTGACGTTGCACGGCATCGTCAAAGCGGCGATGGAGCTGGCGGATGCCCGTTACGGTGCGCTCGGCATATATGGATCGGACGGCAATCTGCTGTCAGTCGTCCAAGAAGGAATCGACGCCGACGCGGCCAAGCGGCTTGGCGAACTGCCGATGACTGAACCCCTCCGTGTCAACGATCTGACCGCTTATCTGCGGGAGAGCGGGCTTGCCGGACAGGATCCGCCGATCCTGGCGTTTCTCGGTATCCCAATTAGTGTGCGCGGGGCCGTCTTCGGCAATCTCTATCTAGGCGACGACCGGCCAGATCGCGTGTTCTCCGACTCCGAGGAGGTCACCGCGCGGGCATTGGCGTCGGCGGCAGCGGTCGCTATCGACAATGCGCGCCTGTTCGAGCGACAACGCACAACGGCGAAGTGGATGAAGGCAAGCCGCGAGATCACCGCCGAGCTGTTGACCGCCGGGCCGGCGACACGTCCGCTGCAGCTCATCGTGGACCGCGCGTTGGAATTGGCCGACGCCGAGCAGGCGATTCTGCTGGTTGCCACCGAGGCGGATCTGCCCGTCGATGACGTTGACACTCTTGTCGTCGCTGCCACGGCGGGCCGGTACACCCCCCAGGTCATCGGTCAGCGGGTACCGGTGCAGGGCTCGACCACCGGCGGTGTCGTGCGCAGCGGCAAGCCGCTGATCACGAATTCGTTCCGGTACGCGATCGAAGGGTTCACCGATTTCGGCCAACGCTCAGCGATCGTGATGCCGCTGCGTGCCGACGACACGGTTGTCGGGGCGATCACCATCGCCCGCTCCGAGCAACAGCCGCCGTTCAGTGAGGACTACCTCGAACTCGTCAGCGACTTCGCGCAGCACGCGGCAATCGCCTTGGCATTGTCGACCGGCCGCGAACATGCGCGTGAAGTGGCGATTCTCGCCGACCGTGAGCGAATCGCGCATGACCTACACGACTACGTCATTCAGAAGCTGTTTGCCGCCGGTCTGGATATCCAGAGCACCATCGCCCGTGCACGTTCGCCGGAGATCGCAGACCGGCTGACGAAAACGGTAGACGATCTCCAAGGCACGATCGACGACATTCGGGCGACGATCTTCAAACTGCAAAACCCCGCAGCCGAAAGCGGGGATCTCCGGCAGCGAATCCAAAACAGGGTCGCCGAGCTCACCGAAGACCGCGACATCGCCACCACGCTGGACATATCGGGAGACCTGGGAGCCGTCCCCGGCGTACTGGCCGACCACGCCGAGGCCGTTATCACCGAAGCCGTCAGCAATGCCGTTCGTCATGCCGGGGCCAGCCACCTGACGGTGTGTATCCGCGCAGATGACCAATTGACAGTTGAGGTCATCGACGACGGCTGCGGTATCCCGAAAGGCAATCAGCGGCGCAGTGGCCTGGCGAATATGGAGCGACGGGCGGCAGAAGTCGGGGGCGACTGCTCGATTACCGCCGCACCCGAGGGTGGCACTCGGGTTTACTGGGCGGCGCCATTGTCATGATCGATCCGGACGTACCTACCCATCCGGTCTGAGTGTTCCGCTGTCCAACGCGGAGGCGATGTTCGCCATAACTCGATCGAGCAGCGCGGCACACCGGGTTCCATCGTCAGCGACATCGCTTAGCCCCTGGTGCCGAAGGTAGGCATGCAGGCGTCGGTCGATCGGCCATTCGACGAAGCGGTTGCTGGCGTAGGGAGAACCGAGGAACCCCCATGCCATTGCCTCCAATTCGGCGTCTTTCGGTTCGACGGCGTTGTGCATCGTGGTCGTCCTTCTTCGGTCAATGGAAAGCGATCAATCGGTGCCGTGTCGTCGCGCAGACTCCAGCAGCAGACGTTGCTCGGCACCAGCTACCGTGCGTCGCGCGGCGGCGGCAGCGTTCACGTAAGTTTGAGTTTCCACGGCTTCTCCCTGCGCGGCATTTCGGGCATCGCTGACGCTACTAGGGGGTTGAGGAATCTCGAACCGGCCAGTGGGCACCACTAGATGTGACGAAAGTCCTTCATTCCGGTGCGTTTGCGGCATGTTGCCCGGCCCGTCGCCAGAGCTCCTCGGCAGCGCAAACGGATTCCGATAGCGGTTGGCTGGTATCGACGTGGTGTGCCTCGGGCCAATGCTGACTGTCGGCCAAGGCGGTCGCTATCTCCGGTGTCGCGTCCGACAAGCCTTCCGCCGGCCGGGCGGCCACCCGGCTTGCTGCCGTACTGACTGACGTCTCACACTTCAATTCAAGTTCGGCGGAATGCGTCTGGATAGCCAGCTGCCGCACTTGATCACGGCGGTACGGATCGCGCCAGGTGCCGTCGAGAATCACCGATTGGCCGTCGCCCAAATGGGCGTGGGCCTGGCGTAGCACCTCGCCATAGACGGCGGCGACGTTTGTATCGGAGTACAGGCCGGCGTCCAGGACACCTGCCTCACCACCGATAGCGCCCGAATTCTGCATGACGCGCCGCACTTCGTCGGTGGAGATCACCGTTGCGCCAACCCGGTCGGCCAAGGCGTGCGCCAGTGTGGTTTTCCCCGTGCCCGGCCCACCGCCGACCACAGCCAGCCGCACTGAGCAAGCATGCAGATGTCCGAGCGCAATATCGAAATGCCGCGATGCGTCGGCGGCGGCGTTGCTATGTCCTTGGGTGAACCGCACGCAGTCGACCTTGGCCCGGACCAGCGCGCGGTAGGCGATGTAGAAATCCTTCAGTGACTGCGGAGCCGGGTCGGCGGCCAACCGGCTGTATTGGTTTAGGAAGAACTCTCCGAGGTCTTTGCGACCCAGAAACTCCAGATCCATGGTGAGAAACGCAGCGTCGTCGATGGTGTCGAGGTACCGAAGATTATCGTCAAATTCCAAGCAGTCCAATAGCTCCGGGCCGTCAGGTAGGCAGAAGATATCGTCGGCGAGCAGATCGCCGTGGCCATCGATGATCCGTTTCGCGCGGACGCGTGAGGTGAACAGCGGCGCACGGCCGGCGACGAATTGCACCGCCAACCGTTCGACGGCCTCGAGGCGCTGTTGGTCCACGATCGTCCCGACAAACTGCTGCAGCTCGGCGATGTTGGCCTCCCAGCGGGCTTTGACAGCAGCGACGGTGCCTTGCGCTTCGACGGACCGGCCTCGTTCGGCACTTTCGTGGAACCTTGCCAGCGCCTCGGCAATCGCGATGAGCGGCTCGGCGACTTGTTCGTTGCGCCGCACCATCGTGGCGAGCCGAGAAGAGTCTGGGTGGCGCTTCATGACGAGCACCGGCTCTTTGGTGCCGGCCCATTCAGCCCGCAGGTGAGCGACGCCGAAGTAGCTGCCAGGTGCCAGCCGCCGGTTAAGCTCCAGTTCCCGCTGACACGCCTGCTCACGCCGTTCCGGTGTTGTGAAGTCCAAGAAGTCGGTGCGAATCGGTTTCTTGACCTTGTACGCCAAATCCCCGACGAGGACGACGAGCCCGGTGTGCGTCTCGTGTACCTCGCTGTATGGCTCGACCGCCGGTTGGTTGGCGGCCAGGGTATGCCGCATGAGCACATTTTGTCAGGCGGCCCGTCTTGGCGAAGCGGTCCGAGGACTCTGATAGCCGGTGCCGTGTGCCGCGTCGCCAAGGGACCAATGCCCCTGGCTTTCTCCGCCCGAACCCGTAATGGTCAATGAAAGGAAACGGCTTGTCCCATCGCTCGGCATCGGAGGAGCACGAGATGTCGGAAACCTCCACCAAATACGGCATCATCATCGCGGTCGACGGCTCGGCGGAATCAGATGCCGCCATAGCCTGGGCGCGCCGTGAGGCATCCCTGCGTAGCGAACACATCACGCTGATGCATGTCGTGCAACCGGTGGCTCTCAGCTGGCCGGTCAGCCCAGAGCGGACGACGGTCGCGGAATGGCAAGAGGAGAACGCGCGACACGTCATTGAGCACGCACGCGACGGCCTCAGTGCCGCGTTGGACGAGCAGCTCCCACCCGACTGTCGAACGGAAGTGCGTCATGCGCATCCGGTGGACGGGCTCGTCGATGCCTCCAAGGACGCGCGGATGATCGTCGTGGGGAGTCATGGCAGGGGTGCACCCGGCCGACTTCTGCTGGGTTCGGTCAGCAGGGGTGTGGTTGAGCATGCTCACTGCCCAGTAGCGGTCATTCACGCCGAGCCGGTTGACGTGAAAGCGCCCGTGCTGCTGGGCGTGGACGGTTCGCCAGCCTCCGAAGCGGCGACGGCGTGGGCATTCGACGAAGCGTCCCGGCGAGGAGTGGAACTGATCGCGCTGCACGCGTGGAGTGATGTCGGGGTTTTCCCGATCCTCGGCATGGATTGGCGGACATATCAGGGCCAAGGTGAGGAACTCTTGGCCGAGCGCCTGGCCGGCTGGCAGGAACGCTACCCCGATGTACACGTCAGTCGTCGGCTGGTCTGTGACACTCCCGCGCACTGGCTGCTTGCGGAATCCCACAACGCGCAACTGGTGGTTCTCGGCAGTCACGGCCGCGGCGGATTCGCCGGCATGCGTCTCGGCGCGGTCAGCACCGCGGTCGCACAATCGGCGACGGTGCCGGTAATCGTCGTACGTACGTAGTGGCGCAATAACTTCCGATGCCGGAAAACAGACACGTCCACTTACATGGTGACGAACGGCCCTGAGGCGCCGGGACTTCGGACCCTGTCGCATCTTGGTAGGCAAGTGATCCGATATTCGGACGGAGATCAACGCATCTCGACTACAACAACACCGGCCGTCATCTTGCCGGAGAACGGCCTTGAGCGGAGGTAGTCCGATGGAATCGTCGCATTCGGCCCAAGACAGGACACGCATGTTCGCGCGTGTGATGGGCCCGTACTTGGCCATCATTGCCGGCACGGCCGCTTTGCGGCCGACCGACATGCGGACAATGCTTTCGCAATTCGAAGCAGACCCGTTGTGGTCGTGGGTAACTGGGGCGTTCATCCTGCTGTTTGGTCTCGTGGTCATCGCCCTTCACCCATACTGGCGGGGCGCCGCAGCGATCATCGTGTCGGCGCTGGGTTGGCTCGTCGCATTCAAAGGGCTGTTCTTGGTCGCCGGCCCGCACACCTACTTTTCGATGGCCAACTCAGCAGTCGAGGCGACGAGTTGGTGGCGCGCCGGCGCCGTCGTGGAGGTTGTGATCGGGCTGTATCTGGCCTACGTCGGCTGGGTTCCGGCGAGGACTCGCTCGGTGCCACAACCGGCGAGCTCAACTCCGGACCTGCCACGTGCCGCCTGACGGCCGTGGCGAATCCGCCGTTATGCGTTTGGGCCCGGTCAGCGCTGCCATCGCATCGCCGGCAGCAGACATGGCCAGTGACTTGACGAAAGTCCCGACGTTTGTGACTTCCGCCGCTATCGCATCCCGGCACCCAGATGATCGGATGTTCCTACGAGATCAACCATCTCGAAGTAAGACATACCGGTTGTCATCGGCGGATGACAGCCCTCGAACGGAGGTAAATGCAATGGAATCATCAACCCAACTCCAGAACAGGACGCGCATGTTCGCTCGCGTGATGGGTCCGTACATGGTCATTATCGCGGCAGTAGTTGCTTTGCGGCCGGACGATATGCGGGCGATGCTGTCGAAATTCGAAGCGGACCCGGTGTTGTCGTTTGTAACTGGGGTGTTCACACTGCTGTTTGGTCTCGTGATCATCGCTCTCCATCCGTATTGGCGCGGTGGGGCAGCAATCATTGTCTCGTTGGTGGGTTGGCTGTTCGCAGCCCAGGGGCTGGTGTTGGTGGCCGGCTCCCACGCATACTTTGCGGTCGCCAGCTCCGCAGTCGACACAATGGGTTGGGCGCACGCCGGCGCCGCTGCGGAGGTGCTGATCGTGCTGTTTCTGGGGCTGTACCTGGCCTTGATCGGCTGGGTGCCCGCGCGGACCGGCCCGGTGGCGCAACCGGTGACTTCAACTCCGGACGTCCCGCATGCTGCCTGACTAGCTGACGTGCCGAGGGCGAAGGCGGCGGCCCTTCCTGGGGTCGCCGCCTTCCGCATTCGCACTCATGGCCAGAAGGCCTTACCTGAGGGCTAACGACTCTAGCCCTCTGCGCGCGCCGCACTTACCGTCGAAAGACAAAGACTAGTAAAAACTTTGAGCGCTAACCCCGAAGGAATTTGAGCGCTAACCCCGAAGGAAGAAGCACCATCGTGACCCACGTCGATGAGTACTCAAACCCATCCGATCGGAAATCGACTGGGCAGGTCGGCGTCCCGGTCGCACAGGACCCGAACCGTCCATAACCAGGTCGCGACGCCGGGCGAACTGGTTCATCGGGGCGCTAGCGATTGCTTTATTCGCCGGCGGGGCGGCGGGTATCGCTGTTGCAAACCACCCGCGGCCGATCGATTCGGCACGTCCGGCGACGTCGAGTGCCACGGCGCTCCAACAATGGTGGGCAGGCGCGGACAAAGCCTTCAGCGACATGCGGGACGCATCGGACGACGTGGACCAAGCGCTCAGTCATTTCAGGCCAGGCGCTTTGGCCGCAGCGTGCCAGCATATGAATGATGCTGCAGAGGTTAAGATGCAGAGCCATTTGCCCAGCCCCGATCAGAAGCTGACTGCCGAGCTGAACGCGGCGATTAAGGATTTCCATTTCGCTGGGCATTTGTGCCTGGCAGCGGTGGCCGGCCCACCCGCAAACTATGACGGCGAATTCCTATCGTTGATGGCTCAGGCGAACAAGCACATGCAGGCGGCTCAGGGCATCATCGATCAGAGGTTGACCAACGTGTAGAGCCCCATCGGCGGTCGAATCGCCGCTGGAGCCCCTTCACCGCTGGAGAGCCCGTTCACTCCCGGACGATGAGCACCGAGGATTGGGCATGCGGGAAGACAGAACGGTCGTGCGGCCCAACGATCTGCGCAAGATCTCCGGCGTCGGCGGCGCCGACAACAGCCATCGGGACCAGGTCATCGACGGTCTTCAGGAAACGCGTGACATTGACGCCCGTTGTCACGGGGTAGATGCGGACGTCCGGATACCAGCGTCTCCACGGCCACAAGCGATTCTCGAGTTCGTGAGACGGCGCGTCCGCCGCGTCTGCTTGCACAGTGGCGATAGCCAGCACCGGCAGCTTGCGCAGCTGTGCTTCTCTCATCGCCTGATCGACGACGGTGTCGCGTTCGGGTGAGTCGCCGACCGCCACCACGATCCAGTTGATGTTCGGTCCAGACTGATCTGGTCGGGAGCGGATCACCGCGACCGGGCAATGAGCCTTCTCCGCGACTTCGGTGGCGGTCGAACCCAACAACGCCCGGGAATAGCGGCCAATACCGACGGATCCCACACAGATCATCTCGGCGTCGTCTGATTCGGAAACCAGAATCGCGCCCGGTCGTCCGCGCAGAATCTCTGTTTCGACTTTCACCGGTGTTCTCATCGCCTCTATCGCGTTTTGTGCTGCCCGTAGCGATTTCTCGGCGTGCGCGACGTCGCGGTGGTAGTCCTCCGCAGAGGAATGGGTGGCTTTGATAATCGCAAGCATAAGCAACGAGACGTCACGGCTGAAGGCCTCGTCGGCGGCCCACTCGGCGGCATGGATTGCCGCCTCTGAACCATCTACGCCGACGATGACGGCCGGTCGAATTCTCCTGTCGCTCATAGTAATCCTCCTTACTCCGGCACCGTCATACCGGCGGCGCTAACCGTCAGCGACGGTGACGCTCGGCTTTGCGAGTCGGTACACGTCGATCAAACGCGTGAGATCGCTTGGGGTGACGATGCCTACGACACGCCCCGCGTCGACGACGAGTGCGCGGCTGCCTTCACCGGAGGCCAGCCGTTGCAGCAGCGCGGTGACCGGCTCGTCCGGAGCTGCGATGGGGACCCGGCTCAACGGCACGGCGATATCACCGACAAGGGTGGTCGAGCGATTGCTCGGCTCCACTCGACGCAACTGGGTCAGCGTTATCAGCCCCGAGATCGACTCATTGCGATCCTTCACCGGGTAGGCCGAGTGCCGGTCACCAAGTAGGTAACGTTCGATGAAATCCTGCACGGTGATCCAGGCGGGTGCCGTGTGAGGGTGAGGAGTCATTGCGTCGCTGACGCGCAGACCTGCCAGCGCATTCAGGGTCAGCACCTGCCCCTCATCCGTGTGTGCGGCGGCGAAGATGAACCAGCCGATCAACGCCAACCAGACTCCGGCGACCACGGCCCCGGCCCGAATCTCGAGCAGCCCGCATCCGATCAAGCCGAACGCGAGGATTCGTCCCGCTCGGGCTGCGTCTACGGCGGCGCGCGTTGGGTCACCGTGGCGACGCCAGAGCCACGCGCGCAGAACTTGACCGCCGTCCAACGGCGCGCCGGGCAGCAGATTGAACGCGCCCAGCAGCGCGTTGATCCCAGCCAGCCACCACGCGACACCGACGACGATGTGCCCTACTCCCACGGTCCGCAATCCCGCACCGGCACCAGCGAATACCGCCGCCAGTAGCAGGCTGGTGGCGGGGCCGGCCACGGCAATCCGGAACGCGGTCTGCGGCGTCTTGGCTTGACCGCCCAGACGTGTGACGCCGCCGAAGATCCACAGCGTTACACCGAGAACCTTCACGCCGGCGCGTCGCGCCACGATTGCATGGGCGAGCTCATGTGCGAGCAACGATGCCAGCAATACCGTGGCGCCGCACGCACCGGCCACCCAATACGCGCCTGGTGAGTAACCCCTGGCGGCGCTGGGCAGAGTTGAGGCCAGGCTCCAGGTAAACAGCCAGAGGATGACCAGCACGCTCCAGTTGACGTGTACCGGAAACCCTGCGATCCGGCCTAGCGGGATGCCGCCCACGCTTGGACCTCCAAAAGACGGGTAGTGGAACAGATTTCTGTCATTCGATTACTGCTGTCGGGCGACGATCACGGGCACGCGGGCCGCCTGCGCCACCGCCGTGCTCACCGATCCCAGCAGCATGCCGGGAAATCCGCCGCGGCCATGGCTGCCGACGACGAGGAGTTGCGAGGACTCGGCCGCTTCCAGCAGATGACGAGCCGGAGCATCCAAGACAATTCGGCGCCGGACGGTGACGTCAGGGTAGCGCTCACGCCAGCCCGCCAAACGCTCCGCCAAGGCTTCCTCTCCGACTGCTTGCTGAGCCGACCACTCGACGCTGGGAATGTCAGACACGTGCGCGTCGGACCATGCGTGCACGGCAATTAGCTCGACACCTCGCCAGGACGCCTCGTCGAAAGCGGTCGCCGTCGCCGACTCCGACGCCGGCGACCCGTCGATGCCGACCACCACCGGTAGCTGCGAAGGTCGGGACGCAATGGGTATTTCGTCATGGATCACGGCCACCGGACAACGCGCATGGTGGATCAGCCCGGTGCTGACCGATCCGAGCAGAACGCGGCCCACCCTGCTGTGCCCGCGACAGCCCACCACGATCAGTCGCGCTTGAGTGGATAGATCAAAGAGCGCCGGACCGGCCGCCGAGAAGTACACCTGGACATGTACTTGCGGAAGGGCACCGTTTTGGACGCTGTCCTTGGCGAGCTTGACTGCGGCCGAGATTATCTCCTGGCCTTCGTTTTTCTGCCATTCATTGGTTTCGTAGGGAGGTGGAAGAGCGCCTCCGCCTAAGGCAAACAAATCCCATGGGGGTCTTTCGACGACGTGAACGAGGCTCAGCGGAACGTTGCGCATCCCCGCTTCCTGCGCGGCCCAGCGCACCGCCATGTCCGATGACGGCGATCCATCGACACCGACAACGATTCCCCGATGTACAGCGCGGTTGGACATTGCTGGTCCTTCTGTTGGCGCACTCGTTGCTGCTGACATTAGGAACCTGGCTGCCGCCGAACAGGAGTCATTAGTCCCGAATATCCCGGGCGTAGGACCCTCAGCGACAGGATTAATTAGTCAGCGGGATAACCGCTTTCGTTGTTTGGGGTGTCGCTATGGGTGAAGATCTGCCCGGACGCGGTATCCCCGTCTTGGGACGCTGGGTCAACCAGGCCTCCAACGACCTGACTTACCGCACTTCGGGCAGATCTCGTTATTGAATGTCGCACGGACCGCGCTCAGCGCCTAGGGTCAAAGGTCACCTCTCGTTTCCGATTTCCGCAACGAATGTCGACGAACGACCCCGGTAGCGTGGGACTTCCGTCCCTACTGCGGCGTCGCGGTGAGTGGTCGAATTGTCCACGTACCCAATCCAAACCCACCAGCGGGAGACAATATGAGCACCCTTCCCATCAAACGTCAGCAGCACTCGCTGTTTCCCGAATTCTCTGAGCTGTTCGCCGCGTTCCCGTCATTTTCTGGACTGCGCCCGGCTTTCGACACGCGGTTGATGCGGCTTGAGGACGAGATGAAGGACGGCCGCTACCAAGTACGTGCTGAGATCCCCGGCGTCGACCCGGCGAAGGACGTCGACATCACCCTGCGCGACGGCCAGTTGACGATCAAGGCCGAGCGCAGCGAGAAAAAGGAATTCGACGGACGTTCGGAGTTTTCCTACGGCTCGTTCGTCCGCACGGTGTCGCTGCCGGCCGGTGCCGACGAAGACGACGTCAAGGCCACCTACGACAAGGGCATCCTGACGGTCTCCGTCGCCGTGAAGGAATCCACGCCGGCCGAAAAGCACGTGCCGATCGCGTCGGCCAACTGACCAGATTGCGAGGCGGGCTCGCAGCAGCACACACCTATGGCTGCGGGCCCGCCCAACACCCAATCGTCTGCACCGCCGCGCCACCCGCCAATTAGTGAGGACTTGTCAAATGAGCAGAGCGATGATCCTCGGCAAGGACACGCCAGACCGGCTGTTCCGCAATCGTCGTGAGGCCGGCCAAGTGCTGGCGGGCCTATTGCAGGCCTACCGTGACAGGCCCGACGTCGTGGTCTTGGGTCTGGCCAGGGGCGGAGTGCCGGTCGCATGGGAGGTCGCGGCCGCACTGCATGCGCCCCTTGATGCATTTGTCGTGCGCAAGCTCGGCGTCCCGGGCCATGAAGAATTCGCAGCGGGTGCGCTCGCCAGTGGCGGCCGCGTCGTGCTGAACGACGACGTGGTGCGAGGTCTGCGGATCACCCCGCAGCAGTTGCGGAACGTCGCCGAACGTGAAGGACGCGAACTGATCCGACGTGAAGCGGCCTATCGCGATGGGCGCCCACCGACCGACGTGACCGGAAGGACCGTCATCCTCGTCGATGATGGGCTGGCCACCGGTGCCAGCATGTTCGCCGCGGTGCAAGCCCTACGCGAGGCGGAACCGGCGCAGATTGTGATTGCGGTGCCGGCGGCACCGGAGTCGACGTGCCGCGAATTCGCCGGTCTCGTCGACGACATGGTCTGCGCATCGATGCCCACCCCGTTTCTGGCTGTAGGCGCGTCGTTCTGGGACTTTAGCCAGGTCAGCGACGACGAAGTCCGCACGCTGCTCGCCGCCCCGACAACCGGACCGAGGCTGGCCCCCGCCGCGGAGACGGCGGCCGACGTCATCCGGCGCGTCGCCGTCGACGCCCCGGCCGGTGTGCCACCACGAGAAATGTTGTCCGAGTTGATCGGTGACGCACGGATTGTGCTCATCGGCGAGAGTTCACACGGAACCCAGGAGTTCTATCGGGCCCGAGCCGAGATCACCAAATGGCTGATCGAGGAGAAGGGGTTCTGCGCGGTGGCCGCCGAGGCGGACTGGCCGGACGCCTACCGGGTGAACCGGTACGTGCGCGGGCAGGGCGCCGACACAACAGCTAAAGAGGCGTTGCGCGGATTCGAGCGTTTCCCGTCGTGGATGTGGCGCAACACCGCCGTCCGTGACTTCGTCGAGTGGCTGCGGGCCAACAATCGACGCTGTCGATCGGAGCATCGTCGCCAAGCCGGTTTCTACGGGCTGGATCTCTACAGCTTGCATCGATCGATGCAGGAGGTAGTCGGCTATCTCGAGAAGATTGATCCGGTGGCCGCGACTCGTGCACGGGCCCGCTACGCCTGTTTCGACCATGCGTCATCCGCCGATGACGGCCAGGGCTACGGGTTCCGGGCGGCATTCGGCGCCGGCCTGTCGTGTGAAAAAGAGGCCATCGATCAACTGGTCGACGTGCAGCGCAACGCGTTACGCTACGCCCGCCGCGATGGGCTGCTCGCCGAAGACGAGCTGTTCTATGCGGAACAGAACGCACAGGTCGTGCGCGACGCCGAACAGTATTACCGGGCCATGTTCAGCGGACGCGTCACATCCTGGAACCTACGGGACCAGCATATGGCCCAAACGCTGCAGGCGCTGCTCGCCCACCTGGACCGCCGCCATGAGGCAACACCAGTACGAATCGTGGTGTGGGCGCACAACTCCCATGTCGGTGACGCCCGGGCGACAGAGGTGTCCGCGGACGGCCAACTCACTTTGGGCCAACTCGTCCGTGAACGCTACCGCGACGACTGTCGGCTGATCGGGTTCAGCACCTACACAGGCACTGTGACTGCTGCTAGCGAATGGGGAGGTGTGGCCGAGCGGAAGGTGGTTCGGCCGGCATTACCAGGCAGCGTCGAGGAACTGTTTCACGAGACCGGTAACCCAGCGTTCGTCGTGTCATCCAACGGCGCCGCGGGCGCGGCGTTGGACATGGTCAGACTGAGCCGCGCGATCGGCGTGATTTATTTGCCGGCAACGGAAAGACAAAGCCACTACTTCCATGTCCGCCCCGCGGATCAGTTCGACGCGATGATTCACATCGAGAACACGCAGGCGCTCGAGCCGCTCGAAGTAACCAGCCAATGGATTGCGGGCGAGACGCCCGAAACGTATCCGACTGGCCTGTAGGGCCGGGCAAGACGAGAGCAGCACGAGACGAGAGCAGCACGATGAGCAAAGCGACATCGCCCAACGGAAGCCGGGCAAAGATCTTGACATTGACGATGAATCCGGCGCTCGACATCACGACCAGCGTGCACCGGGTACGTCCCACCGACGAGCTGCGCTGCCAGGGCGCTCGGCATGATCCCGGCGGTGGCGGCATCAACGTGGCACGTATTGCGCGTGTGCTTGGCGCCTCGGCCGCCGCAGTGTTTCCCGCCGGCGGGCCGACCGGTGCCGTCGTCGCTGATCTGCTTGTGGGAGAGGGGGTTCCGTTTCACCGAGTCAGCATCAGCGGGGGTTCATCCATCAACAGCCAGTGTTTGACCATTGCCCGTCACCTCCTGTTCACATGGTGATCTGTTGCCGCACAGGCGCCTAGGGCATTCCGGCCCTGCTGGGCAGTGCGGAATGACCGGCTGGCGGGAGACCACCGTCTTGAAGGCGTAAGCAGGCAAATATGTACATCTCAGCTATGCGAATGCGACCATAGAGGGGTGCCGGTCAACAAGAGGCCGAATTCCGATCGTAAGCCGGCTCCGGTTCGCGAGACCTTGTCGCAACTGCGGCTGCGCGAATTGCTCGCCGAGGTGCAAGACCGGATCGCAAAGATCGTCGAAGGCCGCGACCGGCTTGACGGCCTCGTCGAGGCAATGCTGGTGGTCACATCGGGCCTCGAACTGGATGCGACGTTACGCAGCATCGTGGACACCGCGATACAGCTGGTCGACGCCCGTTACGGCGCACTCGGGGTGCGCGGCCATGGCCATGACCTGGTCGAGTTTGTCCACCAGGGAATCGACGACGACACCCGCGCGCTCATTGGGCATCTCCCGCAGGGCCGCGGTGTCCTCGGGGTTCTGATCGACGACCCCCAGCTGATCCGGCTGGACAAAATCCAGCAGCACCCTGCGTCGGTCGGATTTCCGCCGAACCACCCGCCGATGCGGACCTTCTTGGGTGTCCCCGTGAAAATACGCGACGAGGTCTTCGGCAACCTCTATCTGACCGAAAAAGCTAACGGCCAACCGTTTAGCGAGGACGACGAGGTCCTGGTGCAGGCGCTTGCCGCAGCGGCCGGCATCGCGATCGCCAACGCGCGGCTCTACGCCCAATCTCGGGCGCGGCAGGCGTGGATCGAAGCCGCACGCGATATTGCAACCGAGATGTTGTCTGGCGCCGAACCGGCTACGGTCTTCGCGCTTGTCGCGGAAAAAGCGCTGAAGCTGGCCGACGCGACCGCCACGATGGTCGCCGTTCCCGTCGAGGCCGACCCGCCGGCCTCCGACACCACCGAGCTGGTGGTAACGGAAACATCTGGCGCACTGTCTATTTCGGCAGAAGATGTACTGACGGTTCCCGGCACACTCATTAACGAGGTCTTTTTAGACTGCACGCCGCGTCGGCTCGACAACCTCGACCTGGCCATCGGCGGCCTCACCGATCCCGGCCCTGCACTGCTGCTGCCGTTGCGCGTGGCCGACACCGCCGCAGGCGTATTGGTCGTGCTTCGACGCGCGGGCCTGCCTCCGTTCACCGATGAGCAGCTCGACATGATGGCCGCGTTCGCGGACCAGGCGGCACTGGCCTGGCAACTCGCGAGGTCGGAGCGGCGGATGCGTGAGCTGGACGTGCTGACCGATCGTGACCGGATCGCGCGCGAACTGCACGATCACGTCATCCAGCGGCTTTTCGCTCTCGGTCTGGCGATCCAGGCGACCGTGCCGCTGGCGAAATCACCGGAGGTAAAGCGTCGCCTGTCGGAGCAGGTCGATGATTTGCAAGAGGTGATTCAGGACATCCGCACCGCGATCTTTGGCCTGCACACCACGTCGTCGGGTGCGACCAGGCTGCGGCAACGACTGGAGGAGGCGATCGCTGAGTGCTCCGGCACCGATCTACGCACAATGGTGCAGTTCATCGGCCCCGTGTCAGTTGTCGATGCAACCCTGGCGGATCATGCGGAGGCCTTCGTCCGTTCGGCTGTTGGCGATGCGGCCCGCCAACCCGATGTCAGTAGGCTCAGCGTCGTCGTTGAGGCCGGTGACGAGCTGTCCATCAAGGTGGCCGCCGATGGACAGGGCGTTCCCGATGAAGCCACCGTCAACAACCTCGCCGAAATGCGTCGTATCACCAAAGAGATCGGTGGCAGCCTCACCGTCGAGACGAGCCCCGACAGCGAGACGACACTGCGCTGGTCGGTGCCGTTACCCGAGTAGCCGGCCGAATTTTCCTGCTGCAACTACGATTGACGCGCGACGATTACCGGCATTCGAGCTGAGTGAGCCAAAGCAACGCTGACCGATCCCAGCAACATGCCGGCAAATCCGCCCCGTCCATGGCTGCCCACCACCACCAGTTGCGCCGATTCGGACTGCTTGATGAGGTGATACGTCGGATGGTCGCATTCGACCATGCGCCGGACCGTCACGTCCGGGTAACGCTCCTGCCAGCCGGCCAGACGCTCGGCGAGGATCTCCTCTGCGGCCGGTTTCATTGCAGGCCAATCGATGGCGGGGAAATCATTCACCTCGACGTCGCTCCACACGTGCAGCGCGACGAGTTCGACGCCTCGCCATGACGCCTCCTGGAAAGCGATCGCCGTCGCCAGCTCCGATACGGGCGATCCGTCAATGCCGACCAGTACCGGCGCTTCCGCGGGATGAGGCATCAGCGGGTCCTCGTCATGAATGACCGCAACCGGGCAGTGCGCGTGGCGGATCAGGCTGGAGCTCACCGATCCCAACAAGCTGCGAGTGAAGGGCCCGCGCCCCCGTGAACCGACGACAACCATCTGGGCCTCCTTGGACAAATCGACCAAGGTGGGAACGACGGGCGAGAATAGCAGTTCGCTTTCAATCTTTGCGGGTCCACCGTCCGGCGTGCTCCTCCGCGCGATCTCGACGGCGTCGTCCAGGATCTTTTGCCCGTGCTCTACTTGCCAGCGCGCAAAGGCTGCCGGCGCCGGGATTGGCGGCAGGGTTGGGCCGATGGGCTCGACGGTATGCACGAGTGTGAGCCGAACATTGCGCATCGCGGCGTCACGCGCCGCCCAGTCGACGGCATACTTGGCGGCCGGTGATCCATCGACACCAACCAGGATGTCCGAATGACTTATCGGAGCGGACATTTTGCATCTCCTTCTACGGTCGACGGCCCACGGCCGCCGCTCTCAACGAAGCTGATCATTGCGAACGGTTGGTACGGCCGCCGTCATCGTCGATGAGGCAGCGGATGTCTCGCTCCCATTGCGCGTTCCGTATGCGGGTGGCGTGGGCACGCACAAGCACCACCACTTGTGCGGCGGCCGCGACTACGATCAGCCATCCGATGACTGCTGCGGATAGCGCATCGACCGCTGCGCGTTCCACCCGACTGGGCTGTTCAACTCGTTGGCCGCTGTCGTCGACCCAAATCTGGAGCGGCTCACCGGCTTTAGCACTACTATTCCAGCCAAGTAGGTCTGCGTGATCAATGCCGTTGAGCCGCCATTGGGCTTGTACGGTGAAGGCCGTCGTTTCGGGTGGCACCGCCGGTTGGCTATCGTCAATGGCCATGGCCACGACGGCATGTCGCGTTCGCGCCTGTTCAAGGTACTTCTGGGTTTGGTTGTCGTGGATTATCGTGCCCAGGACCCCCGCACAGGCGGTGGCGATGACAACCAATATGACGGCCAGCGTGACGACTGCCGTTTCGATACGGTCGCTGGTTCGGATGAGCGGATTGCGGCTGAAAAGCCGCAGGGCCGGCCACGTCATCGGCCGGATCACGAAACTCTGCATGGCAGCCTCACTCGGGTGTTGCGGCGTCGCATCCAGCGTCGCAACGTGGAAGTCCTACTCGTAGAGTCCAACGTCTACTGGTGAGAGGTCCTACTGCTCCTGTTTGTGAACCGGTTTCTGGATAGCGTCAGCGATGTCGATATCGCATGAGGAGCGCGCGATGAGCAGTGCAGAGGCACCGCGACCGGCTGTCGTTGGCATCGACGGCTCGGACGCAGCGATCGAAGCTGCCCGATGGGCAGCCAAAGAGGCCGTCCACCAGGATGTTCCGCTTCGGCTTGTTCACGTCGTCCCGATCACTGACGGGCCGATCGCTTCGACGGCTGCTTATCCAGCCGAGGAAGACTATGCCGAGAGCTCTTTGCGCGCTGCCTGTTTGGCGGTGGAGTCGACCGGCTTGCCCGTGAAGATCGACACGGCGGTGCTGTATGACGACGTCGATTCGGCTCTGATCGCTGAGTCGAACAACGCAAGCATCATCTGCCTGGGATCTGTAGGGATCGGTCGAGTGGCCAACATGGTGCTCGGATCGACCGCAGCAACACTTGCCGAGTATGCGCACTGCCCGGTGGCAATTATTCGCCGGACCGGCGGCGGGCCGCTCCCAGAGGCCGGTTTCATCGCGGTCGTCGTCGACGACCAACCCGGCAAAGACGACGTCATGCAATGGGCCATAGAGGAGGCTCGGGCGCGGCGAGCGCCCGTGCTGGCGTTGCGCGTCGGGCACTGGGGGCACCGCAAGTCTGGCGATGAGCGGTTCTATCGACGCCTGGATGGCTGGTTGCGGCGCTATCCAGACGTCGAGGTCGAGGTCGCAATCACCCGCCTCGGGCTGGCCAGATATCTCCAGGGCTACATTGGTGCGGTTCAACTAGTCGTCATCGATAGTGAGCACGCCAACCGAGCGGCGCAGCTGGTGGGGCCGCACAGCTTGCCGATTTTCGCCCACGCCGACTGCTCTGTGCTCATCGTGCGGGATAAACACCAATGACGGCCGCCTGCACCGTCACATCGCCACTGCGTCCAGCACGTCCGGGAGACTTTTCACGAACTGGTCCAGCTGAGACCTGGTGATCACCAGTGGGGGCGCCAGCCGAATCACGTTCGTAGCAGGGGCGTTGACCAGAAAGCCGGCCTCGCGGGCCGCGGCCTCCACCGCCTTGGCAACCGGCCTCGTCAGCACTATCCCACAGAGCAGGCCTCGGCCTCGAACGTGTTCCACCAAGGGGTGATTCAGCGACTCGATGCCATCGCTGAGCAGCTTGCCAAGCTCGTCAGCGCGTTCGATCAAGCCTTCCTCCGATAGGATGCGCAAGACCGCTAGCGCTGCGGCCGCGCAGACCGGATTACCGCCGAACGTGCTGCCGTGCAAGCCGGGCGTCAGCAATTCCGCGACGGGCCCGACTGCCAGGCACGCCCCGATCGGCAGTCCGCCACCGAGGCCCTTGGCCATCGTCACGATATCCGGGGTGATCCCGTCGTGCTGGTGGGCGAAAAATGCTCCGGTGCGGCCCATCCCGGTCTGCACCTCATCGATCACCAATAGCGCACCATGCTCAGCAGTGATCTTCCGAGCGGTAACCAGATAGCCGGACGGCGGGACGATGACTCCGGCCTCGCCCATGATCGGCTCAAGGAACACCGCTGCAGTTTCGTCGGTCACGGCAGCTGCAAGGGCGTCGACGTCCCCATAAGGCACGTGGGTGAGCTCGCCGGGTAGCGGAGCGAACGGTCTGGAGAACTCGGGATGGCCGGTCAGTGCCAGCGATCCCATCGTGCGGCCGTGGAAACCCCTCTGCGCCGCAACGAGTTTCGTTCGGCCGGTGAGCCGGGAAAGCTTGAACGCGCATTCGTTGGCTTCGGCGCCTGAATTACAGAAGAACACCCGCGCACCGTCAACTCCCCATCGGTCCACGAGTGCTTCGGCCAGTGCGACGCCGGGCTCGTGGGCGTAGAGGTTGGATGTGTGGCCCAATGTGTTCAGCTGGCTGATCGCCGCATCGACCACCGCGGGGTGACAGTGGCCCAAAATATTCACCGCGATGCCGCCGAGCAGGTCGATGTAGGTGTTGCCGTCGACATCGGTGACCAGCGCGCCGGCAGCCGAAGCCAACGCAAGAGGCGGCGTGCCGTAATTCTTCATCATCACGGCATCCCATCGCTTCATTAGCGTATTCGCACTAGTCATATGAGCGCCGCTCCTCAGCATCGTCGGCGCGTGTCACGCGCGAACCACCGTCGTTCCCGCGCCGACATTGGTGAAAAGCTCGACCAGCACGCAGTGCGCGACCCGCCCGTCGATGATGTGCGCGCCCGGGACTCCGCCCTCCACCGCGCGCAGGCAGGCCTCGACTTTGGGCACCATGCCAGCCTGCAACGACGGCAGCAGCTCGCCCAGCGCCACGGTGTCGATCTCATTGACCAGCGATTCCGGGTCGGGCCACCGCGTGTAGATTCCGTCGACGTCGGTCAGCATGAGCAGCTTTTCTGCGTGCAGCGCTCGTGCCACTGCTGCTGCAGCGCTGTCGGCGTTGATGTCATACACCACACCGGCGGCGTCGGGGGCAATCGATGACACCACCGGAATGCGCCCTGCCGCCATGAGGTCCGTTATCGCGTCTGTATTGACACTTTGGACGTCGCCGACCAGACCGATGTCGGTAGGCACCCCGTCCACGATGACGCTGCGCCGTGCCGCAGTAAACAGCTGCGCATCCTCACCGGTGATCCCGACCGCGTACGGACCGTGCGTGTTGATCAGGTTCACCAATTCCCGGCCGACGTGGCCGAACAGCACCATCCGCGCGACGTCGAGGACCTCGGGTGTGGTGACCCGGAAGCCGCCCTTGAATTCGCTTGTGACACCAAGCCGTTTGAGCATTGCGCTGATCTGTGGCCCGCCCCCGTGGACGACAACCGGCTGAATGCCGCAGTTGCACAGGAAGACCATGTCGGCGGCGAACGCGCGCCGCAAGGTCTCGTCGGCCATCGCGTGGCCGCCGTACTTGATCACGACGATCTTGTTGTGCAGGTGCTTGAGCCACGGCAGCGCCTCGGCCAGCACCTGCGCCCTAGCATCACGGTCGAACGTGCGGGCTCGTCCATCAACACTGGGAGGGGGAGCCGGCCGTTCGGCGACATTGGCGTCGGTCATGGCGTCACCCCCACCGTCGAGAGGCCGTCGGTCTCCGCCCAGCCCAGCGACAGGTTCATCGACTGTACGGCCGCGCCGGCGGCGCCCTTGACCAGGTTGTCGATCGCGCAGACCGCCACCAATGTTTCGGCGTCTTCGTCGACAGCGACCGCGATCTGGGCGACGTTGCTACCGGCGACGGCGTTCGTGTGGGGCAGTCGGCCTTCCGGCAGGAGGTGCACGAAAGGCTCTCCACTGTAATGTTTTGCATAGGCAGCGCGCACGCGTGTCAGCGGGGTGGTACAGCGGGCCGTGCAGGTTGCCAGGATTCCGCGGGTCATCGGGATCAGCACCGGGGTGAAACTCACCGACACCGCACGCTCGGAAACGGCCCGCAGGCCTTGGGCTATCTCGGGTGTATGGCGGTGAACTCCACCGATGTTATAAGCGCGCGCCGATCCGATGGTCTCGGAGCCGAGCAGGTCGGTCTTGGCCGTTCGTCCGGCGCCCGAGGTGCCGCTGACCGCGACGACAGTCACTGCGGGTTCGGCCAGCCCCTCGGCGACTGCGGGCACCAGCGCGAGCAACGCGGCGGTGGGATAACAGCCGGGGACGGCGATCCGGGTGGCTCCCCGCAACTGATCGCGGGTGCCGGGCAGCTCGGGCAGCCCATAGGGCCAGCTGCCGGCGTACGGCGTGCCGTAAAACCGCTCCCAGGCAGCGGAGTCACGGAGCCTAAAGTCGCCGCCGCAATCGATGATCACCGTGCTTGGGCTGAGCCGTTGCGCCAAGCCGGCCGAATTGCCAGGCGGCAGCGTCATAAACACCACATCGTGGCTGGCTAACACATCTGAATCGGTCGATTGCAGCACTCGATCGGCGAGTGGCAGCAGGTTCGGGTGATGCTCGGCCAGCGTGGTGCCCGCGCTGCCCGCCGCGGTCAGCGCGCCAATCGTGATCCGCCCCTCGGTGAATGCCGGGTGGCCTAAAAGCAGGCGCAGGATTTCTCCACCCGCGTAACCACTGGCCCCAGCCACCGCGATTGTCGTAATGGCGCCCATTTGGTTCCCTAATGTCTTGTGTCGCTTATGTCTTGCTAACGTTAACCACTGCCCAGGTGCGCGATATAGGGCCGTTTGACCCTGATGGAGCCGGACGTTAGACCCGGCTGGGTCGAGGGATCAGTACCACACCGACGCGAGGAACGCGCCGCGCGGCTCCGAATAGAGACCGATCGTCATCAGATTCAACACAAGGACCGCTCGCAGCCCGTGCGCCAGGCACCAGCGGAGCAGATCAGTGTTGCGCATCGGGACAAGGAATCCGAGGCCCGGAAACGCCTTGGCCGCGCCGATGAGCGCCTGCAGGTCGTCGTTGGTCTCAGCTACCGAGTGCCCGTAAAAGCCGATTCCAGTCGTGTATCCCGCGGGCCGCCCGCCGCGTTCGACCACCCTGGCCGTGCCCTGTGCGATCGCGTCGCGCAACTCGCTGCTGCGGTCGTGGCCATGCACGCGCAAACACAGCGCGTTGCACGCCTCAAAGTCGGCTGCCGTGGCCGCTCGCACGTCGTATCCAGGGATCCGCAGGGACAGCGGGTCGCCCTGCATGGCCGCGATCGGCTCCCGGACGTCGAAGCCGAGCTTGGCGTACAGGCACATCGAACGGTTCTTGTAGGCAGCCTCCAGCAGTCGCACGCCTGGTACCCGCCGCTCTGCGCTCCTTTGCAGCATCGCGTTCATCAGTGCGCGACCAACCCCGTGGCCCTGCATGTTTGGCGCGACCGTGACATGGCCGATACCGACAATTGCCGATCGCTCGTCAAGGAAACTGCTTCCGACGATTTGCCCGTCGCATTCAGCGACGAGGGCAAAAAAGCCTGGGTGTTCGATCAACTCGGCAACCAGCGCGGTAGCGATCTCGATCGATGGGTATTCCGGCTGAAATCCGTGGCTCGTCGCGATCGAGTCGAAGGCGTCGTAGCAGACACGGCCGCAGTCCGGCACATCCGCTCTCGTCGCCGGGCGTAGCGTCAAAAGCGCAGCGACCTCCCGTTGTTGCTGCAAACTGTAAGCGCTCATGTCGTCGTGTTGGCGGTCGCGAGCTTGGATCGGACAAGCACAAGCGGTGCATTGGGGTCGTGCCACCTCGGAATGGCCGCCAGGGTGAAGTCGGCGATAGCGCCGGGCCGAAAGACGAGGCAGTGAGTCGAGCCGCCGAATTGGAAATAGCCCAGTTCCTCGCCTTTCGCAACGTGGTAACCGGGTTTCACGTCTTCGCCGATCATGCAGGATGAGACCTCGTCCATGCCGACCGCGACAAAACCCATCAGTCCTATGACAGGATTGTCGGCCTCGATGAGGATGATCGCCCGCACCGCAACGTGTGCCAAATAAGACTGCGAAACCGGCGGGGGAATCGCGTCCCAATCTTCCGAAACCGCTTCCGAAAAGTAAGTGCCACATCGGCGGAAGGCCCTGACAATTGTCCCGGCCACCGGGCTGTGCCACCGGTGATAGTTCATCGCACTCAGATACGCCTGGTAAACGGTGCCGCCGACGAACTGATCGACCAAATCGTCGTTGCCCAGCATGTCCTGCAGCGAATATGGCTGGCTCTTGATCCAGAAGCGATCCTGGCGCATTACACCGGTGGCCAACCGGTAGGGCGTCGACTCGCAGGCGTTGACGACTACGTTGTCGTCGTCCGGTGAAGCCAGTGGACGAGTGCCCTCCTTGAAGCGCCGGGTGAAGAAGTGGTTCCAGGACTTGAAGCCCCAGTGCACATCTCGCGGATCGTGCTCGAACTGCTCGATGCCGATCGCGCGCTGCGCCGCGGCGCATTTCCAACCCGAAGGCGAATCGTTGAGAACATAAAGCGATGCGGTGCTGTCGAGGAATTCGCACCAGGCGGTCAAGATCTTCTCGAGCATCGCGTTGATCCGCGGGTCGCGATAGGCCGCAAACCCGCCCGGTGTGCCCATCGTCCAGTCCAGAATCGCGCAGAGCGGAGTGATCACGGCGTTCTTGCCGAACTCCGGCGCCGTGGTGAGTACCTCGTTGATCAGCCGCAGCATCTCCTCGACGCTTTCGAGGTGGTATTTGCGGTAGTGCTTCCGGCGCGGCACCTCGGCTACCATCCGGTGAACGTACATGCGCACCACGGGATCAGAGTCGATCAGCTCCCGAAACTCGGCGATCACAGGATGCAGCGTGACGCGCTCGCCTTTGGCCTGAACCCGCCTGCGGTGACCGGAAAGCCATGACTCCAGCTCCTCCTGGCCTTCCGGCAACCAGCCCGCCCGGCGCCGCACATCAACATCATTAGAAGGAGTGGTCACGGCAGTGTCGTTTCTGGCTGGCTATTGAATCGGTTAGGGCTCAACAAGTTAGCTGCCGCTGATGATCCATTGCCTTGCTTGGTCAAGCTGCTCGCCGGGAAAATGTCGGATCTTCGCTGATACAAAGTGCGATGCCAGATGCTCGGCGACATCCCCGAGGTGCGAGTCGGTTACCACCGCGACTTTCTTGATGTGCTGCTGATGATCCTTGACGAAGCGAAAGTGAGTGACCAACGATCCGAAACTGTCCCAGCCGGGGAACTTCGGGGCGTTGATAATGAGTCCGGCAAGCTCGCCAGTCGTCTCGATAAGGGGGTCGACCGCCTTCGCCAGCTCGACAAAATCAGCTGTGTCGAGCGCAGATAGAGGTCGCACCAGCAGGATGGAATGTGCGGTATCGAGATCAAATTCGATCATGGTTTGCTCCTGAACGGTGTTTGCCGAATGGACAAGCGTGGGGTGGGTTTTCAAGTCCTCTCGAGCTCCGAACGGAGCCCGCTCGCTTCAGCTGTAGCTTCTCAATCGCAGGACTTCGGACAGCGGCCGCCGCGGTGTGGGCTTCGGGGCTTTTTCGGCGACCGGCACCACGCCCACACGGACCAGGATTTGTGGTACGGCGTCGTGATTCATGAGCGACCGGAGGAGGTCGCGGGTCTCTTCGAGCTCGGTAAGGTGTGTTACCGGGCAAGTGGCGAAGCCAGCCATAGTGCATTCCAGCAAAACCGCGGAAAGCGCCTCACCGGAAGCCAAAGCGTCGGCCCGCTCATGGTGGTCGGTGGACAGCACCAAGATCATCGCGTCGTCTTCGGAGATTTCAGTGCGCCTGTCGGGCCGATGGACCGCGGGGAACGCCCGTCCGACACCAACCCGATCGCTCTCCGCCGCCGAAACCAAGGCGCTGTGCGGGATACCCTCTTCTTCCTCGAATGGGGCAGTCCACCAATGTAAATCGTCGTGATAAGCGGAATCGTAGAGCCGCAACGACTCCGCCATCTGGCCCGCCTCCACGAGTCGCGGACGCAGATCCTTGGGAATGATGTGCACGTGAACGGCGCTGCCGTCGACGCCACTGGACATCACCGGTTCGAATGACGTCCAATCCGTTGGAGCGCTAAACGGCAGCCGGTCGGTGCGACGTTCCAAGATGGCATTGGCGCGGCGTCGATCTCGTTCAGTCAGGTATTCGATCGGGGTGAAGTCGATCGATGCCAGGTGGTTGGGGTTGTCGCTATTGGGAAACCGGTCGACGTGCGCCCGCCACCCGGCGGCGGCCATCGCCACCCGGAGATGATCGAGGGCAGCGCCACAACCGATCAGCGCCTCTCGCGCCGACTGGTCGCTGTCCATCACTCGACTTGGATCGAGGAATAACCGGAGTTCGCCATCGCTGAATACCCACTGCCAGGGTTGGCTGTTGTGTAGCGAGGGCGCCCGGCACGCTGAACCTACCGCATCCTCGATGACTCCGGCATCTACCAAAGTGGTAGTCATATCTTGACCTCCCGATCTCTACTTGCCATAAGACTTGTTCGACGACACCGGCAGCGCCAGGGTCATAGGTCCTCGATTGATCCGCGATCCGGGCGCGCTGGTGCCGCTTTCGAAGGGCTGATCATTGCGAGCTGTTAGTCCCTGGCGTCGACCCAAATCTGCAGCCGATGTCGTAGCCAGCATGGCGATTTACAGATCCCGTTCTTAGGGTCGAACGTCGACCGCTGAAGGGCACTACGGCACCTGCGCAGCGTGCGGCCAAATGGATAGCGTCATCCATGTCCACACCAGATCAGGATTGCACAATGAGCAATCAAGATTCACCCCGGCCCGTTGTCGTTGGCATCGACGGCTCGGACGCAGCGATCGCAACTGCCCAGTGGGCAGCTAAAGAGGCTGTCCACCAAGATGTCCCGCTTCGGCTTGTTTACGTCATGCAGATCACCGAGGAACCGATCGCCTCGGCGGATGCCTACCCCGCCGACGAGGAGTACGCCGAGAGTGCCCTGCGCGCTGCTCGTTTAGCGGTGGAGGCGACTGGCCTGCCGGTGAAGATCGACACAGCGGTGCTGTGTGAAGACGTCGATTCTGCCCTGATAGCCGAGTCCAAAACCGCGACCCTCGTCTGCCTCGGATCCGCGGGTATCGGTCGAGTGGCCGATAGGGTGCTCGGATCGACCGCGACCATACTCGCCGAGTATGCGCAATGCCCGGTGGCGATCATCCGGCGATTTGGCGATGGTCCTGTGCCGGAGGGCGGTTTCATCGCGGTGGTCGTCAACGACCAACCCGGCAATCACGAGGTCATGCAATGGGCCATGGAGGAGGCTCGGGTCCGGCGAGCTCCCGTGCTCGCGCTGCGCGTGGGGCGCTGCTGGGGGCACTTCGAGATCGGCGATAAACAGTTCTGTCAGTGCCTGGATACCTGGTTACGGCGCTACCCCGACGTCGAGGTTGAAGTCGCCGCCACGCGCCTGAATCTGGCTCGATATCTCGAGGGTTACCTCGGTGCGGTTCAACTGGTCGTCATCAGCACCGAGGATGTCCACTGGGTGCCGCAGTTGGTCGGCCCTGAAGGTCTGCCGATCTTCGCTCATGCCGACTGCTCCGTGCTCATTGTGCGGGATGCCGGGTAGCCTGCACACGTGCTGCTGACCTCGCTGGATCCGGCCGCGGTCACCGGGGGCCGCGATATCGCGGATGCCGTGCGCATCGGCGACGTCATCTTGAGCCGCAGCGACGTCGTCGGCGCCGCGACGTCGGTGGCCGAGCGCGTCGGCGGCGCGGACCGGATCGCGGTCCTGGCCACGCCGACCGCCTCAACCGCGCTGGCCATCGCCGGATGTTTGATCGCTGGTGTGCCGGTCGTGCCGGTACCCGCCGACGTCGGGCAGGCCGAGCGGCGCCATATGCTCAACGATTCCGGTGTGCAGGCCTGGCTTGGCCCGGTACCTGACGAGCCGGAGGGCCTGCCGCATATCCCGGTGCGGACGCACGCGCGGTCCTGGCACCGCCTTCCCGAGCCGTCCCCGCAGGACACCGCGCTGATCATCTACACCTCGGGCACCACCGGCCCACCCAAAGGCGTGCAGCTGAGCGGTCGCGCACTCGCCGCCGACCTGGACGCGCTGGCCCAGGCCTGGCAGTGGACATCCGAGGACACCTTGGTGCACGGATTGCCGCTCTTTCACGTGCACGGGCTGGTGTTGGGTCTGCTCGGGTCGCTGCGCGTCGGAAACCGCTTCGTGCACACCGGAAAACCAACGCCAGAGGCCTACGCGGCAGCGCGCGGCACCCTGTACTTCGGTGTGCCGACCGTGTGGTC
>NZ_DATFZD010000456.1:0-6115 GCF_035314665.1 Mycobacterium sp. | reverse complement strand
CAATCTCGCCAAGATCGGGCCCGCGCTGGCCGCGGGAAACACTGTTGTCTTGAAGCCCGCGCCTGACACACCCTGGTGTGCGGCTGTGCTCGGTGAGCTCATCACCGAGCACACCGACTTTCCGCCCGGTGTGATCAACATCGTCACCTCGAGCGATCATGGCGTAGGCGCACTGTTGGCCAAAGACCCTCGGGTGGATATGGTTTCGTTCACCGGGTCGACGGCCACCGGCCGTAGCGTGATGGCAGACGGCGCCGCGACCATCAAGAAGGTCTTCCTCGAGTTGGGCGGCAAGTCGGCGTTCATCGTGCTCGACGACGCCGACTTGGCCGGTGCGGTGGGCGTGGCGGGATTCTCGGTCTGCATGCACGCCGGGCAGGGATGCGCGATCACGACCCGGCTGGTGGTGCCACGGGCCCGCTATGACGAGGCCGTCGCCATCGCGGCCGCGACGGTCGGCGGGATCAAGGCCGGTGACCCCACCGACCCCGGAACCATTTGCGGGCCACTGATTTCGGCCCGTCAGCGCGATCGGGTGCAGGGTTATCTCGACTCGGCGATCGCTGAGGGCGGGACGTTCGCGTGCGGAGGAGGCCGGCCGGCCGACCGTGACGTCGGTTTCTTCATCGAGCCCACGGTGATCGCGGGGCTGGGCAACGACGCCCGCTGCGCCCGCGAGGAAATCTTCGGCCCGGTCTTGACGGTGATTCCGCACGACGGCGACGATGACGCCGTTCGCCTTGCCAACGACTCGCTGTACGGCTTGTCGGGCACCGTATTTGGCGCCGACCCGGACAGGGCGGCGCGGATTGCCGCGCGGGTCCGGGCGGGCACGATCAATGTCAACGGTGGCGTCTGGTACTCAGCCGACGCGCCGTTCGGCGGCTACAAGCAGTCCGGAAACGGTCGCGAAATGGGTCTGGCCGGTTTTGAGGAGTACTTGGAAACCAAAACCATTGCGACAGCGGTCAACTAGAGGAGCCCAAAAGCGTGAGATTCGAAAACAAGGTCGCCATCGTGACCGGATCCGGTGGTGGTATCGGCCAGGCCTACGCCGAGGCCCTGGCCCGCGAGGGCGCGGCGGTCGTGGTGGCCGATATCAATGCGGAGGCGGCCGAGGGAGTGGCCAAGCAGATCGTTGCGGACGGTGGCACGGCCCTGTCCGTTCCGGTCGACGTGTCCGACCCTGCGTCGGCGAAGGCGATGGCCGATCGCACGCTGTCCGAGTTCGGCGGCATCGACTACCTGGTGAACAACGCCGCGATCTTCGGCGGCATGAAGCTGGACTTCCTGGTCACCGTCGACCCCGAGTACTACAAGAAATTCATGAGCGTCAACCTCGACGGCGCATTGTGGTGCACCCGCGCGGTGTACAAGAAGATGGCCAAGCGCGGCGGCGGCGCGATCGTGAACCAGTCGTCCACCGCGGCGTGGCTGTACGCCAACTTCTACGGCCTGGCCAAGGTCGGTATCAACGGACTGACCCAGCAGCTCTCCCGCGAACTGGGTGGCCAGAACATCCGGATCAATGCGATAGCGCCCGGACCCATTGACACCGAGGCGAATCGGACCACCACGCCCAAAGAGATTGTCGACGACATCGTCAAGGGTCTTCCGTTGTCGCGCATGGGAACCCCTGAGGATCTGGTCGGAATGTGCCTATTCCTGTTGTCCGATGAGGCATCGTGGATCACCGGGCAGATCTTCAACGTCGACGGCGGGCAGGTGATCCGATCATGAGTGACCGGCAACTGAAACTGGGCTACATCGGACTGGGCAACATGGGCGCGCCGATGGCCACGAAGATGACCGAATGGCCTGGCGGGGTAACGGTTTACGACATTCGCACCGAGGCGATGACGCCGCTTGCCGAGAAGGGCGCCAGCCTGGCCGACAGCGTGGCCGACGTTGCCGGCGCCGACATCATTCATGTCACCGTCTTGGACGATGCGCAGGTGCGTGAGGTCGTCGGCGAGCTGGCTGGCAGCGCCAAGCCGGGAACGGTCATCGCGATCCACTCGACCATCAGCGATACCACCGCTGTCGAACTCGCCGGCGAACTCAAACAGCAGGGCATCCATGTTGTCGACGCGCCGGTCAGCGGTGGCGCGGCGGCCGCCGCGAAGGGCGAACTCGCCACGATGGTGGGCGCCGACCGCGAGGTGTACGAGCGGATCAAACCGGCATTCAAACACTGGGCGTCGGTGGTCATCCATGCCGGTGAACCGGGTGCCGGTACCCGAATGAAGCTGGCCCGCAACATGTTGACGTTCACCTCGTATGCCGCGGCGTGCGAAGCCATGAAGCTGGCCGAGGCGGCCGGGCTGGATCTGCAGGCACTCGGCAGGGTGGTGCGTCACACCGACGCCCTGACGAGCGGCCCAGGGGCGATCATGGTGCGCGAGAACATGGCAGACCTTGAGCCAGAGAACTTCCTCTACCAGCCGTTTCTGCACACACGTGGCCTGGGGGAGAAGGACCTGGGCCTGGCGCTCGCTTTGGGCGAGGCCGTATCGGTCGAGTTGCCGCTGGCGCAGTTGGCATACGAGCGGCTGGCGGCTGGCCTCGGCGTGCCCCATACAGAGAAAGAGACGTAAATGGACGAGCTGCGGCGCAAGGGCCTCGAGAAAATGAACGAGGTCTACGGCTGGGAGATGCCCAACATCGAGGGCGACGCGTATTTCGACCTCACCGTTGATCATCTATTCGGCAGCATCTGGACCCGACCGGGATTGTCGATGCGCGACAAGCGCATCATGACGCTGACGGCGGTCACGGCCGTCGGAAATCGCGACCTCGCCGAGATCCAAATCAACGCCGCGCTGCTCAACGAGGAACTCAGCGAGACCGAACTCAAGGAGATGGCCGTCTTCCTCACCCACTACCTCGGCTTCCCGCTGGGTTCGGCGCTCAACGGCGCCGTCGACACCGTCGTGGCGAAGCGGAAGAAGGCCGCGGCCAAGGGCGCCGGCGAGGACAAGAAGGCCAATGTCGAAGGCGCGCTGAAGATGCACTCAGGCGGCCAGCGCGACTAGCTTCAGTACGGCCGCCCGCCGTCGGGCATCACGTACTCGGAGGTCGACGCGGAGACGCCGTTGACAGTGGTTCCGCCTTGGATGATTCCCGGGACCATTTCCAGCATGTTGTGCGGAAAACCGAAAGTCGGTTTGGTGAGGGCGTCGAGCCGGGCCAGTTCATCGGCGGTCAGGTGGACGTCGACTGCGCGGACGTTGTCGTCGAGCTGTGAGAGCCGGCGTGCCCCGATGATGACCGATGAGACGGCAGGCTGTGCGCGGACCCAGGCAAGCGCCACGCTGGCAACGTTCGTCTCATGCTCTTTGGCGATGATCTCGAGTTCATCGATAACCGCGTAGGTGTCCTGGGTGAGGAAACTATCGACGAGCGCGCCGCGATCCGCGGTGTGCTGGCCAGCATTCCGTCGGGTGTACTTGCCGCTGAGCACCCCGCTTTTCAGGGGCGACCACGGTGTGATCCCGAGGCCGAATTCGCCGGCCATCGGAACCAGTTCCTGTTCGATGGCGCGTTCCAGTAGCGAGTACTCGACTTGCAGGCCGACGAAGCTCGACCACCCGCGGAAGCGGGCGATGAGGTTGGCCTCGGCGATCTTCCACGCCGGGGTGTCCGAAACACCCAGATAGCGAACCTTGCCGGCCCGAACCAGGTCGTCGAGTGCGGCCATCGTCTCCTCGATGGGAGTACTCGCGTCCCACATGTGCAGCCAGTAGAGGTCGATGTAGTCGGTTTGCAGGCGCCGCAGGGAGTTTTCGCACGCGCTTATCAACGATTTGCGACCCGAGCCGCCGCCGTTGGGGTCACCCGGATACAAGTTGCCGCTGAACTTCGTCGCGATGACGAGGCGGTCGCGCCGTTCAGGGTGGCGCCCGATGTGGTCGCCGATGATCTTCTCGGAGTGGCTCCTGGTGTAGAAGTTCGCGGTATCGATGAAGTTGCCGCCGAGTTCGATGTATCGATCGATGATCTGCTGGGACTCTTCCACACTCGTGCCCCAGCCGAGGTCTTCGCCGAACGTCATTGCTCCCAAGCACAAGGGGCTGACGCGTAGGCCGGACCGTCCGAGTGTCACGTATTGATCCAGAGGCATGGTGGCCGCTTTCTGGTAGATTGTTCGGTTATGCGCTTGTTCATAACTAAACTAGTTCACAACTGAACGATCTGGCAAGTCGATGTCTGCGGTCGACGCGGCCAAGATCTGGTCGCTGAACTATCGGGTGCTGTTGTCGGTCATCTCCTGCGCCGAGGCCGACATCTGCGCGCTGGGGCTCGAGTCCAAGGAGCTGTTCCTGCTCGCCGAGATCGATGAGCGTCCCTACCCTGCCGAACTGGCTGCGACGTTGAGCATGCCCAAGGCGACGGTGACCGTATACCTCAAACGGCTCGAGGCGGCGGGATTTGTGCGCCGCGAGATCGACCCTGCTGATCTGCGGCGCCATCGAATTCTGCTCACCTCGGCCGGGCGCAAAGCCGCCAAGGACGGTCTCGTGCTGCTGTCGAACGAGTTCAACAAGCGACTCGAGCGCCTCACCGCCACGCAGCAAAAGGACCTAAAAAATCTGCTCGAAAAGATTCTCTGACAGGTGTACGCGGATACGGCTGCTCTAGGTGTTCAGGCCTTGACCCGGCTAGTCTGACCTCTCGTGCGCGTCCTGGTAATCGGTTCCGGTGCCCGTGAACATGCCCTCCTACTGGCGCTTGGCAAAGACCCGCAGGTGACGGGACTGGCCATTGCGCCGGGCAACGCAGGGACGGCGCGGCTGGCCGAGCAGCATGACGTCGACATCACTTCCGCCGATGACGTCGTTGCATTGGCCCGCCGGGTCCGAGCCGACCTCGTGGTCATCGGCCCCGAGCTCCCGTTGGTGCTCGGGGTGGCCGACGTCGTGCGCGACGCCGGTATCGCGTGTTTCGGGCCCAGCAAGGCCGCGGCACAGATCGAAGGTTCCAAAGCCTTTGCCAAGGATGTGATGGCGGCGGCCGGTGTCTGTACCGCGTCGAGCGAGATCGTGGACAGCCCAGGGCGTTTGGACGCAGCGCTGGACCGATTCGGACCGGCTGCCGGCGACCCCGCCTGGGTGGTGAAGGATGACCGGTTGGCCGCCGGCAAGGGTGTGGTGGTCACGCAGAGCCGCGATGTCGCGCGCGCCCACGCCGCGGGCCTGCTCGAGTCCGGGCACCCGGTGTTGTTGGAGTCCTTTCTCGACGGTCCCGAAGTGTCGCTGTTCTGCCTCGTTGACGGCAAGACCGTCGTGCCACTGCTGGCCGCGCAGGACTTCAAACGGGTCGGGGACGGTGACACCGGCCCCAACACCGGCGGTATGGGTGCCTATGCGCCGGTGCCGTGGCTACCGTCGGACGTGTACCGGGCGATGGTCAGCGAAATCGCGGAACCCGTTGCGGCCGAGCTGGTCCGGCGCGGCAGCCCGTTCTCCGGGCTGCTGTACGCCGGTCTGGCGGTCACGTCCAAGGGGCCCGCGGTGATCGAATTCAACTGCCGGTTCGGCGATCCGGAAACACAGTCGGTGCTGGCATTGCTCGAATCCCCGCTGGGTCAGTTGCTGTATGCGACAGCGACCGGCGAACTGGCCAACTTCGGCGAGCTGCGTTGGCGTGACGGTGCCGCGGTCACGGTGGTACTGGCGGCGGAGAACTATCCGGGCCGGCCACGGGTGGGTGATGTGGTCGTGGGCTCGGACGCCGGCGGGGTCTTGCATGCCGGAACGGCCCGCCGCGACGACGGCGCGATCGTGTCGTCCGGCGGCCGAGTGCTCTCGGTGGTCGGCACTGGGACCGACCTGTCCGACGCCCGCTCCGTTGCCTACGAAACGATCAGATTAATCCGATTACCCGGCAGTCACTTTCGCACCGACATCGGATTGGCCGCAGCAGACGGCGAGATTCGTGTCTAGTCGGCGGCAGCGGCGGTGCGGATGTGTTCGCGGCGCAGGCCAAGCCCCACCGTCCGCCCCAGTAGCCGTTTGACCGGCCCGAAGTGACTCAGCAGCCGCAATGTCCACAACGGCGGCTGGGTATTCCTTAACCGAGCGAGGTTCGCCGTCTGCGCACGCTGCAGCATCTG
>NZ_DATFZD010000455.1:0-5389 GCF_035314665.1 Mycobacterium sp. | reverse complement strand
AGCGAGAATAGCCAGGTCGCCGTGCTTCTTACCAGCGTTTGCGGAGGTGACGGGGCCGGTCCGGATGAGCGGACCGATGCCATGGGGCTGGAATCATCGCAGGCGTGATGCGAGATGGTTGGACGGGACGGTTGTGGGCGGCGCCGCATTGTCGAACCTGAGGGGAATAGACCGGCCAGCTGGGTCAACTAGCTTCGGGTTCCTGGACGGGCGAGGGTCGCAGTGGGAACAAGAAGCTCCGCTGTCTGCAAGTGGCGGATTCGTCAGGAAGTTCTGGGCCTCCGCCGACCCGGATCACCCGGACAATCAAAAGATAGGTATGCAGATGTTGAAGGTCCCGAAAAGCCGGCATTATCAACAGCGCTCATCGCACCATGTCACGGTGGATGAACGCCTTGTCCGATCTAGTGAAACAGGTAGCCAAACAGGACGGAGTCGAGCAGTTCGCTGCGTAGCGGGCGCGTGTGCTGTGGAAGCCCGCGCAACACAACGGATTCGGCGCAGTTTGGCGTTCAGGGAGGGCACGGGGCTTTAGCCAACGTCAGCGCAAGCGAATGCGCCTCGGCAGCCGCAGGAACGCTGAGGAGGGCTCAATCCTGCATCTGATGCAATAATCACGGTTCTACTGGTAACCCTGCATATTCGATTTCGCCGTATTCCTGCTCATGCGGTCGCCGTGGAACCGTGAGCGGCGCTGACGGGGCAGTGCGGTCGATGTTGCGATACCGGCCGGCCGCGCCCTAGGGGTGATGCGCGAGACCGCTCGTTTGCTGGCGGCTGAACGACTCCGCGCCCCGATGAGGCTGGCGTTATGCGGGTGGCACGCCCTTCTAGACAACATCCTCGCGACGGAAGAGCCGTGCTGCGGTCACCATATTGCTGAAGTAAGCGCTCAGCTTCGCGCCGCCTGATGCAATTCGCGATGCGCTCGGCGATTCCGAGGAGCCCGAGACTGTCCCGTGAGTGCGATGCGCTGGTCTAGGGGTCCCGGCGAGTCCCCTTAGCACAAGCTAGCGACGTTCGCCCCAAACACGCCATTGAACAGTCATTGCTTTACCCTGTGCGGGGTGCGCGCCGAGGTGCAGCCTCCTTGGCTGACGCCTTCTTAGCCGTCGCCTCAGCTGGCTTGCCTTTGGCTGGGTGACGCGCCTTGCTGGCAGCTTTCGCCGCGCGGACACCGGCCACCTCGTCGCCACCAGCGTCGGCTTTGGCCTTCGGGGGGGCCGCTATTACGTCCAGGTACGCGGCGACGTGTTTACCGATCGATTCGATCTGACCGAACAGGTCTGACTGCGCAATAAGACTACGTAGCTCATTTTTGTTCACATATTCAATCGTGTGGCCACCGCCAAGATTAACTTCGGCGCTAGGAAGCGCGCGCCCGGCCCCAGTCCAGCTTTCATCCCATTCTGTTGGAGCGACGGTAGGCAACCACCATGCGTCAGTCATCGAAAGCCGCCCAGGATACCCCTGGCTTAGCCGTGGGGGGGAATGGGCGGTATGTTCCGTTGGTTCTCGACATGCCGTTCGGCCTCCAATGTTTTGTCGGTAGCACTCGATTGACGGCAAGCCCGTCGCAGCAATTCATGGGTTGCTTTACTCCGTCCGCCATACCGGCCTACGACCCCGCCTACGCCGTGCTGCCCGGCGGGTCATCGCCGGATTCCGTTAAAATTTGTAGTCAAATTGTAGTCACGGAGGCGCTGTCGAGGCCAAGCTCGTGCCAGTAATCCCCCGGCGGGGGCGCGGCACCATCCACCAGACCGGGATCTATTCGGCCCAGCTCATCGGCTTCCGCCCCACAACACGAACGGATTCATCTGATGAATCAGCAACGCCGCGTTCGCATAGTGAGAGGGACACCGCGAAACTGGTTGCCAGAGACACGAATCCACCTCATCGAAATTATCGGTACTCCCGTAGCATTGAAATCAACTGCAGCACAACGCAAGAGGGAATACGCGGTATTTTACTGGTAACACTCCATATTCGATTCCGTCGTATTCGTTCGTGCAGGGGCGGTGGGCAGTGAGGGCACGGATTTGGTGGCAGCATTCGTCAGTGCGTCGGCTCAGTTCATCGAAGTCGCTGCCCAGTCCACAGTTAGTATTACGGTCGGTCCTGATGTTTCCGCGACACCGAATGCCTCACCTAGCATGGATTTCCGCCGAAAGTCCATGAGCAGCCCCGGTGCTTGGGACACTAGTTGGCGATCATGTCACGATTCCTGCCAGGAGGGTCGCTGTGTTGGTCGTTCCGATGACTAAGGACTTTCTTGATCACGTTATCGAAACCATAAAATTGTGCGACTACGACGCGCTAGTGATTGTGCTGGCGCGGACTGCAGATGCAGAAACACTGCATAACGACCTGACACAAAGATGGTCGAGTCTGCACGACGTGTCACGATCTCTGCTTGCGCTGCTGTGTCCGGATCCTGCCTGGCTAGATCGCGATCGTGCCTGGGGGGCCGGGGCTGCTTGATACCGCGCCCGCCAACAGCGCCGTTGTATACGATACCCCGTAGGGTATATTCGGGACAGATCCTTTGCTCCCTGGCAGCGAAGGTCACCTATCACCGGGTCGAACGGCCCTGTCTAGGCCCAAGGCGCAGGCGCGAAGCTACTAGCGACAAGGACGAGGCTGCGAGTGAGGAAAACTCAATGTTGACTTTTCTCAACCGGGCTTGGGTGCCGCTCATCGTCGTGGTGGCGGTTGCCCTCGGCGGTGTCGCCGTCAGTCGGCTCCGCGCCGTTTTCGGCTCTGACGCGATCTTTACCGCGACCGGCAGCAGCGCCGAACCACTCGAGCCCTCCCATGTCAAGCAGGTGACATACGAGGTTTATGGGCCCGGCGACACCGCGGGGAGCGTTAGCTACTTGGATAAGAGCGCCCAGCCGGAACAGGCGAACTTCACGAGCCTGCCCTGGATCTTTACGATCGCGACGACGGTGCCGGCCGTAATCGCCAACGTGGTGGCACAAGGCAATAGCGACAACATCGGGTGCCGGATCACGGTCGACGGTGTGGTCAAGGACGAGCAATCCTCGGCCGGGCACCACGCCCAAACTTCCTGCTTGGTGAAGGCCGCATGAACACCCATAGCGCGGGTAACCAAGCCCGCCCGAAATTCATGCGGTTCGTCCGCAGGTTCGCCGTGCCGATACTCATTGCGTGGCTGCTGCTGACCGTAGCCTTGAACGTGCTTGTGCCGCCGATCGAGTCGGTCGCGCGAAACCACGCGGTCACCATGTCGCCGCAGGATGCGCCGGCGATGATCGCCGCCAAGCGCATCGGCGCAACGTTCCACGAGTCGGACTCCGACAGCATCGCGATGATTGTTCTGGAGAGCGATCAACAACTCGGCGATGAGGCGCACCGATATTACGACGGCTTGGTGAAAAAGCTGCAGGCCGACCCCCAACACGTGCAGCATGTTCAGAACGTGTGGGGAGATCCGCTCACGGCCGCCGGCGTGCAGAGCCGGGACGGCAAAGCCGCGTACGTCCAACTCAATCTGGCCGGCAACCAGGGCAGCACTCTGGGCAACCAGTCCGTCGACGCGGTGCGGAGGATCGTCGACAAGTCAGAGCCCCCCAAAGGGCTCAAGGTCTACGTCACCGGTCCGGCACCGCTGTCGACGGACATGAACGAAGCCGCCGATAAAAGCATGTTCAAGATGATGGGCGTGACCGGTGTGGTCATCATGATCATGCTGTTCATCGCCTACCGTTCCATCAGCACGGTGCTTCTGGTTCTCGTCATGGTCGGTTTCGAGATGGGTACGGCCAGAGGGCTGGTCGCGCTTCTCGGCAGCAACGAATTGTTGGGCTTCTCGACGTTCGTCGTCGCCATGCTGTCCTCATTGGCGATCGCGGCGGGAACCGATTACGCGATCTTTCTCATCGGTCGGTACCAGGAGGCCCGTCAGGCCGGACAGGATCGAGAAACGGCCTGGTACACGATGTTCCGCGGGACCTTTCACATCATCTTGGGCTCGGGTTTGACGATCGCCGGAGCTACCTTCTGCCTGCACTTGGCGCGGTTGTCGTATTTCAAGGCGCTGGGCATTCCGTCCGCCTTGGGGTTGCTCGTCGTCGTCGCGGGGGCGATGACCGCGGCGCCGGCCGTTGTCGCCGTGGCGACCCGGTTTGGCTTGCTCGACCCCAGACGGATGATCAAGACGCGCGGGTGGCGGCGCATCGGCACCGCTACCGTGCGCTGGCCCGGTCCGGTGTTTGCGGCCTCGCTGGCCATCGCCGTCGTCGGCATCCTCATCATGCCGAGCATGAAGATCAGCTACAACGATCGCTTCTACATACCCCGCAACTTGCCATCGAATGTCGGATACACGGCCGCAGAGCGCCACTTCACCGCCGCCACCATGAATCCCGATATCCTCATGATCGAGAGTGATCACGACATGCGGAACAGCGGCAATATGATCATCCTCGACAGGATTGCCAAAGACATTTTTCGATCGCCGGGAATCGCCATGGTACAAAGCATCACCCGGCCATTGGGCGGCCCGATCGAGCACACCTCAATACCGTTCCAGATCAGCGCCCAAGCGATCCCGATCCGAGAAAACCTTCGATTCATGAAGGACCGGACAGCCGACATGCTCAAGATGAGCGACGATCTCGGCGCAATGATCGGCTCGATGGAGCGCATGCAGGACTTGATGGGGCAGATGAGCAGCACGACTCATCACATGGTCGGCGACATGCACGATATGCACTCAACTCTGGACGAGATGAGAGACCACCTGGCGGACTTCGACGATTTCGCGAGACCGTTCCGCAGCTATTTGTACTGGGAACAACACTGTTACGACATCCCTGCCTGCTGGGCGGCCAGGTCGGTGTTCGAGGCGATCGACGGTGTGGACAAGTTCAGCGAGAACATGAGCACGCTGATCAAAGACATGAACAACGTCGACGCGATCTTGCCGCAGATGCTCGGCCAGTTCCCGCCAATCATCGCCGTCGCAACGTCCATGCAGGGGACCCTGCTCACGATGCACAGCAGCTTCTCGGGTCTGGTCACGCAAATGGCCCAGATGACCGATACGGCAAGCACTATGGGCCAGGCCTTCGACGCCGCCAGGAGCGGCGACTACTTCTACCTGCCGCCGGAAGCGTTCCAAAATCCCGATTTTCAACGCGGTCTGAAACTTTTCCTGTCGCCGGACGGCAAGGCCGCGCGGTTCATCATCACCCACGACGCGGACCCGGCGACTGCGGCCGGCATTTCCGCCGTCAAGCCGGAGCTCAATGCCGCGCATCAAGCGGTCAAGGGAACGGCACTCACCGATGCCAGGTTCTACCTCGCCGGAACGGCGGCGATATACCGCGATATCCAGTCGGGCTCCCAATACGACTTGCTG
>NZ_DATFZD010000454.1:0-3524 GCF_035314665.1 Mycobacterium sp. | reverse complement strand
CATCACCTGCCGATGCGGCGACGACGTCGAAGTCGCCAACCGCTCCAACGCCCGACGTTGCTCATCGGTGACCGGCATCGCTGCCGCAGTCATAACAGGCATAGTACAAACTACCGCACTATTTCACCGACGGACCACTAGCGCGGAGATGCGGTTGAGATCCCGAGATCGGCGGCTGCTGAAAGCATTCGGGCGTCATACGTGATGACCGCACGCAATGTGTCGCCGGCTCGCTGTGCCGCTACGAGGTGTATGGCGTCTAGGCTGCGCAGGCGCAGCGGCAGCAAGGTGCCGGCGTCGTCGAGCAGCTGTCGCGTCAGCATGACGGTGTCCAACCTGTTAAGGAGGTCTCGAGCATCAGCGATGGCTTGGGCTCCGTTTGGTGCCACTGCGCGTATCAGCTCGGTGCGCGCCAGCGCCGCCGAGAATAAGCTGTCGTCGGCTCGTGCGCTCAGAAAGGACTGCAGCGATTGCGATTCATCCTCAGCGACAACGAGTTTGACCAAGGCGGAGGTGTCCAGGTAGATCCGCATCGGGCTAGCGCTCGTCGCTCCGAAGTCGCTCAAGGGTTTCAGAGGCGCCGTGCGGGTATGCGGCAGGTTTGAGGTCGTCGATGTTCATCGGACGAGCCGTCTTGACAACTTCACCGGCGCTAATTAGGTCTTCCCAGGGATCGCCCGTGATTGGCACCAGGCGCGCGACGGGATGGCCGCGGTCAGTAATCTCGATCGATTCCCCGGCGGCCACTTCTTCGAGGTACCTGCTGGCGTGTTGCCGCAGCTCCCGCACCCCTATCGTTTTCATGTGCTACATGGTAGCACATGAAATGGCAACCGGCCACCACGGCGCCCGCTCAACCTGACAACCCCAACAACAAGGTCGTACCGTCAGACACTGCTCTTGGCTCCTTCTTCCGTCCGAATTTTTCGCAACTTTCATACTTCGAACGGAAGGTTTCGGTACGCGGAAATGTGTTGGGCGAGTTAATAGTACGTCCCATACCCGGTAAAGCTGCATATTCGTATTCGGCGTATTTGGCGCACCGCGGTGGGGGTGGGGAGTTGGGATGGGCATGCTGAGCTGTGCCCGTGGGTACCACCGTGATGTCATCGCCGGGTCCAGCCGAACAACCGTCGGTACAGCTGCTGTGTTGGATTCGGCGGGGGCCGAGTTACCGCTGCTGGGGACACTGCCAAGAAGCCCGTCGGCGTTCGGTGCGTTCGTTGGGATGATCGACATGACCAAGTGCGTGAACAGGTCAACGTATTCGAGGCCGGCGATGAACGGCTGAACGCAGCGGTGGCCACGTCGGCGATGACCGCGTCGGATAGGCGAAGTAGCGAGTCCGCCTGGAGCGACGTCGCAGGGCAGGAGGACACACGTGGTGAGAGCCGGCGTGGTGACAAGCGCTGCCCTCACCGGTGCGGTTGGTGCGACGGGCTGGTGGGCGGCGCGGGTTGCGGCCGCCCGAATCGAACGCGATGAAGATATTATCCGCCGAATCCTCGACAACGCCGCAGCCCTCTCAGGAGACTGGTATCAGCCAGAAATTCTTGAGAAGCGTTGGGCTGAGGAGCAGCATTGTCAGGCTTGGCAGTGGTGAGCCAGGATCGGCGCGCGTGACGCTCGTCGCAGGGATGGATTCGTCGACGCAGTCGTGCAAGGTGCTGGTCTGCGATGCCGCTAGTGGTGACGTCTTTCGCGAGGGCCGAGCGATCCACCCGCCGGGCACTGAAATCGAACCGCGCGCTTGGGAATCGGCGGCGTCGGACGCGATCGCCGCAGCCGGTGGTCTCGACGACGTGGCGGCGGTGTCCGTTGGCGCCCAGCAACACGGCATGGTGTGTGTCGACGAGGTCGGCAACGTGGTACGGCCCGCCCTGTTGTGGAATGACGTCCGCTCGTCTGACGCCGCTGCGGCGCTTGTGCAGGAGTTAGGTGGGCCACAGGCGTGGGCACAAGCCGTGGGTGTAGTGCCGCTCGCAGCGATCACGGTGTCGAAGCTCCGATGGCTGGCCGACCACGAACCGGCCGCTGCCGATCGCACTGCCGCGGTATGTCTACCCCACGACTGGTTGAGCTGGCGGCTGCGCGGCGCGCGCGATGTCGGTGCTTTGACTACGGACCGCAGCGACGCAAGCGGCACCGGTTACTACGATGCGGCTTCGGACAGCTACCGCACTGACCTGCTCGAGCTGGCAATGCGCGGCCGACACCCAATGCTGCCGAGGGTGCTGGGACCAGCACAGGCAGATCATGCACACGGACACACGGTGTTTGGACCGGGCGCCAGCGACAACGCAGCAGCGGCGTTCGGGTTGGGCGCCGGGGAGGGTGACGTCGTCGTGTCGCTCGGTACGTCAGGCGTCGTGTCGACGATCAGCGGCCAGCCAACCCACGACATTGCCGGCTTCGTGGCAGGATTCGCCGACGCGACCGGCCGGTATTTGCCATTGGTGTGCACGCTCAATGCCGCACGCGTGCTCGACATGGCCGCCGCGCTGCTTCGGATCACTCCCGACGAGCTGTCGGACTTGGCGTTGTCCGCCCCGGTTGGAAGCGATGGCTTGGTGTTGGTGCCGTATCTGGAGGGTGAGCGAACGCCCAACCGTCCCACCGCCACCGGCGCGCTACACGGACTGCGGCTAGCGAATTCGACAGCTTCGAATTTCGCCCGGGCGGCAATCGAAGGAATGCTATGCGCGATTGCCGACGGCATCGATCACCTCACCGCGCTTGGGGTCGTCCCGCGCCGGGTGCTGCTGATCGGCGGCGGTGCGCGATCGCGGGCCGTGCGCGAACTGGCGCCGACGGTGTTCGGTGTTCCTGTGCTCGCGCCAGTTCTGGCCGAGTATGTGGCGCTCGGCGCGGCCCGGCAGGCCGCATGGGCGTTGAACGGATCGGGGGAGCCGCCTGAATGGAAGGCGCCCACCACAGAGAACTATCAAGCGAAACCTGCGCCCTTCGTCCGTCTGCGCTACGCCGAGGTTCGCGACCTGACGGAAGGAGCCCGGTGATCGACATGGCTCTCGCCGCGAAAAAACGAGCAGCTGCACGTCGGCGGTGCTACGCGCGCTGCGCTGTTGCCCGCTGACACCAGGTGAGGCAGAAGTCACCCGTTGACTCAGTTGCGGGCCGCCGATGCGGGGCGGCTGAAGCGGAGCAAGACCTTCTGGTTGTAGTAGTAGTCAAGCCAGTCGAGTAACCGGCCTTCGTTGAGGTGCCGAGCGGCGATGGGAATAAAGCGTACCCAGAGTCGACTGGCGGCAACCTCGAACCCGGCGTCGCAGAACCGAGCGGCCACTTGATCGAGATCGTAAAGCGCAGGCAGGCTCATCTCCTCGACGTTCTCCGCATGCCAGGCGGCCATTAGGGGACTGGCGGCATGCACGCCCATGACGGCGTAGTACACCCCGCCGGGCTTGAGGGTCCGGAAGATGGCTGTCGCGTGCGCCGGCAGATCATCAAGCAGATAAAGCACCTCGTGGCTAAACGCCACATCGAAGCCACTCCACGCCGCGGGT
>NZ_DATFZD010000453.1:0-50019 GCF_035314665.1 Mycobacterium sp. | reverse complement strand
TCGGAATCAGCGCCAGCGCAGCATCACGAGTTCGGAGCAGAAGCCAGGACCCATGGCCAGCATCAGCCCAGGACTGCCCGCGGCCGGGCGCTTGGCGATGGTGTCGCGCAGCACGTGCAGCACCGATGCTGACGAGAGGTTACCGACCTCGCTGAGCGAACGCCACGTCAATTCCAGTGCGTCGTCGGGTAATCCGAGCGAGCCGACGATCGACTCGATGACTTTCGGGCCGCCAGGGTGGCTCACCCAGGTAGGAACATCGGCGATGTTCAGACCGTGTGCGGCAAGGAAATTCGTGACGTCGTCGGGCAGATACCGCTCGACGACCGACGCGACGTCCGGAGAAAGGATGAGTCCGAATCCGGACGAACCGACATCCCAGCCCATCGTGCCCTGCGAGTCGGGGTAGAGGTGGCTACGGGATCCCAGAACCTCGGGGCCCGTGGCGCCGATCTTCTCTGCGTGGCGTTCGCCGACGGAAACCACCGCCGCGGCGCCGTCGCCGAACAGCGCGGTCCCGACGAGGCTGGCGATCGAACGTCCGGCCGCGGGGTAGGTCAGCGAGCACAGCTCGACGGCCACCAAGACCGCGACGTCGTCGGGCGCACCGCGTAAGTAGTCGTTGAGGCGGGCCACCCCCGCGGCACCCGCGACGCAGCCCAGCCCGAACAACGGCACCCGGCGCACATCCGGTCGCAGGCCCAACCGTGTGGCGATGCGAGCGTCGATGGACGGAACGGCGATACCGGTGACGGTTGTCGAGAAGATGACGTCGACGTCGTGCGGCTGCAGTCCGGCTTCATCGAGCGCTGCGGTCAGCGCGGCACAACCCAGCTCGACCGCGTTCTCGATGAAGATGTTGTTCGCGTCGCCGAAGTCGGTCAGCGACGCGTAGTTCTCGAGGGGCTGCACCAAGTAGCGGCTATCGACCTTGGAGCTCGCATGCAGTTTGCGCAGCACGTCTCCTAATCCGTCGAAAGCCGGTAGTGCGGCCAGCGATTCGGTGATCTCCTGCTGGGCGTACCGGTGCTCCGGCAGTGCGCCCTGCACACCGGCGATGACGCTGCCAGCGGTGTGCACACGAAACTCGTTGCGGCTTAATGACTTTGTCACGTTAGTTACCCTTCTGCGAGCGCGTTCCTTGCCGGCGTCGTTGCCGCCTTTGACTTGGCGGGTCGCCCACGTGACCCCTCGGCACGTGGACGGCTCGTCTTTCGCTGTCCCCGAACCACGTCGGGCCAGCAGCTTGGGCATCCACCAGCGGTGGCCACAGGTTGTCCGAACCTCGGCCCGAAAACGCCCTCGCATTTATCACGAACGAGGCCGCTAGTTGGTTCGCTTGGGATGCCGACGGGCGGGTGATTTGTCTGATGTCGTCAGCCATCGGGACCACCTGCCCTGCTTAGAGCTAATTTCAACGGCCGATGACTTTTATCAACAGTCGGTGACTTGGAAGATACGCCTGCCCTCAGGCCGTGTCAACGGCCGGTGACATATACAGTTTCAGGATGGCAGTGACCCGCCCTCGCGATGCTGCTCAGACGCGGGCCGACATCCTCGCCGCCGCGCGCCGTCGATTTGCGGCCGAGGGGTTCGAGCGCACCACGTTGCGCGCCATCGCCGCCGACGTCGGAGTGGATGCGGCCTTGGTCATCCGCTACTTCGGCAGCAAGCAGGACTTGTTCGCGACGGCCACCGAATTCAGGATCGACCTGCCCGACCTATCGAATGCCGACCCCGACGACATCGCCGACATGCTGCTGCCCCGGTATTTCGCGGTGTGGGAGGACGACGAGGCCTTCCTAGCGCTGTTGCGAGCGGCAATGACGAGCCGGGTCGCGGCCGACACGTTGAACGAGACGCTGGCTAAACATGTTGCGCCCACGCTGATGGGCGCCACCCCGGACAACCACATGAAGCGCATCGCGGTGACGGACGCATTCGTGATCGGGCTCGCCGCAACCAGATCCGTTCTCGCCAATCCGCCGGTGGCCAGCCTCACCCGTGAAGAACTCAGCCGGTGGGCCGCCCCGGTATTCCGGCAGCTCCTGGTCGGGCCGGCACCGGCATGACCACGGCACGACCTCGCAACGCCAGCCGAACCCGCGCCGACATCTTGGCCGCAGCGCGTCGCCGTTTCGGGGCTGAAGGATATGAACGCACGACCCTGCGCGCCGTCGCGGCAGACGTCGGCGTGGATGCGGCGCTGGTGATCCGGTATTTCGGCAGCAAGCAGAACTTATTCGCGGCGGCAGCCGATTTCGTGATCGAACTGCCAGATCTGTCGGGCCTTGATCCCGACGACGTCGCGAACGTTTTGTTGGAGCGATTCTTCGCGGTGTGGGAAGAAGACCAGACGTTCGTGGCGCTGTTGCGGGCGGCGATGACAAGCCAACTCGCGGCCGACACACTGCGGCAGGTGTTCGCGAAGCAGATCGCGCCCAAGTTGGTCACCGCCACTCCGGACCATCCCGTACAGCGGGCCGGACTGACCGGCGCCTTCGTCATCGGGCTCGCGATGACGCGCTACGTGCTGGTAAATCCGCCGGTGGCCAACCTCAGCCGCGAGGAACTGTGCCGCTGGGCCGCTCCGGTGATTCGCCAGCTGCTGACCGGTCCGGCAGCGCCGTAAGACTTCACGCGCTTAGCGGATGTAGGCTTCCCCGCCCCTGGGGTATCCGCCGCCATGGGTGGTGATGTGGACGTGGTCGTAATGGCCGTAGCCCGATCCTGATGGCCCACTCGGGGTGTAGTAAGTGCCCCGCCAGATGCAATCTTGCAAGGACAATCGATCCGCATTCTTCAGCGCGAACGCGACGATCTGGTTCCCGAGCGCAATGCCTTGAGCGCTACTGGGATTGGGGATCATCACATCGATCGCTAAGCCCCGCGGATGCCATGGCAGTGCGTCCGGTCGAACGCCGCCCATGTTCGTGATCTCGGGGAACACCGCGCTGATGAGGCGGGCGGCCAAAATCGTCTTGACCTGGAGGCCCCGCTCCGGAGCGCGGCCTACGGGCAGCAGCTGCGGGACGTATTGCGGAACCGCTCGCCATCGTGATGCCCTCGATGCCGGTGCCATCTCGCCGGGACCGTCGCTCACGCTCGACAACGCCCACGGCGATGACGTCGGTGCGGTCGCGGCGACCGCCTGCACGCAGCACGGTGCGGCTGCACCAGCAACCGAATCGGCGTCACTGCGGGGGGTGGATTGATAGGCACTGCCACCGAGGGCAAATAAGGCGGCGACCGGAGCCGCCACCACAGCCACGGCGACCGGCCTTTTTCGCCGGCTGTTGGCTAATCGGTGACGACCCACGGCGAGCAGCTTACGGGCAAGTCAAGAAATAGTCACGATCGGATAACGAGCCGAGCTTCACAGCGGCCAGCTACTCGGCGGTGCAAAACGAAGAGCGGCCGCTCGGGGCAACGGCTGGCGTTCTCTGGTCGATATCGCATCGAGCAGCAGGGCGACGTAGCGACGCCAGCCGTCACTGTCGGAATCCATCGTCCACAGCACGCTGTGCAGCATTGCGATCAGGCGCGGCAGATCGTCGGCCACCAGGTCCGGGCGGACGACGCCGGCTTGCTGGCCCCGGCGGGCAAGCTCGCCGAGCGCCTCATTCAGCGAGGTCGAGATGTCGGGGGTCAGCGACCCCGCCCTGCGGGCCGCGGTCAACAGGTTGTGTTCGCGGGCACCCAGCGATATCGCCGCATCGATCAGTTGGGCAAGACCGCGCAACGGGTCATCGGCGCGCCGGACGGCCTCGATTGTCGGCGTCAGGTCCTCGGCGATGCATTGATCCAGCGCAGCCATGATCAGCTCGGCCTTCGTCGGAAACCTGCGATACAGCGTTCGCTCACCGACTCCCGCGCGGCGGGCGATCGCCTCGATGGGCGCGTCCGGCCCCAGCTCGTCGTATACCTCCCGCGCCGCCCGCAGGATCCGCTCGGCGTTGCGCGCCGCGTCCGCTCGCAACGGACGGTCGGAAACCGCGGTCATAGCCACAGCGTAACTGACAGTTGACTGCCAATCAGGCGGGTTCTACGCTCAGGTAATTGGCAGCCAACTGGCACTTATGGGGAAACATCTGTGACGGCAACAACTTCCGATTCCCGCTCCGAGACGGACCTGCCGGTCATACCTGCCGCGCGGGCTGCGCAATGCCCACTTGCGCCCCCACCCGAATTCGCTAAGTGGCGGGAAGAACCCGGCCTGCGACGGGCGATGTGGGGCGGCCAACCGGTCTGGTCGGTGAGCCGCTATCAGGACATCAGGGCCGCGCTGGTCGACCCGCGGCTGTCCGCGGACACCATCTCGTCTGCCATCAAGCCGTCGAGCGACGAAGGCATTCCAATCATCTTCGCCCGCATCGACGATCCCGAGCACCATCGGTTACGACGGATGATGACCAGCCAATTCACCTTCCGGCGCTGCGAAGCAATGCGGCCGCAGATTCAGGAACTGGTCGACCATTACCTCGGCACCATGATCGACAACGGGCCGCCGGCCGACATCGTGCGCGACTTCGGCTTGCCAGTGCCGTCGTTGGTGATCGCGCTGCTGCTGGGCGTGCCGCCCGAGGATCTCGGGCTCTTCCAGCACAACACCTCACTAGCATTGGACACGAAGTCGTCCGAGGAGCAAAAGGCGCAGGCCTTCGCGACGATGTTCGCCTATATACAGGAGCTAGTAGGGCGCAAAGAGCGCGAACCCGGCGACGACTTGATCAGCCGCCTGGTCACCGACTACGTCGCGATTGGCCAACTCAGCCGTGAGACCGCGGCGATGAACGCGGTGATCATGATGCAGGCCGGCCACGAGACCACAGCCAACATGATCGCGTTGGGAACCGTTGCGCTGCTGGAGCATCCGGAAGTGTTCGAGCGGCTGGGCCAAACCGACAACCCAGCGGTGATCGGCAATGCGATCGAAGAGCTGATGCGCTACCTCACCATCGTGCATGCCCAAGTGGATCGGATCGCGATGGAAGACCTCACGATCGGCGGTCAGTTGATCCGCGCCGGCGAGAGGGTTTTGATGAACCTGCCCGCCGGAAACTGGGACAGCGAATTCGTCCAGGAGCCTGAGACTTTCGATATCGAACGGAACACCCGCGGACACTTGGGTTTCGGATACGGTGTGCACCAATGCATCGGAGCCAACCTGGCTCGAGTCGAAATGCAGGTCGCATTCGCGACGCTGGCGCGGCGGCTACCCGGACTGAGATTGGCGGTATCGCCGAATGCATTGCAATTCAAAGACTCCGACATTTACGGCATGAAAGAGCTGCCGGTCACCTGGTGAGCCTGACGCTACAGACGGCTCGCGGCGAAATCCGCAGCCTGGGCCGTCATGCCATTCACCGGGTATTCGGCATGCGCGAAGCTCGGCGCCCCGCCGGCATTGCCGTCGCAGATGGTGTCCCCGGGAGCGCACAAGTCATCGGTCTTGGGCACATACAGCGGGCCGATGGTGATCGCCGGTGCGCCGTAGTTTTGCAGCCAAGCTGCCGACGGTTTTCCGAAGAGCGTCACCGCGGCGACGTGGTTGGCTATCTCCGGCGGCATCGGCTTGGGTAGGAAGGCCACGTACTCGGCCGGTATCCCCGCTGGTATGGACGCCGACGTGACGAAACCGGCGACGGCCGCGCCCTGCGAGTACCCGCCGAGCACGATTCGCGTCTTAGGGCAGTTCGCCGCGGTGGCCTCGATGTGACCGCTGGCGTCTTTGATCCCGTCGACGACACTTTGCGCGAACGCGATGCGGTCGCCGAAATCGCTGCTGGCCTCGTAGTTGACCGGATACACGTCGAGCGATTTGGCACCGACTGCCGAGCGCAGCGAGTCGACGAATGGCTCTCCGATCCCGCCGACACCGGGCGGCTCACCGGTGCCGCGGGCGAATACCGCCTCGACGTCGGGGCATCCCTGGGCGGCCGCGATGGCGATGGGCGCGCTCAGCAACCCGCAGGTGGTTAGCAGCACGACAGCAACGAAACGAGCGATCTGGCGAAGGCGCATGGTCAACATTGTTGCCCTGTACCCCCAGATGTGTCCTGTTATTCCGGTCGCCGAACTCGCGGTACGGCAGCCGCACCGGCGAGGTTAGGGCACGTCTTCTGAACCCTGCGAACCGTCCAAGACGCTGACGGCGATGCCGTATGGCAGGAATCGGACTTTGCGGGTCGCGTCGGTGGTGCCCTGGTTCGCACGCAGCGCATCGAGTTCGGTGGCGTACACCTCTTCGACCCGGGCGCCACCGTCGTCGCTCACGGTGTAGATCACCCAGACACCGTCACCGGCCTCGCCCGCGGTTTCCGGCCTGGTCCTCATGCGGCGGGCCAGATCCTCGAGAAGACCGGGCCACCCGGCCCGATCCCCGGGAAAGGTGAAAAACCGGCTGATCCCGTCGAATGCCTCGCGCAGTCCCTCGCTGGCGTCGCGGAACACCCGATCGAAGTCCTCGGGATCGAATCCGAACCGACCGTTATCGTCCATTGCGGCCTCCTGGCAGCTCACACCGATAACACCCAGTGTGCGCAAAACGGGCGACTTGCGCCACGTCTAGTAGCCGTACCCCCCACCGCCGTATGGATACTGCGGTTGGTACGGGCTCTGCGGCTCGTAGGGGCTCTGTGGCTGGTATGGGTTCTGCGGCTGGTAGGGGCTCTGCGGCTGCTGGTTTGTGCCGCCCTGCCCCTCCGGCACCTGCACCGGGATCGGGACCGGCACGAACGGGAGCTTCAAGTACGTCGTCGTCATGACCTCCGACGGTGTCGTGCTCGTCGTGGTGCTAGGCGGCGGCGGCGTCGTCGTCGGCGTGGTCGGGGTTGTGGTGGTGCTGGTCGGTGGCGGCGGTGTCGTCGTCGGGGTGCTCGTCGCCTGCTGCGTGGTGCGCGGCGGCGGTCGATAGGTCGTGGTCACCGGAGGTGGTGGCGGAGGCGGCGGAACCTCGCTGGTGACCGGCGGGGCGACGGTGGCCTCTGGCGCGGTGCTCGGAGGCGGGGGCGGCAGCGGGCTGGGCGACGCCAGGCTTGGCGATGGAGGGTTGGAGCTGGGCAGCGGCGGCGGCGCGGCCGACGTGCTGGTGGGCGCCGGGGGCACCGGGTGGCTGGTCGAGCTTGTCAGCGTGAACGCCACCCCGCCGATGGCGACCATCGAGACCAGCGCTGCGACGCCCAAAAAAAACTGCGGCAAGCGATTTCCGCGGCGCGGCTCCTCGGGCGGCTCATACTTCGGCAATTGCATGAGCTGAGACGGGGTAACGCGGGCATCGTCGTCGTAAGGCTCACCGGTGTAGGCCACCGGTTCCTTGGAGGAATCGTCGGCCTCCGACCAGGCCAATTGGTGAAGCGTCTCGGACGGGTCGTCAAACGTGCCGGTGGGCACGCCGAACGAGCCCGTCGAGGCACCGAGCGTGTCGGTGGACGCGGTGAAAGTGCCGGTCGTCGCCGCGAAGCTGCCGGTGGATGCACCCACCATCGCGGCCATCGTCGTCGATTCGAGCTCGTCCTCCTGCTGCTCGACCGGCTGTCGCGCCGAGAGCATCACCGCGCCGACTGCCATGGCCAGCCCGGGCTCAACTGCGGTCACCACCGACGCCTTGGCATGTGCCGAAAGACGCTGGGCGACAACCGGAATCTTGGCACAGCCGCCGGACATCGCCACCGCGACGAGATCCTTTCGGCGAACTCGGCTGCGCCGCAACATGTCATCGAACGCAGACAGCACGCCGCTGAGCTGATCTTCGATCACGCTCTCCAGCTCGGCTCGACTCACCTGGACGCTGGCACACTGTCCGGACAGTTCGACGACCAGCTCGGTCTCCGTCGCGTCGGAAAGCCGCTCTTTGGCCAGCCGGCATTCCTCTCGCAGATTGCCAAATTGGCCGACGACGCCGGTACTGGCGGGATCAATTCCTTTGGCGCGGCCGACGTTTTCGAGCACGTGAACCATCAGCGCCTGATCGATGAGGTCGCCGGAGAATTCCGGGTAGCGCACCGTGTCGGCGATGGGGGTGAAGCCCGATGCGGCGTCGGCCAGCGTGATGCTGGTGCCGGTGCCACCGAAATCCAGGAGCGCCACCACCCCGTTGGCGGGCAGGCGGTCATCGGAGTTCAACGCGGTCAACGCGGTAATGGAATCCGAAACCAGCCGCGGTGACATGCCGCCACGGACGAAGCCGGCGTGCGTGCACAACGCGTCCTGCAGTCCCCGCAGGGCTTGCGATTCCCAGTGCGCGGGAACGGCAATCGTGATGTTCGACGTCGACGCATCGCCACCGGTCGCGGTGATCAACGCGTCGAGGGCCTCCACCAGCAGCAGTGCAGGATCATGGGTCGACCCGTCCGCGGACATCAACGTGCTTGACCCACCGACCCGCTCGACGAAGCCGGTCATCAGCGTGCCGGTGTCGGCCCCATCCGGGTCCGCCACGGGCACACCGAGTTCCGGAGCGCGATCGGGAAAAAGAGTCAACACCGCGCGGCGCGAGACGGGTGACTTCCCGCTGCGGACCGCGACTAAATTGGTGGTCCCGATCGATAACCCCAACGGGTCATACATAGAGCGAATACTTTCGTCGATAGCGGTCGGTGGCCAGCGTTAACCATAACCGCGAGCGCGCTATGACGGTCGGGCGCAATCTGATCGGTATGGGCTCGATGCTGTTGTGTCACCGAAGTGATACACCCAATGTCTTGACAGATTTGGGCGGCCTCACACCACCGTCAGCGGCAGCGATCGCCTCGGCTGGAACTGGAACGTCGACCCGCCGCTGACCTTGGCGATCTGCACCTCCGGCAGCTCGCTTGCCGCAGTGTCGGTTTCGGAGAGCTCGACCGTCCAGTCAGTATGACTGCCCGTGATCTGGACCTCGATACGCGGGTTTACCGCGGTGGCGATCGCCTGCAACGGCTGCACCGACTCCGGCGAGCACAACGAGATCCACGCGGCATCGTCATGGGCCGGTGATGGATGGACATCTAGCCGACCCGATGTCTCCGCGTCCACGTAGCCAATCGGGTTGAACAGCGGATGCAACTCGAAAACCCGCAGCACGCCGTCGATCCCGCCAGGGAGGTGCAGCGCGTGGTGGATGCGCTCCGCGCCGAGCCCGGCCAGGCCGATCAGCTGGCGGGTGCCCACCGAGGCGGCCAGTTCGGCGTTGGACCCCGCGCGGGCTCGCACCGCGATCGCAAAGGACAGATACAGCAGGTGCATCTGCAGGCAGACCTCGTCGGCCATGCGCACGAGCGCGGAATGCGAGAAGGCGCCGAAGTCGAGGTCGGATACCAGCGGGCCCGAATAGTCGGCCAACCCTTCATCGGACGGATCTATTGCACCCAGTTCCCAAGTCGCGGCGTTTGTTTGGGCAACAACATCCAGCGCCGGGATGCTCTGGGCGGCCGGATAGGACTCGTCGATGATGACGGTCCACGCGCAGTGCGGATGCCGGTCGGACGGAACCCGGGGTGGCCGATGGATGGGACGCATCTGCGCGTGCGGGTTGGTCGCCACCGCGGTCGCGTCGAACGTCGGGTCCTCGATGGTGTGGCACATCCCGAAGACGTATTCGTCGCCCATCGGCTCCACGTCGAGCAGCGCACCGCAGTGGTCGAGGTGAAATTCGCCGTGCCAACGGTCGTGGATGGTGTAGCGGAAGTCCATGAATTGCGGCGGCGCGCCGATGTCGAGTTGTAGGCCCTTGAAGATCGTGGGCACGTCGTCACCTACGTAGTTCAGCGCCCGCTGCATCCGCTTGGTGTAGATCGGGCTGGCGCCGGCCCACTCCTCGATGGCGATCTGCACCATCTCCTCGCGACCGAACTCTGAGATACACCAGGCCATGCCGGAACGATCGATCATGTGCCCGATCAGCAGCAGCTCGGGAACCAACACGGCCAATTCCTGGCGGGACAGCTGCGCGTAGCGAGATTGGGTCACGGCCCCAAAAATAGTCCTGACTATGTTATAAAGTCAACAATGTCTATTGCCGCAAGCCCGAAGCCGCGCGGGCCCGTCAGCCCCACTCGACGGACCAACGCGCCCCGCAAACGGGGCGATGACACCCGAGCGAAGATCATCGATGAGACGGTCCGCTGCATCGTCGAAGAGGGGTTCGCCGCCGCGACCGCCAAGCACGTCGCCGAACGCGCGGGCGTGACCTGGGGGGTGATCCAGTATCACTTCGGCGACCGCAACGGCTTGCTGATGGCCGTCGTCGATGACGGGGTGGCCAAGCTGCTGGAGAGCTTGTGCTCGGCGGAGGTCAGTCAATTGCCGCTGCGCGAGCGCATCGAGGTCGTCGTCGACACGGCGTGGAGTTGCTACAGCAGTCCGACGTCGATGGCAGCGTTCGAAATCCTGCGGGCCAACCGCGGCGGCCCGGGCGGGTCTTCACGACAGCATCTGCTGGAAATGAATTCGGCGATCGCCGAGCTCGGCCGATTGATAACCGACGATCCCTCGAATGATGGTGTAGCCGACGTGATTTGGGCGACGCTGCGGGGTGTGGTGTTGGCGCAGATGATCGTGGGCACCGCCGTCGACTGGCAACGCGAGCGACGCGCACTGATCGATATGGTCACCCATTACCTGCACGACGGGTCCCCGCCGGCGTGTGCTGAGATGACCTGATGAGCTCTTACGATCATGCCGACTATCTCGCCGACGTCACTGCGATCGAACACGTCAAGTACCGCTATCTGCGTGGACTGGACACCAAACACTGGGACGACTTCGCCGACACGCTCACCGAGGACGTCAAGGGTGACTACGGGTCGTCACTTGGCGAGGAGCACCATTTCACCGACCGTGCCGACCTGGTCGAGTTCATGCGCTCGTCGCTGGGACCGGGCGTCATCACCGAGCACCGGGTGACCCACCCGGAGATCACCGTGACCGGTGATGAGGCGTCCGGCATCTGGTATCTGCAGGACCGGGTGATCGTGGCGGAGTTCAACTTCATGCTGATCGGCGCCGGTTTCTACCACGACCGCTATCGCCGCACCGCCGACGGTTGGCGGATCAGCGCGACGGGATATGACCGGACCTACGATGCGACGATGTCGTTGGCGAACCTCGACTTCAAAGTGCGGCCCGGTAGCGCTCTGGCCTGAATTCGTCTGCGGCTCTGCGCTATTGAGTGATCGCGATGACGGCACCGGGTTTCAGCCATTGGATGATCTGCACCAGCGAGGCGTCGTCGATCGCGACGCAGCCCTCAGTCGGCCCGCCGTCGGTGGTGTGGAAGAAAAACGCAGCGCCTTTACCCGGCTGACGGTTTGGGTTGACGCCCATCACTACCGCGTGCTTGTACTGCGGAATCTCGAGGTTCTCACTCGCTCCGGTGTCGAACGGGCATTGAGCCTTGTGGCAGACCTGCATCGTGTTGAAGGTCGGGCTGTTGTCGTCACCGTTCCACCAGTGGTTGGAATCGACTTGGACATACTGCAGTCCGCTACCGGGATTGGGCGCGGTCCCGAACGCGAACGGCAACGAGTAGACCCCCATCGGGGTTGCCGGATATCCGCTTTTGGCTTGCGGCGCAAGGCCTGCTGATCCGACGTGAGCCGGTATGCCGGCCGCGACCGGCTGCCAGCCCGCGGCGCCCAGTTGGTAGACATCCAACTTGGCGTTCGAACCGCCCACTCCGACAACGGAAACCACTTGAGTCGCGTTGCCGACAGAACGGGCAAACCAGGGTGCGCCGACTGCACCACCCGTTGGAGCTGTCGTCAGGGTGACAAAAGCAGTGCACACCGTAGCGCACAGCGAACCCAGCAGTCGGCGCACCCTTTCATGGTCAACGCCGAGCGTTACCGACGTCAAGTAAAGGTTTAGCTTCGATCAGATCACCGCGCGGCCGCTAGTCAACGTTGGCCAGTTGTTGTTGCTGGCTGCGGCTATATGTTCATATGCGTTGCATACAGCATCCCGGGGTATAGAAAGCAATGGATGGCACCGACAGATCGCAGCCGCACGCCATCGCGCGGCGGCCACACGACCAAGCTCGCCGCGGCGAGCGGCGTCGGCGTGCCGCCGTTGACGGTCTGGGTCGGATCCGCGATGTATACGTATCCGGTCGACCGGGACGTGATCGTCGGCCGCGACCACAGCTGCGACATCGGCTTCCACGACATCGACCCTGACGACCTGACGCTGATCTCGCGGGTGCACGCGATCCTGCGGTTCGACAATTCGAAGTGGGTCGTCGTCGACAAAAGCCAAAACGGTATTTACGTCGGCGGTGCGCGCGCCACCCTGGTGCCCATCCACGACCGCATGACCATCACGCTGGGCAGCCCGCGTGGGCCGCAGCTGACGTTCCGGGTCGCCACGTCGGCGCCGCCATCGCGGCCCCGCACAGCCGACGAGCCGCCCGGCACCAGCCCCAAGACGACCGCGTTCCGGCCCGCGGGTCCGCCGCCCCCGAGACGGACGCAGACGCGGCCGCGGCTTCGTCCGCCCGGTCCGCAGACCCATCCGAGCCGACCTTTGCCGCGACCGGCCCCGCCGCGCACGGCGGGCCCGCGGGATACAACGACCGTCGGTCGCGCCAAGACCAACACCATCGTCGTCGACGACGCGCTGGCCTCCCGCGTGCACGCGGTGCTAGAAACCAGTGCGGCCGGACTGGAAATCCGCGACAACAACAGCAGCAACGGCACTTTCGTCAACGGCACCCTGATCACTCGGGCGGCGATGCTGCAGCACGGCGACGTCGTCACCATCGGCAATACCGACCTGCTCGCGACCGGCAGCACCCTCGTGCCGCAGCCCGCGGCATTGCGCACCAGCGGGCTCACCGCCCACGGGTTGGCGCTGACCATTGATGGACGCCAGCTGTTGAAGGATGTGTCGTTCACCGCGAAACCCGGGACGCTGACCGCGGTGATCGGGCCGTCCGGCGCCGGAAAATCCACGCTGGTCAAGCTGATTGGCGGTGCGCTGCCGCGCAGCGCGGGTGTGGTCGCCTTCGACGGGCACGACGTGCACGCCGAGTACGCCTCGATGCGTTCGCGGATCGGGGTGGTGCCGCAGGACGACGTCGTGCACCGCCAGCTCACCGTCGAGCAGGCGCTCAGTTACGCCGCCGAACTGCGACTGCCACCCGACACCTCAATCGAGGATCGCCGGCAGGTGGTCGAGCGGGTGCTCGACGAGCTGGAATTGACGCCGCACAAGAAGACTCGCGTCGACAAGCTGTCCGGCGGGCAGCGCAAACGCGCGTCGGTGGCGATGGAACTGCTGACCGGCCCGTCGCTGCTGATCCTCGACGAACCGACGTCGGGGCTCGACCCGGCGTTGGACCGGCAGGTGATGACGATGCTGCGGCGACTCGCCGACGCCGGGCGCGTCGTCATCGTCGTCACCCATTCGCTGACCTACGTGAACATGTGCGACCAGCTGCTGCTGCTGGCGCCCGGCGGCAAGACCGCCTTCGCCGACCCGCCGTCGCAGATCGGGGCGGCGATGGGCAGCACCGACTGGGCCGACATCTTCGCCCGGGTCAGCACCGACCCCGACGGTGTACACCGGGCGTTTCGGGCTCGCCATCCCGCCGCGCCGCGACGACCACCGCCGACCGCCGGCGCAGCGCCGCTGGGAAAGCCGCCGCGGACCAGCCGATGGCGTCAGGTCGGGACGCTGGCCCGCCGTCAAGCCCGGCTCATGACCGCCGATCGCGGGTACTTCGCTTTTTTGGCGCTGCTGCCGTTCGTGCTCGGTGTGCTGTCGCTGGCGGTGCCCGGCAGCACCGGGCTGGGGAACGCCAATTCGACTGCGCCCGAAGAACCTATCGACATCCTGATCCTGCTCAACATCGGCGCGGTGTTTATGGGGACCGCGCTGACCGTGCGCGATCTGGTCGGCGAGCGGATGATTTTCCAGCGCGAGCGGGCTGTTGGTTTATCGGCGTCGGCCTACCTGATGGCCAAAGTCCTCGTCTTCAGCGCCGCGGCGCTGATCGAGACCGCCGTGATGGTGGTCATCATGACGATCGGGAAAGGTGCACCGTCGCACGGCGGGGTGCTGTTGGGCCACAGTGTTGCGGCCGGCGTCGTCGAGCTCTGGCTGACCCTGGCTTTGACGGCCATCGCGTCGGCGATGCTAGGGCTCGCACTGTCGTCTCTGGCCCGCTCCACCGAGCAGGTGCTGCCGATGCTGGTGGTGGTCATCATGATCTCGATGGTGATGGCCGGTGGTCTGATACCGGTGACCGGGCGACTACTGCTGGACCAGGCGTCGTGGCTGGTGCCGGCCCGCTGGGGTTTCGCCGCCGCGGCGTCGACCGTCGATCTGAACAACATCGAGGCCGGGCTGCCCGTCGACCGGTTGTGGCGACACGTGCGCGGCGCGTGGCTGGTCGACATGGGCATGCTTATCGCGCTGGCCGTTGCGTTTATCGGCGTCGTTCGCTTCCGGCTGCGGTTGAAGGCACGTTAAGCCGTTGCAGGTCAAGGGCTTTCGATAATCGCTGGGGCGTACTTCGGGGTGCGTAGCGACGCTGAATACCGAGGCTTTCGATCGGCGATACCATTCGCCGCATGTCAAACTTGCCTGCGCCCGATCCAAGCCAGCACTGGAGTCCTCTCCCGCCTGCCGCGTTCGGCCGGCCATCACGTTGGCCGACGTTCGTCACTCTGGCGATTGCGCTTCTCGGTGTAGCCGTCGGCTTCGTCGGATGGTTCCGCCCAGCGCCGCACAACAATCAACCCCCGCCCAAGCCGACCTACACCGATCAGCAGGTGGCCTCAGCCAAAGCCGATGTGTGCGCCGCCTTTGCCAAGTTGGAGCGTGCGGTGACTGTGGTTAACGCAGTACCTAATGGCAGCAACGCAAATGAGCAACTGGCGTCGGCCACAGGTACTAGGCAAGTCTTCGATGTATTCAGCCGGTACCTCCTGGCGAAGCTGGCCGAAGAACCGGCGACCCCGCCTGATCTGGCAACAGCTGTGCGCAACCAGGCGAATTCTCTTCAAGATGCACTGATTGAATACCTGGACGGATTTACTAAATCTGACTCCGAGATGCAGTCGGTGGTGAAGGCCAATACTGAGGCGGCCGTGACGATCCGGCGATCCTGCAAATGACTCGTCCTAGCGCGTGCTCAGTCGGTCTATTACTCGGCTTGAGCACCTTCGGCCTGCGAAGCATTGGTGAATACCAGGATCGCCGATCAGCGATACCATCGCTCCATGTCGTCGGATATGCCGCCCGGAGCGTCCAACCCAGAACCAGGCCAGCACTGGGGTTCTCCGCCGTCCGCCCCTTCGACCCCGTCGTTTCAAATGCCGCCCGGACCGTCGATGCCGTCCGGTCGGCCCTCACGTTGGCCGACGTTCGCTGCACTGGCGATTGCGCTCATCGCCTTAGGTGTTGGTCTCGCCGCTTGGTTCCGCCCAGTGCCACACAACAATCAACCGCCGCCCAAGCCCGCCTACAGCCAACAGCAGATCGCCGACGCCAAAGCAAAAGTTTGCGCTGCCGTCGGGAAGTTTGATCGTGCGGTGAACGTGGGTAACGCCTTACCCAGAGGAAGCGATACGCTCGTCGCGGCCATTAATTCTCGACAAATATTCGATGTGTTCAGCCGACACCTTTTGGCGACGCTCGCCGAGGAGCCGGCGACCCCGGCTGACCTCGCAACCGCTGTCCGAGAGGAAGCGAGCACGCTTGAAGAAGTTGTTATAGCTTATCAGGACGGACTTAGTAATTCTGATCCGGAGCTGAAGCCGGTTTTGGACGCCAGCAGCGCGGCGGCCGACACGATCCAACAGCTGTGCAAATGACTGTCCCGGATTATCCACAAGGCCCATGGTCACTGGCGCTAGTCGGCGCGCAGTGGGTGAGCATTGCATCGGTGTCCGCACTCAATAATGCGATTGCCAATCGCGGAACGATCCAAACGAACTATTCTCAACTTCACGACACGCTGCAGCAAGCCATCTCGACAACATTGGCTGGGCAGGAGGGAGAGACCGCCGACGCTGTCCGCGATGCATTTCGTCAAGGCGCCGACCAGGCTGCCAAGATCGCGGAAAAAAACGGTGCCTATAAAAATGCGTTACAAGACGCCCTGCACAGCGTGCAACAACTTCGCGACAAACTGACCAGCATTGCCGACGCTGGCAACAAGCAAATAAACGATGAACTCCAATCGAAAGACGACTTCGAGATCAAAGTCGCTAAAATTTCTGAGATTATCGCCGACCATCAACGGCAAGCCAACCAAGCCGCCGCGGAGTGCGCGTTCAGCGTCATCGGCGCGGGCCAAAAAGTTGTGGATGCGCAGGATACCGGTCAGTCGTTCTTCGGGATGTCCCGCGACGCAGGCATAGACGCGAACCAGCAGCCCAACCTGCAGGCCATCGAGGAGCAGGTTCGAGGTCAGCTGAATCAAGCGGCGCCGCAGGGCGCGCATCCCCCCAGCGGCGCAAACATGCCCGAGGGCGCGGCGCCGCCAGCCTCAGCGCCACCGGCCCCCGCGCCTGCCCAGCCTCCCGCCGGCGGCGCAAGCATGCCCGAGGGCGCGGCGCCGCCAGCCTCACCGCTACCTGCCCCCGCGCCTGCCCAGCCTCCCGCCAGTGGCGTAAGCATGCCCCAAGGTGCAGCGCCGACTCCCCCGGGACCCGCCGCAGTGCCCGCCGGGTTTTCAGGCGGAGGGGGCCTGCCGACCGCCGGTGCCGGGGCGCCCTCGATGGGCGGCATGCCGTCGGCGCCGATGGGAGGTATGGCGGCGCCAGCCGGTTTGGGGGGGATCGGAGCACCAGGGGGATTGCCAGGCGGCACGCCGCCGGGCTTGAATCCCGGGGCACCGATGAGTGCCCCTGCGGCAGGAGGGCCCGCCGGTCTCGGCGGGCCCGTGCAAGCGATGCAGCCGCAGGTGCCGCCGAGCGCGCCGACCATCCCGACGGCCGCGGCGGGCACGCCGGTCACGGTGGGAGACGCGCCTGCCCCAACACCGCAGGCCCCGTCCGCGCCAACGCCATCGTCGGCCACTTACACCTCGGAGCCGGCTTCCACGATGATGGCCGGACCCGCCGCGGTTGCAGCCGTGCCACCGACGCCCGCGGGTCCGTTGCCCGCCTACGGCGCCGACCTGGTGCGACCGACCGTGGCGGCGCCGCCCAGTCCGCCGATTATTCCTTCGGCGCCGTCGGTTCCGTCAGCGCCAGTGGGCCAGGGACCGGCGTCCGTGCCGGGTTCGGCGCCGGTACATCCTTCGGCGGGAGGGACAACCGGTATAGGTCAGCCCGGCACGGTGGTGCGCCGACCCGGGCTGCCCATTCCGGCGCAGTCGCCACCCGGTGTCGGAACCGAAAGCGCCATAGCCTCCGCCGGCGGGGCGCTGGCCGGGGCGATGTCTGCCGATGCGACGGCGCGCAGGCGATTGCAACGCCTGGTTGCGGCGGTGGCCAGCCAACAGCCCCGACTGGCTTGGGCGATCGGGGACCGGCCCGACGACACAACCGTGCTGGTGACCGATTTAGCCAGCGGCTGGATACCTCCTGGGATCGAAATCCCATCCGCCGTAACACTTCTCGAACCGGCGCGCCGACGCGGTGACATCGAAGCGCTGCTCGGCGAGGTCAAGCTCGCCGCCGCCACTGAAGCCGGACACTACCGGCCTGAGTCCGACACCGACGAGCCGGTGCCGATGTCGCCGCGGCGGCGGTTCGCGCCCGAAGTCGAAGAGCTGAGCTGGGAGCTGAGCGACGCCACCCACTTTCGCGACGGGCTGCCGAGGCTTGCGCATACCCTGGCCAGAGCCGCCTCAAGAGGCACCGGGGTACTCGAATCCGAAGCCGAGGAGCTGCACAACCAGCTGACCGCGTTGGCCGACCGCGTGCTGGATCGCTACCCCGATCATGTCGATGCCGCGGACGTGGGCAACTGGCAGCTGCTCGCCGCCATCGAGGCCCTGGTTAACGGGGATCGGATCGCCGCGAATTACCACCTCGCCTGGTTTCTCGCCTGCAACACCGCACCCGCGGAAAGCGTTGTGCAATGAACGATTTCGACCTTGCCAGCTTGCAAGCCGCGGCGGCCGCCGATCCGCGGCCAAAACCCTCCGTCTCCGACGAAATCCCAACGGGGACTTCGCCGGCCGATCAAGCCGTCGCCGGCTACGCAATGGCCGTCAACCTCGTCACCCAAGCCGCCGAGCTCGACTGCGATGCCGACTGGCGTCGCCGTCAACGCATCTACGCCGCCGAGATCGCGCGACTCCAAATCGAAGGCGGCACTGCCGATCCCGCAGTTATCGACGAACTGAACGCTGAATGGGTACGGGCCACACTCAACGCCCGCTACCGCGCAGAACTGCACGTCATCGCGCAAGCCGGCTACGCGCGCATCTTCGAGCTTAAGGGCCGACGCAAAGACGGCGTTAGCCGAACCAAAATTCTCGAGCAAATGGCCGCAACAGTTGACGAAATCAATGCGCTGACCCAGCGTCTTATCGACGAGTACCGCCGGGGCGATTCGGTCTACGAGTTTCTATCCGCCCGTACACTCGACACCACGGTCCCGCAGTACTAAACGACGTCGCAAGGAACACCATGGACCCAAAGCTGGTAGCGATAATCGAACATTACGCGCAGACGCACGGTTTGAATCTGCCACCGCAGCAGATCATTTCAGATATGGTCGCCGCCGGCCCTTCGGGCGTCGAGCAACTGCTGTCGTTGCTGGGCGTGCAGGTCAATTCCGGTGATCCCGCGGACAATCTCCAAGCCCAGAAGGGCCATGCCGCTCGCGAAGCTGGACTCAACTACGCCACATCGCAATTCCCTGCCACTGAACAGAGCTCGGCCAGCAACCTCGCCGGCGTCGGCGGCAGCGGCAAAGACCCGATGTCCCAGTTCACCCAGCTTTTGCAGGGAGCAACGAGCATCGGCCAGGGTCTCACCAGCTCCTTGACCGGTGCCATGCAACCGTTTACCCAGCTCGCCACACAGATCCCGCAACAAGGGATGCAGGTCATGCAGGGGGTAATGGGCGCAGCCGGCAAGGGCGCGGGAGGCGCCGCGTCGGCCGCCGGGGCGATACCCGGCGAGGCTGCCGGGTTGGCCGGCGGAGCCGCTGGTGGGGCCGCTGGTTTGGCCGGCGCTGGAGGCGGCGCGGGTGCCGGCCTGGCCAGCACCACTCCCGCCTCACAACTCGGGCCGCCACCGACTCCTTCGGCCGGCACTGTCCCGGCGTCGGCGCAGACCGCGTCGCCGGTCTCAGCGGCTCCATCGGATTCGGCAGGGGCGCCCAGGGGTGGAGTGGGCGGCATGCCGATGATGCCTCCGGGCGCGATGGCCGGCGCTGGCGGAGCCGGCGGCGACGGCAAGACCGACACCAAACGCATTGCGCCGCCGTCGGTGAAGAACGGCGCCCCGGTGCAGGGACGTATCGTCGCTCCGCCGACGGCACCGGAAGTGGTGAAGCGAGTGGCGGGCAAGCCCGTCGCGTCGCGCCGCATCCTCTCGCCCGATCAGAAGCCCGACGACGACGAAGACGACGGCACCGAGGGCGGCCGCCGCTTCTAGCAGCCGCTTCGGGGTCGTGATCATACTGGGCTGATGAGCGTCATCGTCCGCAGGCTTTTCGGCATCGGCAAGCTGCCGGCCGAGGTGCGTGCCGAGGTTGAGGCGGAAGGGCTGATCTACTCCGCCGATTACGTCGCGGTCACCCGGCGGTTCAGCGGGGCCATCCCGGGTCTGCGTTCGGCGCACAGCGTCGCCAGCTATGTCGGATCGGTGGCGCTCACCTCGCAACGAATCCTGGCGACCCTGTCGTCGCTGCCAAAACTGGCCGGCCCCACCGTCGACGTGCGTTGGGACGCGCCACAGTCCGGCGCGGCGACCGCACAAATCTCCTCGACGGGCCTACAGGTCGATCTCGACGTCAGTAAGGTGGACGAGTCGTTCACCGGCCAGCTGTCGCTGCACTACAAGATCGCCTTTCCCGGCGACGTGCTTGCCGGGTTGCCGCGTCGGTCGCTGAGCTTCGAGGTGCCGCCGGAGTACGTTTTCCGTGCGGTCGGCGTTACCTATCGGCCGTAGCGGTCAGCGGTGGTGCTGCCAGGCCTGCGAATTCGCCGACAAGTCCGGCCAGGGCGGGCGACGCACCATCGCCACACAGGCGAGGACCGCCGAGATCAGGCCGGTGACCACGCCGATCAGCGCGATCCGGTTGGCGTCGACCGCCGGCACCCAGCGCGCCGTGCCGTCGTGCACGACGAACACACCGACCGGCGTCGAGGTGCTGGCGCGGACCTTGGCAACGGTGATCACCGTGCCACCGTCCGCCATTCGATAGGGCTCGCCGTAGACGCGTCCCCGGGTGCCGTTGGTGGGCAATTCGTCGAGTGAATCCGGAATCTTCATGGGACCGATCCTTTTCGCCGGTTCAGGCAAACCGAAGCGCTTGAAGCCAGTCTGGCAGACACGTGGGGCATCGGTTCGCGGCTTCGCACATGACGTTTCCTACGATGGCTATGTGGGCGATCACGCGTTCAGTCCGCAGGAGCGGCAAGCGGTGTATCGGGTGATCTCGGAACGACGAGACATGCGCCGGTTCGTGCCGGACAGCACCGTGTCCGAAGACGTCATGGCGCGCCTGCTGCAGGCCGCGCATGCCGCACCCAATGTGGGCCTGATGCAGCCGTGGCGGTTCATCCGGATCACCGACGACTCGCTACGACGGCGCATTCACGCTCTGGTCGACGAGGAGCGGCTGCTGACCGCCCACGCGTTGGGCCAGCGCGCGCAGGAGTTCCTTGCGCTGAAGGTCGAGGGCATCCTCGACTGCGCCGAACTGCTGGTGGTGGCGCTGTGCGAGGGCAGAGACAGTTACGTCTTCGGCCGTCGCACCCTGCCGCAGATGGATCTCGCGTCGGTGTCGTGCGCGATCCAAAACCTTTGGCTGGCAGCACGATCCGAAGGCCTGGGGATGGGATGGGTATCGCTGTTCGATCCGCCGAGACTGGGCGCCTTATTGTCGATGCCCGAGGATGCCGAGCCGGTGGCGATCCTGTGTCTTGGCCCGGTACCCGAATTTCCGGATCGGCCCTCGCTGGAATTGGACGGCTGGGCGCTGGGCCGGCCGCTCGCCGAATTCGTCTCGGAGAACGGCTGGGGCAACGAGCCGGGGGTCAGCTCATCGCCAGTTGCGCGATGAGCGTCTCGATTGCCGCCGCGGCGTCGGGAGGAACGGGACCGTCGCCGTGTGATTGCGGGTGGTCGCGGCGGTTACGATGCCGGGGTGCAAACTCCTCCACCAGGCTTTCCCCCGCAGTGGGGCCGTTCGCCAAACGATTCTCCAGAGCACAGCGAGCCCGGCCCAGGCGGCTATGACCAACCGACCGCCGCCGACCAGGGCCAGCAACCGCCCTACGCCGGCTACGGCCCGCGACCTGCGCCCGGCTATCCGCCGGCCGGTTACGGTCAGCAACCCGGTTATGGCCCGCCGGCGTGGGGCGGCCAGGGTGCGCAGCCAACCGCCCCAACCTCCCAGCAGACCATCAGCTGGATCACCTATGCCGCCATCGGGTTGCTCGGGCTGCTCGGCGCCATTCTCACGCTGACGCTATGGATCAACGCGAGCAGCGCGGCCAACCGTGCTAGCGACATGTGTAAACGGTTCGGCGGCGAGTACTCGACCCTGTGCCGGCAGCAGATCCACAATATGGTCCCCAGCATGCCGTCGGTCCTGGAGATCAGCCTTTTCCTGATCATCGCGGCAGGTCTCGCCGCCGCCGTCGGCGCGGTCCTGCTCTTCCTCAGGAAGCAGATCGGGCAATTCCTTATCCTCGGCGGCGGCTTCGTGATGCTGGTGCTGGCGATCGCCTCCGAAGCCCGCTACGGCGCCACCGGCCGACTCACCTACGACCTGGTCGCGGGATTTGTCATCGCCGCTGCCGCCGGCCTGATGTTGATCCCGGCATTCCGGATGACCCTGGGCCTGCCGCCAAGCCCGACCGGTGGGCCTGCACCCGGCGGATTTCAGGGCGGCGGCCAATGGCCGCCGTACCGCCAACCGCAACCGCCGCCGCAAGGCCCGCCCGGCCCGGGCGGGTATCCGCCGCCGCATTGGTGAGTCGCTGGCGGCAAGCGCGTCGCCCGTCGAGGGCGCCGGAACTGCCACAACACCGCGGCCGATAACGTCGATGGAGCTCGGCAAGCTGAGGAGGTGACGGTAATCGGCGATCAGCAGCCAACTGAACAGCGCCGCGACAATGTGCTGCTCGTGCATTGGCATGATCTGGGCCGGTATCTCGGTATCTACGGTCACCCCGACGTTTCGAGTCCGCGGCTCGACCAATTCGCCGATGAGGGCATCTTGTTGACCAGAGCACATGCCACGGCGCCGCTGTGCTCACCGTCGCGCGGATCACTGTTCACCGGCCGCTACCCGCAGAGCAACGGACTGGTCGGCCTGGCCCACCACGGTTGGGAGTACCGCTCGGACGTTCGTACGCTACCCCAAATTCTATCCGAATATGGTTGGTACTCAACTCTTTTCGGTATGCAGCACGAGACCTCGTACCCAGCAAGGCTGGGTTTCGACGAGTTCGACGTCTCGAACTCCTACTGCGAATACGTGGTGGAACAAACCGAGCGATGGCTGCGAGGCCGCGACAACAGCCGACCGTTCCTCTTGACCGCCGGCTTCTTCGAGACACACCGGCCCTATCCCCGGGATCGCTACCAACCGGCCGATGCCGCTACGGTTGATACGCCGGGCTATCTGCCCGATGTCGTTGAGGTGCGCCAAGATCTGGCTGACTTCTACGGCGCGATCGCGACCGCCGACGCGGCGGTCGGCCGGATATTGGACACGCTTGCCGCCACCGGACTCGACGCCAACACGTGGGTGGTCTTCTTCACCGACCACGGCGCGGCCTTCCCGCGGGAGAAGTCCACGCTGTACGAGGCCGGCACGGGTATCGCGATGATCATCCGCCCGCCCACCGGGATGGCAATGGCTCCAAGGGTTTACGACGAGCTGTTCAGCGGCGTGGATTTGCTCCCGACGCTGCTGGGCCTGCTTGGTATCGCCGAGCCGGACGACATCGAGGGCATCTCGCACGCGCGGGCACTGCTTGCTCAGGACAGCACGTTGCCGGTGCGCGATCATGTGTACACCGCCAAGACCTATCACGACTCGTTCGATCCGATCCGTGCGATCCGGACGAAAGACTTCAGCTACATCGAGAATTACGCGCACCGGCCACTATTGGATCTGCCCTGGGATATCGAAGAGAGCCCGTCCGGCCACGCTGTCGCGCCGCTGGTGACTGCGCCACGACCGGAACGCGAACTCTACGATCTCCGCGCAGACCCCACCGAAACGCACAACTTGCTGATCGGGGACCACCTCGATGGGGCCGACGCGATCGCCGCCGATCTCGCTGTCCGGCTGCATGATTGGCGCCAGCAGACCGGCGACGTCATACCATCCGATTTCGCCGGTAGCCGCATTGCGGCTCGCTACACCGAGACGTATCTGCAGATCCACGAGAAGACGCCAACCAGTCGGTCGGCGATCGCCGTGGACCGTGGTATCGAAGACGGAGTCAAGCACGTCGAGCAATAGTTGTGTTCAGCCTGAACATATTCCGTATGGAAACGACCACCATGGCATCCGGCTAGGCTCACGTGGTGCCCGCGCATCCGACGTCGTACCTCGTGCTCGCTTCGCAGCGCTGCGGCAGCACGCTGCTGGTCGAGTCGTTGCGCGCGACGGGCTGTGCCGGCGAGCCGCAGGAGTTCTTCCAGTACCTGCCGACGACCGGTATGGCGCCGCAGCCGCGGCAGTGGTTCGCCGGAGTCGAGGACGAGACGATTCTGCGGCTGCTCGATCCGCTTGAGCCGGGCACGCCGGACACCGCGTCGTCGACCGCCTGGCGCGAGCACATCCTCAGTTCCGGCCGGACCCCAAACGGCATCTGGGGCGGCAAATTGATGTGGAACCAGACGCCGCTGCTGCGGCAGCGGGCGGCCGGATTACCCGATCGCTCCGGTGACACTCTGCGGGCAGCCATTCGAGATGTGGTCGGAAGCGAACCGGTTTACGTACACGTCCACCGGCCGGACGTGGTGTCGCAGGCGGTGTCGTTCTGGCGGGCGGTCCAGACCCGGGTGTGGCGCGGCCGCCCGGACCCGAAGCGTGACTCACAGGCCGTGTATCACGCCGGCGCCATCGCTCATATCGTGCGGAGTCTGCGGAATCAGGAAGAGGGCTGGCGTAACTGGTTCGCCGAAGAGAATATTGATCCGATCGATGTGGCCTATCCGGTGCTGTGGCGCAACCTGACTTCGATCGTCGCCTCGGTATTGGAGGCGGTCGGCCAAGATCCTCGACTAGCCCCCGAGCCGGCGCTGGAACGCCAGGCCAATCAGCGCTCCGATGAGTGGGTCGATCGCTACCGCGCCGACGCCGAGCGATTAGGACTGCCGCAATAGCCGTGCGTCACCCTTGTACTTGAGCGACGACGAACACTCGCCGGAACGGAAAGAACGTGGTCCCGTCGGGCCGGGGTGGATAAGCCTCGGCGAGCAGCGGGATGAGTTCTTCGCGAAACTGGTGGTATTCCTGCTTATTGAGTCGATCGCTCACCGGCAGCAGCGCGGTGCCGCTGATCCAATCCAAGACCGGATGCTCGCCGGTTAGCTGGTGAATGTAGGTGGTTTCCCAGGCGTCGACGGTGCACCCGGCGTCGAGCAGCAGTTCGGCGTAGTGCGCCGACGTGTCGACCACGGTCCCCAGGCGAAACGGTGTGTCGCGCAGTGTCTTTGCGTATGGCTCCCGACGGGCGACCGCGCGCACCGCAGCATGCGACGGGGTCTCGAAGTTGCCGGGCATCTGGACCGCGATCCATGCACCGGCGGGCAGTTGACCAGCCCAGCGGACCATCAGCTCGTCGCGTTCGGCCACCCAATGCAGAGCGGCGTTGCTCAACACCACATCGGTATCGGGTTGCGGCGTCCAGGTTCTCAGGTCTCCGACGGTGGCGTCCACGCCGCGCTCGCGCGCGGCATCGACCATCTCGGGTGAGCTGTCCATCGCCTCGACCCTGGCGTCCGGCCAGCGCCGGGCCAGCTGCAAGGTCAGGTTGCCCGGGCCACAGCCCAGGTCGACCACCCGGCGTGGCTGCTGGGCACCCACTCGGGACATCAGGTCGTAGAACGGTCGGGCCCGGTGATCGGCGAAGGCCAGGTAGACGTCCGGATCCCACATATTGGTCCTCCTGATCAGCTGCCCGGGTAACGCCTGATAGACAAACCGTATTACGCGCAGCTTGCCGGACGGGTCGAGGAGGGGCAATGGCCGACGGGGACGAGGCCGCGCAGGTCCGGCAGGTCTGGTCGCAGCTGGGCTTGCCCGGGGCGATCGATGTGCATACCCATTTCATGCCGAAATCGGTGATGGACAAGGTGTGGCACTACTTCGATTCCGCCGGCCCGCTGGTCGGTCGGCAGTGGCCGATTACCTATCGCGCAGCGGAATCCCGACGGGTAGAGACGCTGCGGCAGTTCGGCGTATGTGGTTTCACCGCGCTGGTCTACCCACACAAGCCGCAGATGGCGGCGTGGCTGAACCAGTGGGCCGCCCAATTCTCTCGCTCGACGCCGGATTGCCTTGCCACCGCGACGTTTTACCCCGAGCCAGAGGCCGGAGAGTACGTCGAGGCGGCCATCCGCGACGGGGCCCAGGTCTTCAAAGCACACGTCCAGGTAGGCCGCTACCAGCCCAACGATCCACTGCTCGACCATGTTTGGGGTGTGATCGAGGATGCCGGGGTACCCGTGGTGATTCACTGCGGCTCCGGGCCGGTACCGGGCAAACACACCGGGCCTGAGCCGATCCGTTGCCTGCTGCGCCGCTATCCGCGGCTCCGGTTGATCGTCGCGCACCTGGGGATGCCGGAGTACACCGAGTTTCTCGACATCTGCGAAAGCTCACCCGATGTCCGGCTGGACACCACAATGGCTTTCACCCCGTTCGTCGACGAGACCATGCCGTTCCCGCCGTCACAACTGCCTCGGCTGCGGCAACTGGGCGATCGCATTCTGTTCGGCAGCGATTTTCCCAACATCCCGTATGGCTTTGTCGACGCGGTGCTCTCTATCACCCGTCTGCCCGGCATCGACGACGCGTGGCTGCGCAAGGTGTTCTACGAAAACGCCGCCGCCCTGTTCTTTGCGAATGCCGCACCGACGCTGGCGTGAGAGCTGGCGCTGGGCCACCGCAGCCGGCTCAACAGCAGCGCTTCCGGTAGCGCGACGTGTCCGTCGAGCCGCTGAGTCGCCAGCGGATCCAACGCCGTCAGCGCCGGTCGATGACTACCGGATTGCGAAATCAGCCCGGGTAACGGCCCACCCGCGGCGGGAGGGGCGTCGGTATGGAATGCGCACGCGACGGCCAGCGTCTGCTCGTCGCCCACACCGGCAATCTCGATCGCGGTCCATGTTTCGCGGACCGGGTATGACCAGATCGCCGCCAGAGTATTCGGCAACGCGGTGTCGGCCTTAACCTGGTACGCCGCAACATAATCCGTATTCCCCTCAACGATGCCACCCCAGTTTTCGTGCGCGGATCGAGTGTAGAGTCCCGGGACGTCGTCGGGCTCGGCGATGGCGGCCTTCCACCCGCTTTCGCGCAGGTGGTCGGCGAGCCGACGCGCGGCAACCTCGGCCGTCTCGTGCAGCGGAATTTGCGGCGAACGGGCCTGCAACGCCGCGAGGTTGTCCGCGGCCGACAACGTCAGCCCGATCCACGTCTCCCGTTCGCGCGCACCGGTTTCAGATTCGGTGTCGTGGCTGGTGACGCGGATCGAGTCCGCATGCAGACCATAGCGGTCGGCGTAGCCGGCGATCAATGGCAGCGGCAGCGCGTCGGGACCCGACTCTGGCGGCGTAACCCGCAGCAGCGCGGTGGTCCGCACGTCGGTGCCGGATTCGTGGGCCGGCCGGGGGCCGCGGCTGGGACGGCGCATCGCCAACCGGCGATGCAGGATCGTCGTCACGGGCAGGCCGCGCCACCTGGCCAGCAGGATGATCGCGACGACGATGGCGATGCCGAGCACCCAGCGCTCGCGCGCCGAATGCCACGGGAAGCCCAGGGCCGCGGCCACAACGGCCAATAGCACCAAGGTGGTCCGTCCGGTGGGCGGCGTGATGGATTGATGTGGCCTCATAGGGTGGGCTCCTTTCGTCGGCGCGCGGCGATCGCGGCGGCTACGACGGCCAAGATGAGGGCCGCGGTACCGGCGAACGCGACGATCCGCGGCGCGGGGCTCTTCGGCGCCGGTTCCGGCGGCGCCGCAACGTGTTTCGTCGGCGCCGCGTCCTGCCGAGTGCCGGCGGGCAGCTCCCAGGTCAGGGCCGCCACCGGGTCCAGGGTGCCGGCGCCGACGACGTTGGACGGCGCGCGGGCCCCGTTGTGCGCGGTCGCCGTGATTCGGTTGATCACCTGGCCGGCGTTCAGTTCTGGATACTTGCTGCGAACCAGCGCCGCAACACCGGCGACGTAGCCGGTCGCGTAGTCGGTGCCGTTGAGCCGGACCAGCTGCTGTTTTTCGTTGGGCAGCCCGTTAGCGAGTCCGCCGTCGTCGCGGTTGCTCACCGACGCGATGTTCTCGCCGGGGGCGGCGATTCCCACCCACGGACCGGCCATGCTGAATTTCGACGGCTGGTCGTCCGGCGTCAGCGAGGCCACCGACAGCACGTACGGCTGCCACCAAGATGGCACCGACACCGACGTGACACCGGCCCAGTTACGGGGGTCGTTCGGCTGGCCTAAGTCGGTCAGGGGGTTGGAGTCACATGACGCTGAGCCGGAACCCCAACCACTGGAACCATTGTCGCCCGCGGCGGCGACGATGACGGCGTCCTTGTCGACCGCCGCGTACCGGATCGCCGCACCCAGTTCGGCCTGGTCGACATTGCGATCAGCGGGCACGCACGTGATCGCCGAGATATCGATCACCCGGGCGCCCAGATCGGCCGCATGCACGATCGCCCGGCCCAGCGCGGCGACGTCGACGGCCGCCCGTGCCAGCGCTGGATCCCCACCGGGAGTCCGAGGCGAGAACCTCGCGGACGTCACGCGCAAAGACACCAGCCGGGCGGCCGGTGCGATTCCGGCGAAGCCGTCGTCGCCGGGCTGGCCGGCGATCAGCCCCGCAACCAGGGTGCCGTGCCCGTCACAGTCGGTGAGGCCGTCGGTTGCTTCCACGTAGTCGCCGCCGGGTTGCACGCCGGGCAGCCTCGGTCCCGGCCGTACTCCGGTGTCCAGAACCGCCACCAGTTGCCCGTCGCCACGCGAAAACCGCCACGCCGCAGGCGGATCCATCATCCGCTGGTTTGGCGTCGCCACACCCGGATCGGTGCCGGGAATGACACCGGAGCTAGTGCAATCGCCGTTTTTCTCCATCGGCTGCACCGGACCCGGGGCGCCGTTCGGCGGCTTAGCACCCTGGTCGACCTTTGGCTGGGTGATCGCCAGGGCCGGCGGACAGACCCACAACGCGGCGGCCAGAGCCGCCGCGAGGCAACCGTATCGGCGCCGGGCGCGGGCGGAGATCATCGATTGAGTACCCAGCTGAAGATCCCGACCAAATAGGCGATGACGGGGATCAGCGACGCGTCGATTCCAGACGCCACGAAGCCCAGCAGTCGGCGCACCGGCAGCGAATAGCTATCCGGAGAAGCGATCGGCGGGTTCAGCGCGACCACCACCCACGCCAACACCAGTGCCGCGAGAACGATTACGGCGATCAGCGCGGCCAGGTAGCGTCCGGTCGCGGTGTAGTACACCGCTAATGCCACGGTCACCAGGTAGGGCTGAGCCAGCAGCCAGGCTTTGCATGCCGCCGAGTCCCACACCCGGGCCCGCAGCGCGGCCGCCACCGACGTTGCGGCGACCACATACCAGCCCCAGCCGGCCAGCGTCTCCGGGTGCAAGGCGATCGCCACCGACCCGAGCGTGCTGAGCAGCACCGCGCCCGCGATGAAACCGATTTGGTGCGCGTCGCTGATCCGTACCCGTCGCGGCAGGTCCTCCAGCACCCGCAGCGACGGCGCTGACGGGGTGGGGTCCCCGGGGGCCGGGATGACCGGCAGCGGGAATCGCGCCCACAGCGCGGATAGTTGGGCGGCCTCGACGGTGACCAGCAGCGCCACCACGATCAGTAAGCAGCCGAGGCTGACCAGCGACAGCTGCCAGAACGATGCCGCGGCGGCGGCCAACAGCACACCCGCGCCGAGTACCGTCGTCGCGGTGAAAACCGCGATGGCGCCGCCCTTTTCGCGGTGCGGGAGGATGAGGTTGATCAGCGACCACGCGGTCACCCCGGCGGCGGCCAGCGTCACCGACGCCGCGCCGAAGCCGCCCGGTACCAGCAAGGCCAATGCCGCGGCGATCGGCACCAGCGCTGCCGCTGAGCACACCGCGCCCGCGCGAGGTGAAGGGAATGCCAAGCCGGCCAGCGCGGCGAGCACCGCAACCGCGCCGACTGCCAACAGCCCGGCAGGTGCGCCGGTGGCAACGCGGTGGGCAGCGGCCAGACCGGTTGCCGCCCAGATCAATCCAACGACCGCGGCCAGCGCACCGCGCTGGATGTGGGCAATCCCCCAGGGCTTCAACCGCGATGCGGAGAAGATCACCGCCGCGTCGGCGATGTCCTCGACGATTCCCGGCGCGGCCGGCCCGGCCGGGACCGGCTGCAACGCCAGCAGATCCCCGTCGACAACGCCGACGGTGTCCAGGCTGGCGTCCAGGCTGAACGGTGCCCCGCCGATCGGAGCAAGGCTGAGCCGAGCGGGGGTGACTGAGCCGGTGTCGGCCTCGTCCGGCTCACCGTTTAGCACAGTGGGGATCACCAAACGTTCTACCGCGGGCAGGATTTCGCGGAGCGGCAGCTCCGCGGGCAGCGCCATCTCGGTCAGCCGGCTGTCAGACAGGATGGCGACCCGCACGACGGGCATCACAGCGCTCGACATCACCGGTTCCTCAGGCTTTGGGGGTCCGCTTGGTAGGACATAGCTTCTCTTTCTCTTCGTTGACCGTGGTTGTTCTTGGCGGGCTTAGCTGGATTGGGTGCTGAAATCTCGGGACAGCCGGTTACCGGGGAACCAGTCGCTCTCCGGCAACTCCGCGGTGAGCTGCTCGACGGCGACGGCGATCGCGAACGCGGTTCCGGGCTTAAACGTCGAAATCCATTCGCCGTCGTAGGCACGCGACGGGCTGACCAGGACTCGGCCCGCGGTGGTGTCGACGATGCTCATCCCGACTTCGGTGCTGGCGTGCCGTCCGTCGTGCCGGCAGCCGGCGACGATCTCGACGTAGCTGCGCGGCCCGGTGAACACCGACTCAACGACGGGGCGCGCTGATTGCGGGATGCCCAGGTAGTCAAGCACTTCGGCCAGCGAGCCGCCGCTTCGCAGCCGCTCATCGGCCCGCGCGCCAACCCGGGCGGGCAAGCTGAATTCCTCGAACCGCGCCGGCGGACGCTGCGCCAAACCGACGCCCAGCACCGGGACCAGAGCCCGGGCATCGTGAATGTCCATCGCCGTGAACGTCACCAACTGCGCGTCGCGCAACGCCACAATTGTCTTTCGGGTTTCCCGCCTTTCGTCGCCGCGGCGCGCGATGATCCCGCGCAGCAGCTCGTCGGCACCGGAGACTTCGCCGGATCCCACGTAACGCAGATCCAACCAGCGGTCCGGGAAGCACACCTGCCGAACCCATTCGGCGACCGCCGGGTTGACATCACCGCCGGCGGACCTCAGGCCCATCCGGGTCAGCTCGGCGGCCTGCCGATCGTTGAACGCGGCTCGCTCAGCGGCGTCGGTGTAAGGCATGGTGATCGCCAACACCCACGGGAACGTCCCCGCGCCAACGGTGTCGGCGATATACCACGCCTGCTCGACGGTGAGCTCGACCGCGTTAGGCTGAGCAGCCATCTATTAGCCGCCCCATTTGGCGCCTTCGGCTTGGTCGCGGGCCAGCATCGAGGTGGTGTTGTTCTCGTGCGTGCCGGCCATCGCGCGATAGGCCAACACCAACTGCTCCATCGCCTGATTCCACTGCGCCTGCCACGCCTGATAACTCATCCCGGTGTCACCCTGCCAGCCCGCCTGCAGCGCCGCCTGCTCGCTGGCGATATCAGCACCGAGGCTTTGCAGCGTGCCCGCATAGCCGGCCATATCGGCAGCATGAGCGAGCATCGCCGGATAGTTGTACATGATCTGCGACATCACAAATCCCTTCGTCGAAGCCGATAACGGGTGTCAGAAGCCGGGGTAACTACCGGCCGCGGCGGAATCGGCAGCCACATACGTGCCCGCGGCATCCCCAATGTTGGCCTGAGCCACATCCAGCAAGCTGTTGATCTTCGCCGCCGCCGCCACAAACCGGGCATGGGCGGCCTGAAACGCCGCCGCGGACTCCCCGGCGTGAAACGCCTGCGCCGACATCGCTTCCTGCTCGGCCTGACCGATCGTCGAGCGCATCAACCCCGCCTTGGCGCCAAACGCCGACTGCGAGGCCACCAACTGCGGAATATGCGCATCCAACATACTCATGACTGAAATCCTTTCTCTAGTCGATTATCGTTGTTACACAAGCAATTCAGTTGTGCTCCCCCTCCCCCTCGGGCGCATCGGGGTACCAGGTTCCCGGGAGCATCGGCATACGCGGTCCCCCACCAAACCCGTTGCTGCTCAGCGTCGCCAATCCGGCGGCCTGCGCGGCGGTGTCTTTGTGTACCGTCCCGACGGACCCCAACGACCCTGCCCCTTGATCCGACGCAAGCACGGCGGCCTCCTCGGGCTCAGCGCTAGGGCCGAGATCGCTGTCCATATCGGCGTACTCGTCGGCGTAGTCCCGCATCTCGGCGCGCCGACGCCGCCGGAGTCGCGACTTCTCGCGGCTCACGGCACCGACCGCGGCCGCCGCAGGGATATAACGTCCGGGCGCCTTGGCGCCCTTGCGATCAATCAACGTCGGCCCGGGCCCGCCGTCGGGACCGATACCGCCCACCATGTAGGCAAAGCCGGGGGCCGGTGTGGCCGCTCCGGCGGCGCCGGCGCCGGCGCCCAGAGCCGGTGTCGACGCGGCGGTCGTCGCTGGCGTGAGACCGGGTGAAGAGAAGCCGGCGGCGGCCAACCCGGCGGCCTGTCCGGAGGGAATTCCAGGCGCTCCGACTGCCGCGGGTACGGCCGCCGGCCCGGCCACAGACGCCGCCGCGTTGAGAGCCAGACCGAGGATGAGCGGGATCCAGGCCGGGGAACTCAGAAGCAGCGACCAAGTCGTCCAACCGACGGGCTCGAAGAACGCCTGGTAGCCGATGAAGAACGACAGTGGGAACCACGCGCTCGGGTTGGCGAAAACGGCGTTGATCGTCTGAACGGGGTTCTGGATGAGTTGGACCAGCTGGTTGAACATGTCGGTCAGGAAGTTTCCCGATGACGGCGGGTCGGCTACGGCCGCCGTCACGCTATTGGTTTTCAGCACCGGCGGCGCCGACGTGGTGCGGGGCGCCGATGCCAACGCCGACCCCGAAACCGCCTGGTAAGTCGTCATCGTCGTGGCCGCCTGGATCCACATCCGCGCATAGTCGGCTTCGTTGAGCGCGATCGGGATCGTGTTGATGCCAAAGAAATTCGTCGCGATCAACACCCCGTGGATGACGTGATTGGTCGCTAACTCCGGAAGCGTCGGCATCGCCGCCAAAGCGGCGGTGTAGGCAGCCGCAGCGATCTCGTGCTGAGCCGCCACCCCGGCGCTGTTGGCGCTGGCCTCCGTCAGCCAGGCGAGATATGGGGCGTGCGCACTGACGTACTCCTCCGCGCTGGGGCCCTCCCACGCCCCGGCCTGTACCGCGCCCAACAGTGTGGTGAGTTCGCCGGCAGCCGAGGCATATTCAGCACTCAGCGAGGTCCACGCCCCAGCGGCCGCCAAAAGCGACCCTGGTCCAGGACCACCGCTGAGAAGTGCCGAATGCACCTCCGGCGGCGAAGCCATCCACACCGGCGCGGTCATCGTCAGCCGCGCGCCAGGTACGTCGCCGCAGCGGCCGCATCACCGGCGGCGTAACTCACGCCGGACTCACCGACACCGACCCCGGCACGGCCGAGCTCTTCAACACCTTCGGTCGCAACCGCGGTGTGCTCGGTGCCCTGGGCACTGAACCCGGCGGCGGTCTGCAGCGACACCGGATCGGCCGCCGACGGAACCACGCCCGTGATTAACGGAGCGGCGTCCGCGTGCGCAGCGGCCAGGCGGGCGGTGATCGCCTCCACGGCAGCGCTGGCGGAGGCCAAACCCTCCGGGACAACTCGTAGCGTCATTGCAGATACTCCTTTCGATTACCTTCACCGACCGTCGGCGGCGACAGTCGCGTCGACGAGCGGATTGACCAACTGCACATACGTCGGGGTGTCGCTGTCGCCCAACAGAATTGCCCGACCGGCGGGCAACCGATCGAAGCGCTGGCCGCGGACCTTTCCACCGTCTGCCGGGTTGCCGGACAACATCAACGTCGTTGCCTGCAGGTCGTTCAACCGGCGCAGCAGCGGGCTGGTCATCAGCGCGTGCGCGGCACCGGTTGCCCGTGCGGTGACGATCACCCGCAGGCCCAGATCGCTGGCCTGTGATAGCAATCCGATCAGCGGGGTCCAGGGCCGCTGCCCGACGAACGGACCGGTCATCGCCGGTGTGTCCGGAATCTGATCGACGTCGTCGATGAGCAGGTAGTGTGTGTGGCCCTGGTACGACCAGCCGGTCAGCTCGCTTGCCGACAGCCCTGCCGGTGGTTGCCGCTTTTCGATGAGCGCCGACAAGCCGAGGATCGCCGGGATCACCCGATCGATGTTGGCGGTGTATTCATTGTCGGGGAACAGCGACTCGTCGACGAGATGCAACCGGCGATCCAGCACCGTGAACGCGACGCGGTCGGCGGTGGAGTTGTCCCGGACGGTACGGATGATGTGGCGCAACAACGTGGTCTTACCGGACTTGGTGTCACCCAGCACCATCAGCAGCGGGTTCTCGGCGAAGTCGAGTTCGACTGCGGCCAAGTCTTCTTCACGCTGTCCAATGACGATCCGGTCGGTGCCCCGATACAGCGGACCCAGCGCGGCGGGCTCCAGGTTGGTCGGCAGCAACCGAACCGGTGGGGCCGTGACGCCCGGATGGCGGGCGTTGATCGCGGGGATCTGGTCCAGTTCGGGTTCCGCGAACAGGAAGTGCTCCGCGGCCATGGTCAGCCCGCGACCCGGTTGGTCGGCGGGCACCGCCTCGGCCGGACGGTGCAGCGCCCCGACCACCCGAACGTTGCTGTCCCGCACGTCGTGCAACTTCAGCTCCAGCCGCAGGCCGAGGCCGTCCCGCATCGCCAGCGGCACCTCCAGCCAGCTGGGGGTGGTGGCAACCACGTGGATACCGTAAGCCAGTCCGACGTTGACGAGTTCGGTCACCTTCGCCAGCAACGGGTTTCGGGTGTTGTACAGGTCGGTGTTGTCCCGGCTGAACGCGTAGAGATTGTCGATAAGCAGGAAGACCTGGCCCCGCCCGTCATCCGGCCCTTGCTTGTCCCGGAACACCTCCCGCTGCTGACGCGCCCGCAGCAGCTGCTCGAGCTCCCCGAAGGTGCGACGGATGCGCTCGGGCTCCAGCGCCGAGGCCACGCTACCGACATGCGCCAAGTCCTCCAACGCCCGCAGCTGACCGCCGCCGTAGTCCAGGCAGTAGAAACTCACCTCGCTGGGCGAGTGCAGGCTTGCCGCCGACAAGATAAACGTCTGCAGGGCAGTCGACTTCCCTGACTTTGCCCCACCATGGATCAGCAGGTTGCCGGACGACGACCGTGCGTCGAACACCAGCGGGTCGCGGCGCATCTCGAACGGCTTGTCGATTTCGCCCAGCGGCCAACGCCACTCACCCCGCGGCAGCGCCGCGCGGGCCAGCACCGTGCTCAGCGGGATCGGGTCGTCGAGCGGTGGCAGCCACAGCTCCGGTGCACGCGGACCATAGCGCGCCAACTGGTCGCCGATGGTGGCAACCAACTTGCGTGGCGGGCCGACCGGTTCCTGGTGACCGTTGGTGGTGATCACCGTGGTCTGGTCGGGCTCGACCCGGCCGGCGGTGAACAGCTTCGGCTCGGGAACCGAATGCACCACAAGCGTTTTCGCCACCTGAGGTGGATCGTAGATGCCGTCGACATACGTGCTGCGGAATTTGATCGGCGCGGCACCCGGAGCAGGCACCAGGAAGCCCACACCCTTGTGCTCCTTGCCGGACTCGATGTGGTAGGCGTCCTCCACGCCGATGATCGACCGTGACACGGCGGGGCTGGCCACCTTCAAGCCGATCCGGTAGGAGGTGTTCTTGTCGATGTCCTTGATCTTTCCGACATCCAGCGTCTGCGACGCGAACAGGATGTGGATGCGGAACGAGCGGCCTTTACGTGCAACGTAGTCGAACAGCTCCGCGTACTCCGGATGGTCGGCGAGCATCAAGGTGAACTCATCGGCAACCACGAACAGGGTCGGGATCGGCGCCAGATCATGTCCAGCGGCGATCGCGTTTTCGTATTCGGTCACTGAGTTGAACGCGCTGCCCTGCACGTGCCGACCGGCATCACGCAGCATAATCTCCCGACGCGCCACCTCACCGCGCAGCGTGTCGGCGAACCTGTCGGCCAACGACTTCTTCTCGGCCATGTTCGAGATCACCGCGACAACCTGCGGGAAGTTGCGGAAGATATCGGCGCCGGCTTCGCCCTTGAAGTCGGCATAGATCACGATCAGCCGGTCAGCGGAGTGAGTCGTCAACAGCGACAACAGAATCGACATCAGCGTCTGCGACTTGCCCGCACCGGTCATGCCGATCATCAAGCCGTGCGGGCCCATCCCGCCCTCGGCTTCGTCTTTGAGGTCGAAGATCAGCGGCTCGCCAGTCGCCGTGACACCGATCGGGACCCGCAGCTCGTCGTCGCGGTGTCGTGGTGCCCACATCGTCGGGACATCTAAGCGGGACGCGTCCGGGATTCCCAGCAGCGTGGTGAAAGTGGCGCCACGAGTCGCCGTCGACCGCAGGCCGCTGTGCGTCGGGTTGGAGTCCCATCGGGACAGCCGGCGCGCGAGGTGACCGGCGTCGTCGGCGCCCAGCTGGTCGACGCTGTCGATATAGCGCTGCCAGCCGCCGGTCTGCCACCGGTCGATGGCGCCGTCTGCGATGCGCAGGATCGGCCGTTCGGGGTCCGAATATTGCTCGCGATGCGGCGCTTTGGCCGATCGGTGCACGACGGTGACCCCGGCCCGACCCACCGCCAGGGGCGAGGCGTTCAGGTCGTAGTCCGGGTCGTCGACGACGATCAGCAAGTGCCGCAACGCATCAGCCGACCCGCCGGTGAATGCCGGGCGGTCGGCCAGCGCCGGCCTAAGCTGCGCGGCCAGCTCGTCGGGCTTGCTGGACAGGTAGCGGGCCGGGCCGACGCCGTCGAGTTCGCCGGGAACGTCGACGTGTGGCAACCACTTGAGCCACGCCCATTCCGGCGTTTCGAGATTCGAAGCTGCGACGGCGACGCCGAGCACCGTCGGGTCGTGCCAAGTCACCGCCTGTGCGATCCAGGCCCGCATCGCAGCCCGTACCTCGTCGTCATCTCCGAGCACGGTGATCCGCGAAACCTTGGTCAGATCGATACCAGTCGGGACGTCGCGGACGGTCCGCTGAGTGTCCAGCAGACTGCGTAATGCGCTGTGCGACACCGGCTCCAGGTCGATTTCGTTGGCGGTGTCGTTGACCCGCAATGCCGTGTCCAGCGCTGCCGTGTGCAGGCCGGCCCGCACCACCAGGAAGTCGGCATCCTGAGGGTCACGTTCCCATTGGCGCCGCGAGCCGGGTATCGCGGCCAGATCCGCCGGCTCGGGGTGCGACCATTCGGCCGCCGCACGTTGGTCGGCGGCCTGTGCCCGGACGTTGTCCCGAACCACCGACAGGTAGCGCAAGTAATCTGCCCGTTCGGCGTCGACTTCCTCGGTGCGGTTTTTGTTGTCGTTGCCGCGGTAGAACGCGGTGGCTGCCAGCAACAACACGAACGGGAAGAACAGCGTCTGCGGGGAGATCAGCCGAATCCCGGTGGCTACCAACGCGACGATCATGCCGACGATCAGCAGCACGATCACCACCGGCAGGGCCCGTCGCAACATCGACGGCGGAATCACCCGGGGCAGTTCCGGAGGCGCCTCGATGTTGATGGTGCCCTTGCGGGTGACCGGTGCTGGCAGCCGCCGGCGGGCCTCGAAGATCAGTCGGCTCATCGGTTCTCCCCCTGCGCTGCCGTACGACCGGGCCGGGAATCTGGCGCCAGGCCGTCGTGGGCGAGCAGCGCGTCGGCACGTGACAACGTCGGGCCGGGCGCGAACAACGACAGCACCGACCACGGGATCGGAGTCGGCGGCGGGTTCATGCCAAGGACCTCAACGGTTTTCGCGGGGCCGTTGGCGCCACCCTCGGTATCGATGCCGTATCGGACGCCGGTATCGGAGATCCAGAACAGCGACCCCGCGGCAGGCGAAGCCGTGTTTTGGCCGACGGTCGCGGTGAAATACCCGGCCCCGGGCGCCATCGCGACCCGGCTCGCGGTACCGCCGGTTCCCGCGCCGACCAGATCTTCGGTGTGCACCGCATCCGACACCGGAAGCGCCGAACCGGTCAGCAGGGTCAGCGAATTCGTGATCGCGCCGGCCGGCTTGCTCCAGTGCGCGCAGGTGACCGGATCGCGGGCAACGTCGACGAGGCTGATGCGCTGATCGGGAAAGCGGTTGGTATCCAGCATCCGGGACACCGGCAGCCTGGCGACTTGATCGGCGCCCAACCGCGGCGGCTGATCCAAACCGTAGGAGTTGGAGTTGCGCAGTACCGCGGCCAGCACCGGCGAGATCGCCTGCAGGCCGTCGGGCAGCACCGCGTAGTAGAGCATGCTGTTGGCTGTCGTGGCGTCCAACCCATGGGCTTCGACCACGGCGCCGATCGGTGCGGGCACCGGCAGGGCGAACCGCGGTGGGCTGCCGGCGTCCGGGATGGCCGGCGCCGACAACGGCGGCGCCTCGGGGACCGCGTTAAACAGGCCGACGGCGATGGGCCGCGGCGCAGGTATGTCGCTGCCCAGGCCCAGCGCGCCGGTAACGGCGTGGTCGGCCAGGTCGATCCGGCTACGCCGACCGTCCCACAGCAGCCAGGTGTTGGTGACGTCGCTGGCCAATACAGCGTGCCCAGGGGTCAGTGCAGCGGCCCGGGTGCCGCTGCTGTCCGGGGTTCCAGCGATCACCGTGACCCCGGCCGCCGGACCTGCTAAGGAATCGCACACTGTCCAGTCGGCGTCCTTGCTGGTGTTTTGCACCATCTGCTCGGGCGCACCCGGGATGCCGATCAGGTTGCCGCGCGGAAACTTGTCCAGCACACTGCTTTTCACCAAGGCGGGGTTCACCGGCCGACCGACGATCAGTCGGGCCGACGCCAGGTTCAGCACCGGGTGCAGCTGATCGCCGACCTTCACGTACAACGCGGCGGTGGACCGGTCGGCCAGCACCGGGTTGTTGGCCGCCGACCCATTCGGACGGATCAGCGAGAACACGAAGCAGCCAACCAGCGCGGTGATCAGCATCAGCACGCCCATCAGCACCGCACGTGTCTGGGTGCGCAACGGGTCGACCAGCATCCGGGTGTCGTGCAAGGCGACGCCAGAGGCGATCCGGCGCATCACAAATCGCCAGCCGCTCACCTGGTGGCGGGTGACAAAGCCACGGCGGTAGACCACCTTGTCGGGATTGTCGTTGACCGGGGTGCGCGAAGCGAAAGAGCGCCGCTCGTCGTCGGATTCGCGACTGGTCATGCCGGCACCTCCAGGCGAAGGCCTTCCAGCAGTTGCGGCACGGTATTGGCGACGTCGGCGGCGGTGATCGTCACGAGTTCCTCATCGGTGAATTCGCCGGTTTGCGCATGTTCGCTGTGGTCCAACCGGAATTCCCGTTCCTCTTCCGACTTTTCGACGACGTTGCGGACGAACCGGCCGTTGCCCGCGATATCCAGACCACGGCGTTCCACCCCCGCCGTATCGGGTTTCGTGGTATTGGCCAAGTGAGCGAACAATCCTTCCAGGTCGTCGAGCGCAGCCTGTTCGAAGGCGCTGTCGCGCCTTGTCGCCATGAAGTTCGCGATCTCGATCAGCTCGGCCGGTTGGTACGACGGGAAGTCGATGGTGCGAGTGAACCGCGACCGCAGACCTTGGTTGGTGTCCAGGAAGCGATCCAGGTCGGCGCGGTAGCCGGCGATGATGACAACCAGCCGGTCCCGGTCGTTCTCCATCCGGGCCAGCAGGGTGTCGATGGCCACCAGACCGAAGTCGTTTTTGGCGCCGGTGGCAACGAGGGCGTAGGCCTCGTCGAGGAACAGCACGCCATCCAATGCACTGTCGATGATCGCGTTGGTCTTCGCTTCGGTCTCCCCGATGTGCTGGCCGATCAAATCGGCGCGGTGCACCTCCTTGATGTTCTCCTTCTTCAACAGGCCGAGGCCGCAATAGATTTTCGCGACGACGCGGGCGATGGTGGTCTTGCCGGTTCCGGGCGGCCCGGTAAAGACGAGGTGGTGGGTGCGCTGCGCCACCTCGAGGCCGCGCTCCTTGCGCACCAATTCCATGGCGACCGCGCTCTTGAGCCGCGCTACCTGGTCTTTGACCTTCTCAAGGCCGATGAACTCGCCGAGCTCGCGCTCTGCCTCGTGCAGCAACACGGCCTTGCGCTCCTGGGCTCCGGGGTCGACGAAATCGCCGGGCTTGGGCTCGGTGTCGCGGTCCCACGGGTCGGTGCGCGCGTCGATGCGGTCCGCGGTGGTGTGCTCGATCCCGAAGCTGGAATCCGTCAGCGCCTCTTCGACCTGGGCGTTCTCCGGGTTGGCGGCATAAAGGTCTTGCAGCACCTCTCGAGCGGTGTCCTCGTCGCCGTCGGCGCGCAGCGCCAGCGCCTTGGCCAGCGCGCCGTCCACCGCGGCCACGGCGACCGGGCCGTCGGGTTCCTCGAGATAAGACAACGCCGCAGCAAACATGCCCAGCCGCGCCAGCGAGACCCCTAAGGCGATCTTCACGGCGTGCCCGAAGCGCTCGTCGAGACCGGGGTCGTTGACGATCGGCGACAGCAGCTTGACGACGTCCGCCCAGCGCTCAGCCCGGTAGTGGATGGTGGCCGCGACCCAGCGGGCCTCCCGCGAGCTGGGCCGACGCTGCGTGACGTCGATAGCCAGTTTGTGCGCGTCGGCGAATTCGCCCTCGCCTGCCAGCGCCGCGGCGTACGCAAGGTGGAAATCGTCGGGTTCGGTCGCGCGGAACCGTAGATACAGCCCGGTGTCGTAGTGGAACCCCAACGCGCCCGGCGCGAGCTCCACCTGGCGTTGCAATACCCCCGCGGTCGCGGCCGTGCGCGAAATCGCTTGCAGCACACGGGTAGACACGTCGCCCGAGGCGGCCAGCCCGACCCAGGCGTCGCACTGGTCGTGGGCGATACGGCTGAGCGCGGTGAAGCCGGACTGGGCGGCGGCCAAGTCTGCCGGACGCCTGCGTTCATAGATTGTCAGCCCAAGCGCCCGGCAGCAGGTCGCGAATCGGCTCATGACGTCGTCATCCACTCGGACGGTCGTCGGCCGTGTAACAACCATGCCGGTGTCAGCGGTTTCCACGCCTCTTACCCCTTCAGACATAGTGTTGCCTAAGCTAACCTCGGGCCGAAGTTAGCATTGCATAAGCTAAGTGTCGAGACCCACGGATTGGGTCGATTCGCGGCCTCGGTCGTAGCGGCGCGGGAAGCCAACCGCTGCACGTCAGTCCACATACAGTCCCCTTGCGGGGGCGTGTGAGGCGCCGGCGGGACCCTGAGGTCTCCGCCGGCGTCGCCGCGATCGCACAGTCGCTTAATGAAAATGAGTGTCATTAGCAGGTCACTGTACGGCATGCAGTACTCACCGTTTGACGGCCCTCATCAATGTGTTGCGGGCGACCATCGTTCCGGCCTCGACATCGGGTCCGGGAACCGGCCGGCCCACCTCGCGGAGGTAGTCGGCCAACGGCGTCGGCTCCGCGGTCCAGCCGTGCTCACCGAACCACTGGTCGGCCGGGGCGTGCCGCTCGTTGTAGACCAGCTGGAAGAACACGCGCCGGGCGCCCTCGGCGACCGCCGCCCGCTCTCCCTCCACCGCGGCCGCATAGTCCTCGGACGACATCGGCTCGCCGTCTTCCACGGCGACGTGACTGGCCGCGGCGGCCAGCGCTTCGATTCCGGTGAACAGCTGCTCCTCGGCGGCGGCCGGGAGATAGATCAACAGCCCCTCGGCAATCCAGGCCGACGGCTTGGCAGGATCAAACCCGCTGTCCCGCAAGGCTTGCGGCCAGTCTTCACGTAGGTCGATGGCAACCTCACGGCGCTCGGCGTTGGGTTTGGCTCCGTGTTCGGCGAGCACCTGACGTTTGAAGTCGAGAACTTGCGGTTGATCCAACTCGAAGATCGTGGTCTGGTCGGGCCATGGCAGCCGGTAGGCGCGGGAGTCCAAACCCGCCGCCAGGATGACGACCTGTCTGACGCCCGCATCCGCGGCCTGCCGGAAGTAGCTGTCGAAGTACTTGGTGCGGGCGCCCTGGAAGTTGACGAAATGGACGCCCCAATCTGGTGTTTTCAGTTGATGGTCGGGGATCTTGCCGTCCAGCACGTCGACCACCTCGCCGCCTACCGCACGGCAAAACACCTCGGCAAACGGGTCGATGACCAACGGGTCTGGCTTTTGCGCCTCCAATGCTCGGGCGGTCGCCACGAATAACGCGGTCGAACCGACACTTGTTGTGATGTCCCAGTTGTCGTTATCAGTACGCACAGCAACCGACCCTACGCGCGCGCAAGAGCACGCCTTGTCGCCCGAGGGCTTCGGTCCGTCCAGCCACGACGGCATTCAATACGACGCAGTGTCGTAGAACAAGACCCTGTCCGGGTAGGGGGTATTCGCACGGATGCGGGTCGGCTACACCAACGGGCGGCCGGCCTTGATCCGTCGGTCCAGATCCCACAGCAGCACGTTGAACGGGAAGCGCCGGACGAACCGCGGCAGCGCGTTGTTCACCGTCCGAAGCGCGGCGATCAGCCGGTCGAAGCGCCGCTGTTTGACGGCATCCCAGGAGAATTGCATCTCGTCGCGGAAGCGTTGCGGCAGAAAGCCGGTGGTGATCAGCAGTGCGAGCCGTTCCGGTAGCCGACGCAGCGGCTCCGGCAGCGTCACGGCGCGCACCCGGCCGACCGCGATCGGATACAGGTAGTCGCGAACGCTGTCGTCGATGTGAACCTTGTCCAGCTGTTCGTGCCAGTAGCGGTCGAACGCGGCGCGGTCCGGCGGCCACATCTCCGGCGGCACCTGCAACGTGGTGCCGAGCACCATGCCGTCGCGGTAGTGACGGTCGGCGTCCTGCTCGTCCAGCTCGCCGACGAACATCCGATAGAAGTCGACCCCGCCTTTGTAGAGACACGCTGCCACCCACAGCTGCAGGTCCGGGTCGAACGCGTTGTATTCGACCGGGCTGTCAGGCAGCGAGTAAACCTGCGCATGCGCGCGGTTCACCGCGCGGCGGAATGCCGCCTTCTGTTCGTCGGTGCCGGCCATGGCCACAGCGAGATAAGTGAAGGTGGTGCGGGCCCGCTTTATCGGATGCAAGTCGATCCGCCCGCTCTCGACGCGACTCTCCATGACGCCGTATCCCACGCCCGGCCGCGCCAGCTGCATGATCACGTTGGCCGGGCCGAGCAGTAGCGCCATCCCCATCAGCCCGTCCTCGAGACGGACGGCTCGCCACGTCTGCCGACGCGTCAACCGGGATCGCGGCGGGTCGCTCATCATGCGCTCGACATTGCTGATTGGCTCGCTGACCGTCATCGGACATCTACCCCGCTAAATGTGAGAACGCGTGTTTCCTGATTTTGCGGCCGGCGCGGACCGATGTCAAGATGGGATCCATGGCTTCAGCCGCGACGACGAGCGCACGGCCATACCGCGGCGTCGATGCGGCCGACCGCCTGGCAACCCGGCGGGCCAAGCTGCTGGGGGCCGGCCTCGATCTGCTGGGAGCCGACCGCGAAGACGCCGCGGAGTTGACCGTTCGCGGCATTTGTCGTCGGGCCGGTGTGGCCGCCCGCTACTTCTACGAAAGCTTCGCCGACAAGGACGAATTCGTCGCGGCGGTCTTCGACTGGGTGATTGCCGACCTGGCCGCCACCACGCAGGCCGCGGTGACGGCTGCGCCGCCGCAGGAGCAGACCCGCGCCGGCATGGCCAACGTCGTCCGCACGATCGGCGGCGATCCCCGGGTGGGCCGTCTGCTGTTCAGCGCGCCGCTGGCCAACGCGGTGCTGGTGCGCAAGCGTGTCGAATCCAGCGCGCTGTTCGCGATGCTCTCCGGCCGGCACGTCGAGACCGCGCTGCGGGTGCCGGAGAACGACCGGATCAAGGCCGCGTCGCATTTCGTGGTCGGCGGAGTGGCGCAGACGATCAGCGCCTGGCTGGCCGGTGACGTGCGGCTCGATCCCGATCAGCTGATCGACCAGCTCGCGTCACTCCTCGACGAGCTCGCCGACCCCAGCCTGTACCGCGATTGATCCGGCGCGGTTCGCTACTGGGCGGCCGGGATGCGGCGGTCGGCCGCCGTCCGCGGCACGGCTGGCGTATCAGTCGTCGTGAATTCTTTTGTCCAGCAAGCAAACTCAAGCGTGACTCCGTCGGGGTCCTGGAAATAGAAGGACCGCACATAGACACCGGGATGCAGCGTAGCCGAGACCTGTCTCTCGCTCTCGTCGTGGTTGAGCACCGGGCCGACCCGCACTCCCTTGGCCTTGAGGCGCTGGCGATAGTCGTCGAACTTGTCGGCCGGGACATGGAAAGCCAAGTGGTTCATCGTGCTGACCGCGCTGGTGATCTCGCCGATGCCGGGGATGGCCGCCGGCGACGAGAGCCTCGGTACCCGGTCGGGCGCATCAGCGAACCAGAAGAACGCGACGCAATCGCCGTTGCCCGCGTCGAAGAAAAAATGCTGTCCGGCGCCCCCTGGCAGGTCGAGCGACTTGATCAACGGCATGCCCAGGATGTTGCTGTAGAAGTCCACCGTACGGGCCATGTCCGAGCACACCAGCGCGACGTGGTTGATCCCGCCGAGCTCGAACTCGGAGTTGGCGTTGTGCGGTTTGATCATCTCCCGGCCCCCTCCGTCGGCATTGCGCATCGCTCGTTACGTGGCGGAGATCCGGCTCTGAACCTAACATCAGATTCAATTCTCAAGAAGAGGGAACGCATTCGTGTCCACCGTGTCCGAGCAGTCGACCCGGCGTGCCCACAAGGAGGTCCGCTGAGGTGACTCGCACCGCCGGCACGCCCGGGGTCATCCGCGAATTCGTCGGGCTGCCGTCGCCGACCGGTCGGCGCGCCGGTGCGGGCGGACACCCGTGCCAGGGGCTGTATCACCGCGGCGTCGGACGCAAGCCGAAGGTCGCGATGATCGCCACTCACTACCAAATCGACTTCTCCGAGCACTATCTCGCCGATTACATGGCTACCCGCGGCATCGGTTTCCTGGGCTGGAACACCCGGTTCCGTGGTTTTGAGACTGCCTTTCTGCTCGACCATGCGCTGGTCGATATCGGGGTCGGTATTCGCTGGCTGCGCGAAACGCAGGCGGTCGAAACCATTGTTTTGCTGGGTAATTCGGGCGGCGGTTCGTTGATGGCCGCCTACCAGGCGCAGGCGGTCGAACCCAACGTGATTTCGCTTCCGGGAATGCGACCCGCGGCTGGGCTGACCGACCTGCTGCCTGCCGACGGCTATGTTGCCAGCGCGGCCCATCCCGGCCGTCCCGACGTGCTGACCAATTGGATGGACGGCGCCGTCGTCGACGAGAACGACCCGGTTGCCAGTGACCCCGACCTCGACCTGTTCAGCGATCGCAACGGGCCACCATACTCGTCGGAGTTCCTGACCCGATACCGGTCAGCGCAGGTGGCGCGCAACAACGCGATCACCGACTGGGCCGAGAAAGAGCTGAAACGTGTTCGGGCAGCTGGATTTTCGGATCGTCCGTTCACGGTGATGCGCACGTGGGCCGATCCTCGGATGGTCGATCCGAGCATCGAGCCGACTAAACGCCAGCCGAATTTCTGCTACGCGGGTGGCCCGGCCAAAGCCAACCGTTCCGCGCACGGGATCGCCGCCGCCTGCACGCTGCGGAACTGGTTGGCGATGTGGAGTCTGCGGACCGCACCGACCAGGGCCGAGCCGCATCTGGCGCGTATCACCTGCCCCGCCCTGGTGATCAACGCCGAGGCCGACACCGGTGTGTTCCCTTCCGATGCCCAACGCATCCACGACGCGCTGGCCAGCGACGACAAAGCGCTGTGCGCCATCAACACCGACCACTACTTCACCACGCCGGGGGCGCGCAGCGAACAGGCTGACACCATCGCCAAATGGATTGCCAAGCGGTGGCGCTAAGGGTCCTCGCCCATTTCGTTCCCGGTCCCAAGGTGCTGGAATTTCTTGCGCCGGAAGCCGATTGGCTTGATATTCGGTGGTGCGCCGATGATGACTCGCCGGATTCGCAAACCGTGTTCTACCGGGAGTTGCCAGACGCCGACGTGATTTGGCATGTGCTCCGGCCGCTTTCCGGCGCCGACCTTTGGCAAGCAACCCGGCTGCGGCTGATCCACAAGTTCGGCGCCGGGGTCAACACCATCGACGTCGGCACCGCCACGAAGCGCGGCATCGCCGTCGCGAATATGCCCGGCGCGAACGCGCCGTCGGTGGCCGAAGGCACTGTGCTGCTGATGTTGGCCACGCTGCGGCGACTGCCCGCGCTGGACCGCGCTACCCGCGAGGGCCGCGGCTGGCCATCCGACCCGCAGCTCGGGGAAACCGTGCGAGACGTCGGCGCCTGCACCGTCGGGCTGGTGGGCCACGGCAATATCGCCAAACAGGTCGCAGGCATCGTCGCCGCGATGGGCGCCACGGTGCTGCATACCAGCACCCGCGACGACGGGTTGCCGGGCTGGCGGCCACTGCCCGAGCTGCTGGCCGCCAGCGACATCGTCTCGCTGCACCTGCCGCTGACGGATGACACCCATGGTCTGCTGGACGCCGCGGCGCTGGCCCACATGAAACCCGGTGCGGTGCTGATCAACACGTCACGCGGGGCGGTTGTCGACGAAGCCGCCCTGGTCGACGCGCTGCGCGGCGGTCGGTTGGCGGCCGCCGGCCTGGACGTGTTCGACGTCGAGCCGGTGCCGCCGGACAACCCGTTGCTCGGCTTGGACAACGTCGTGCTCACGCCGCACGTGACCTGGTACACCGTCGACACCATGCGGCGCTATCTGGTCGAGGCCGTCGCCAACTGCCGCCGGCTGCGGGACGGCAAGCAGCTAGCCCATGTCGTCAACCAACCGACCGGTTATTAGATTGGGGGCGAACACCCTACGGAAGGCGACCAATGCCGATCGCGATAACTCCTGAGCATCAAGACCTGGCCGATTCGGTGCGGTCACTGGTGGCGCGGGTGGCGCCGTCGGAGGTCTTGCACGCCGCACTGGAAGCACCGATCGACAACCCACCGCCGTACTGGCAGGCCGCGGCCGAACAAGGCCTGCAGGGTGTGCATTTGGCCGAATCGGTTGGCGGGCAGGGTTTCGGCATCCTCGAACTTGCCGTGGTGCTCGCCGAGTTCGGCTATGGCGCGGTACCCGGTCCGTTCGTGCCGTCAGCGATCGCCAGTGCGCTGATCGCGGCGCACGATCCGGACGCCAAGGTGCTCGCGGACCTGGCCTCGGGAGCGGCGATCGCGGCCTACGCGCTGGATTCCGGGCTGACCGCCACGCCGCACGGCTCCGATGACACAGGATTGGTGATCCGTGGTGAGGTCCGGGCCGTACCCGGCGCCGGCGAGGCGTCGGTGCTGGTGTTGCCGGTGGCGATCGACAGCGGCGAAGAGTGGGTGGTGCTGCGCGCGGATCAACTCGAAATCGAGCCCGTCCGCAGCGTCGACCCGCTGCGGCCCATCGCGCATGTGCGCGCCAACGCCGTCGAGGTCGGTGACGACGCGCTGTTGAGCAATCTCAGCGTTGTCGCCGCGCATGCGCTGATCTCCACACTGCTGTCGGCCGAGGCCGTCGGCGTCGCGCGGTGGGCCACCGACACCGCGGCGCAATACGCGAAGATCCGTGAGCAGTTCGGCAGGCCGATCGGTCAGTTCCAGGCCGTCAAGCACAAGTGCGCCGAGATTATCGCCGACACCGAGCGGGCCACCGCAGCGGTGTGGGATGCGGCCCGCGCCGTCGACGAGGCCCGCCAAAACAATTGGGAGACTGAAGGTTCAGCGGTCGAGTTCGCCGCGGCGGTGGCGGCGACGTTGGCGCCGGCGGCCGCGCAGCGCTGCACTCAAGATTGCATCCAGGTGCACGGCGGTATCGGGTACACCTGGGAGCACGACACGAACGTCTACTACCGTCGCGCGTTGATCCTGGCCGCCGGCTTCGGCCGCAAGACCGAGTACCCGCAGCGGGTGGTCGATACCGCGACCAGCACGGGGATGCGCGAGCTCAACATCGACCTGGACCCCGACACCGAGAAACTGCGGTCGGACATTCGTGGCGAGGTCGCCGCGCTCAAGGCGATGCCTCGCGACGAGCGCACGACCGCCATCGCCGAGGGCGGCTGGGTACTGCCGTATCTGCCCAAGCCCTGGGGGCGGGCGGCCAACCCCGTGGAGCAGATCATCATCGCCCAGGAGTTCACCACCGGGCGGGTCAGGCGGCCACCGGTCGGCATCGCGGCGTGGATCATCCCGTCGATCGTCGCCTTCGGCACCGACGAGCAGAAGCAGCGTTTCCTGCCGCCGACGTTCCGCGGCGAGATGATCTGGTGCCAGCTGTTCTCCGAGCCGGGTGCCGGATCCGACCTGGCCGGGCTGAGCACCAAGGCGACCAAGGTCGACGGCGGCTGGCGGATCAGTGGACAGAAGATCTGGACCACCGCGGCCCAGTTCTCGCAGTGGGGTGCGCTGCTCGCCAGGACCGACCCGAGCGCGCCAAAACATAACGGCATCAGCTACTTCCTGCTGGACATGAGCAGCGAGGGCGTCGACGTGAAGCCGCTGCGCGAGCTCACCGGCGGCGCGATGTTCAACACCGTGTTCATCGACGACGTGTTCGTACCCGACGAGTTGGTGCTGGGCGAGGTCAACCGCGGCTGGGAGGTCAGCCGCAACACGCTGACCGCCGAACGGGTGTCGATCGGCAGCAGCGAAGCGCCGTTTCTGGCCAACCTCGACCAATTCGTTGAGTTCATTCGCGACGGGCAGTTCGACCAGATCGCCCAAAACCGCGCCGGCGAGCTGATCGCCGAGGGCCACGCGGCCAAGGTGCTCAACATGCGCTCGACGCTTTTGACGTTGGCCGGCGGCGACGCGATGCCATCGGCGGCGATCTCCAAGCTGTTGTCGATGCGCACCGGGCAGGGCTATGCGGAGTTCGGGGTGTCCTCGTTCGGTACCGACGCCGCGATCGGCGACCCCGACACGCTGCCGGGTAAGTGGGACGAATACCTGCTGGCCAGCCGCGCCACCACCATCTACGGCGGCACCTCGGAGGTACAGCTCAACATCATCGCCGAGCGTCTGCTGGGGTTGCCGCGCGACCCGTAGCGCCAGACAGTCCTGCATACAGAAATCCACGCCGACCTGGCCACTGTTAGGTCGGCGTGGATTTGCTTGGTTGGCTTGGGGAGCCGACTAGCCTCGTCTGTCGACCGGCGAGGCTAGCCGGTGCTCCCCCTCGGAATGGGCTGCGTCACCACCACCATCCGGGCCACCAGGGCCGATAGCCCAGGCCAGGGGGGCCCCAACCACCATTGCCCCAACCAGGGTGGCCGCCCCAGCCGCCGCGGCCTCCCCAGCCGCCGCCGCGGCCGCCCCAGCCGCCGCCATGACCGCCCCAACCGCCACCGTGACCCCCCCAGCCGCCACCGCCGCCATGACCGCCGCCGCCGCCGGGCCTAAGCGGGAAGCCAGGGGCACCATGGGGGCCGGACATCTCGAAGCTGGTGCCGGGACCGGGCGGAGCGGCCTGCGCCATGGGGGTGGCACCGAACAGCATTGCGCCGGCCACCGCGGTTGCGCCCACTGCGCCGGCTGCGGCGCGACGGGCCGAAGACAGTGAGATCGACATCTTGGTTGCTCCTTGTGTCATCTTGGGGGGATTGACACCGACAACGTTAAATCTCAATCCTTAGCAAATGCTAAATTGGCGCACTAATAATGCTGAGAATGTTTCGAATGTCGTTGACCAGCTATTACTTGCCTAGGGGCTATATCGCTGATTTTCGCTAATTCATACGTTACTGCAGTCATGACCTCCTGATATCCGGCGATACTGGTTTCAGTAACTACGGATGTGCCAATAAGCCAGTTAAACCGGCATATACTGGTTTACTGATCTCCGTATCTCCGTGCTTCCTTACTTGCGGACAAATGTCAGTAAAATGCGCACAATGGTTTATTTCTATCTTTGGATTGCCCGCGCGATAGCGAACAATTTGAATGGCGATTTATAGCGCTCTATGATTTAAGTCTGTCTGCAAGCAGCAATGATCGGTAATCGTACGGATATAAATTGCTGCGGTCGTCCCTACAGCCCGAGCCGCCCCGGACGAGCCGGGCCGCCATCCTGACCACGGCATATGCGCCGCGGACACGCCGTACGCTCGGGCAGCGCTGCGTGACTCCGCTTTGTCGGACATACTTAAGTCCTGATCTACTGAAAACTCACGCCGACAGAAGGTCGCCCAGTCGCATGGAACCCAGCGGACCATCGTTTCGAGCCACGCCACCCAGGCGCGCGGACGCGGCGGCGCCCACCGAACGCCTCACCAACATCCGGCAGGCCAACGTCC
>NZ_DATFZD010000452.1:0-7270 GCF_035314665.1 Mycobacterium sp. | reverse complement strand
GCACTGAAGCTCGCACAGCCGGTCTAACCGGTTACCCGCCGACCGTCCGGTCGTCGGTCAGCGTTCGCAGCGCTTCGCGGTATCCGCAGGTGGAGACGGCTTCGTCCATGTTGATGCCATCAACACCTCTCGCGTATCCGCAGGTCATTTCACGTACTTTCGCGTCGTTTCGCGTCGTCAAATACGGCGTTTCCGCAGGTCAGCGACATTCTCGGGCTGGGTTCGATTCCCGGCAGCTCCACAGAGAAGGCCAGGGTCAGGGGCAGGAGTTCTGTCCTAGGCCTGTCCATTTCACCGCGACGGACGCGGTCCGGCGCTTCAGTCGGCAGAGCGACGCGCGATCTTCGCCGCGGCCGCTCGCAACCGCGCGGCGATGCGCGGGGCGAATATTGGCATCGTCACGTCCTCGCGAAGCCGGGTCAATTTAGACGTCTTGATTCGCCATCGGCCGTCGATCTTCTCGTAGGTCTCGTGGTAGTGGCCGTAGCCGTGCAGGGTCAAGGCCGGCACCAGGCGGACGACGTCGTTGAGTGCCCAGATGCCCCGAGCCGTGGTCGCTGAGGTCAGTTCGATTTCGGGACAGTGCACTTGATGGACAGTCGCTTGAGAAGGCTTGCCGATCGTGTTGCGGGTGTAGGCCATGAATTCGTCCACGCCGACGATCAGGGTGCCTCCCGCTTCCGTTGTGTCGCCGACGAAGTCGTGGGTGAAGAGATCGCGCCATCGATCCCAGTCTTTGGTGTCGAGATACCGGCAGTAACGCGCCTTCAACTGCTTGATCGACTCGATGTCCATGAGCGCGGTGTCATCGTTCATCGCATACCTCTTTGATCTTCAGGTTCCGGCGCAAAGCGTACGGCTACGCTGAGCGAATGCTCAGCGCGATCGGACCGGCTCCCCGAAATGACCATGAGCGTCGCACGGACCGTCGACCGATGAAGGTCCAGCCGGCCGCGTTTCTGCGCACCACGCTGCCGCTCGCCATCGACCTGCTCGATCAGTACGACTCCGGGAGATATCACTCCATCTGGCTACCGGACCACATGGTCAGTTTCTGGCCGGACTCGATCTGGGCGCCCGAGTTCACCGATCTCGCTACCGCGTCACCATCGCCCCACCGGCACCTCGACGGTATGGCCGTCGCCGCCGCGGCCGCCGTCCTCACGACGACGACACCCATCGTCACGACCGTCGTCGACACGGTCCGCAGACACCCAGCCATGCTCGCACAGACAGCGCTGACCCTTGATCACCTTTCGAAGGGCCGCTTCATCCTCGGCCTCGGCTCCGGCGAGCTCGAAAACACCGTGCCCTACGGGTTCGACTTCGCCAGGCCAGTCAGTCGGTTCGAGGAGTCGGTCAGAGTCATCAAGCTGCTCTGGGGCAGCGACGGACCGGTGGACTTCGAGGGTGACTTCTATCGTCTCGAGCACGCGCGGCTGGACACCGAAGCCTACGAAGGCAGGGTCCCGCCGATCTGGATCGGTGCCGCCGGGCCTCGCATGCTGCGTATCGCCGGCCGGCACGCCGACGGGTGGTGGCCTGCGGGTGCGTTCACACCGGAGGACTACGCCGCCAAACTCGCGGTCGTCCGCGAGGCGGCCGAGCGGGCCGGCCGCGACCCCATGGCGATCGTCCCCGCGATCACACAGATGTGCTTGATTGGCGAGGACGACGAGATCCAGTCGATGCTTGAGGCTCCGCTGGTCAAGTCCATCATCCTGATGCTCACCGCCGAGGACCTCCGCACATTTGGCTACGAGCACCCGATGGGCGCGGACTGGCGCGGGACCATGGACTTCAACCCGGTCAAGCTCTCACGTGAGAAGATCATAAAGTTCTGCGAAGACGTTGATACGCAGGCGATTCGCGACATCATCCCCTGCGGCACGCCCAAGCAGGTGGCGCAGCGGATGAAGGGCTTCTGCGACGCGGGTCTGCGGGTTTTCAAGTTGATGGAGTACGGCAGCATGGGTGGACTCGCATTCAGCGCCGGCTCGGCCGCCAAGGTCCGCGAGACCGAGGACGAACTGCTCACCCTGGTCGGTGGCAAATGACCACGACTGCAACCGAAAACACGCTCGACGCGCAGGCGATGCTGGCTCGTGCGCAGGCCGAGACGGGACTCTACGACTGGAGCGACGCCACCTTTCCCAAGCGCTTCGGGCTCGCAGTCGATCAGCTCAACGCGGCGACGATGGACGCAGACGGTCGTCGACAGGCGGCGCAAGTCTGCCATTGGCTGCTGACCTCGCGACTCGAGTTCTTCGAGGACCGCAACCGCTATCCGATCGCCGACGAGGTGATCGAGCGGCCGATGTTCGTGACCGGCGAACCGCGCACGGGAACCACGCTGATGCACGCCTTGATGTCCGTCGACCCCGCGGCCCGCGCCCTGAGGTTTTGGGAGGTCATGTATCCGTCGCCACCGCCGGGTGTCGTTGGCACCGATGATCCGCGCCGACCTCGCGCCGACGACGATTGGCGTGAGATCAATGCCAAGCTGCCGAAATGGCTGCATTCTCATCCCTACAACGACATGCTGGGCGACGGCTTGCCCGAGGACGAACGCACCTGGGCCTTCGATTTCCGGGTGATGACGCCGACCGCCTGGTGGCGAGTGCCGATCGAATCAGTGACTCAGGGCTTGCCGACCGATGCCGCGGCACAGTACCGAATTCACAAGGCGATGCTGCAGCAGCTCCAGTACGGCAGGTCCGAGAAATATTGGGTGCTCAAGGGATTCCATGGCTTCCGGCTCGAGGAGTTCTTCGAGGCCTATCCCGACGCCACACTCGTGTGGTTGCACCGCGATCCCGTACAGGTGGCCGCATCGCGCACCATGATGATGGCCGACATCATGGACGGCATCGTCGGTCCGATCGATCTGAAGGCCGAGGCGAAGAAGCATCTGGAGATGACGCGAGCGGGCATCGTCAACACGATGACCAACCCCATGGTCGACGACCCGCGCATCCACCACGTCCGCTACCGCGACTTTGTATCCGACCAGATCGCAACCGTGCGCGGCTACTACGACTTCGCCGGGCGACAGCTGACCCCACGGGCCGAGCGCGCGATGCGTGACTACCTCGCCAACAACAAGGGTGACCGCTACGGCAAGTTCCGCTATTCGACGTCGCTGCTCACCGACATCGGTGAGGATCTCGACGCCCTAAACGAGGAGTTCAGACCGTTCCGCGAACGGTTCGGCGTCGAGATCGAGACAAGGGCCTAGTCGTGCATCCGCGCGTCGGCCTGCACCAGGTTGCATTCCTCGACGAGAGCACCCCGGCCTTCCTCGACCACTGCCGCCGGATCGGCGTGCAGCACACGACGCTTGTGACTGCTTCGCTGATGCGGCCGGGCGCGGTAGACGAGGCGCAGCAGGCACTCGCGGCCGGCGCGCCGCAAGTGGAAGCGGTGAATCATCAGTTCGCCGTCTATCCCGACCTGGATAACGACCGTGGCCAGGCGACCGAGAAGCTGCTGCAGGCCATCGACATCGCCGCGGCGTTGGGGGCTAGCTCGGTGTATTTGCAAACGGGCGGCCGCGGTTATTTGACGTGGGAGCAAGCCGCCGAACGCTTCACCGCGCTCATCGCGCCGTGCACGGCGGCAGCCGCGGCCCAGGGGGTTCGTGTGCTCGTCGAGAACGCCTCGTCGTTCAATGCCGACATCCACATTGCCCACACGCTCGCCGATACGATCACCCTCGCAGAACTCGCCGGCATTGGTCTCTGCATCGAATGGCACGCCTGTTGGATGGAGGCCGGCTTGAAGGCGCTTCTGCGGCAAGCGATTCCGATGACGGGTCTCATGCAGGTCAGCGACTACGTGCTTGGCGACAGAACCGCACCCTGTCGCGCGGTACCCGGCGACGGGGTGATCCCGCTCGACCGAATACTGGGCGACGTGCTCGAGGCCGGGTACGAAGGCGTCTTCGACATCGAGTTGGTCGGTCCGCGTATCGCTGCAGAAGGGGCGCGCGCCGCTACCCAACGCGCGGCGCAAAGGGTGTCGGAAATCCTCACCAGGCTGGGAGCCTGAACCGATGGCCTATGGCGACGGGCTCAGCGACGAGAAGCTTCGCAACGCGTGGCGCCGTTTCTGCGATCAGCTCAGGTCCGCGGGCGAGGATGTGTTCAAGGACGCCAACCCCGGTAGTCCGATCCTGCGGGGCGATGCGTTCCGATTTCTCACCCAGAATCTGGGGCAGGCGTTCGACCTGGCGCTGGAGACCAAGGATCCGGCCTTCCCGCAGCTCCATCCCTTCTGCACACCGACGCGCAAGTTGGGTGGTGACGTCGCCGACTTCACCTATCGCCAAGCGTGGATCGACGGCGAGCACGCCTACCGGATCAGCGGGAACCGTGGCACCGCGCGGTGGCTCAACGTGACGGTGCAGGGCCCGCGCCCTGATCGCATCCTCGGCACCGACTGGCCGAGTTTGCACGAGCCCTTCGGTGACATTCCGGAGACCAACATCTTCGGTCAACAGATCGCCACCGAAGCCGACGGCAGTTTCGAGCTGTTCGTCGGGGGAGAGGTGCGCGCCGAGAACTGGCTGCCGACGACGCCCGGTTCGCGGAAGTTGTTCATCCGCGAGGCATTCGACGCGTGGTTCGAGACGCCGACCACCCTGTCGATCGAGCGGATCGGCATGGACGGTCCACGGCCGATACCGACGCCGGAGCGGATCATCGAGGCGATGGAGTGGGCCGGGGACTTCCTCACCGGCGCGATGCACGACTGGCCCGAGCATTCGTGGAATTACTCCCACGGCGTGTGCGACCCCGCCTTCACGAACCAGTTCCCGCCCGAGCGGACCGCCAACACCGACGACGACGCCAAGCGCGGGCGGCTGGCGGCGCACATGATCTGGGAATTGAAGCCGGACGAGGCGCTGATCGTCGAGATGGATAACCACGACGGCTTCTGGATCTTCGGGATGGGCAATGTCTTCGCGGCCAGCATGGACTTCCTGTACCGCCCGGTGAGCTATACCCCCGCACGTACCAAGGTGGACAGCGACGACGTGGTGCGCCTGGTGATCGCGCACGACGATCCTGGCGTGCACAACTGGCTTGACACTCAGGGCTTTTCGAATGGCAACCTTACGTATCGCAATCTGATGAGCCAGAACCCCGCAAGCTTCCGCACCCGGTTAGTGAAGCGGTCAGAACTGCTCGACGTGCTTCCTTCCGACACCGCGATGGTGTCCGAGGGCGAGCGTGTGAAGCAGATGCTCGATCGCTATCACAGCATCAAACTGCGCTACGGCATCTGACGGTGCCCCGACTGACCTGCGCTTAGGCTCGTATTCCGCAATCTGTGGCCCCGGTTCGAGCCGCCTGGCTAGCATCCGACGTGGCGCACCAATAGGCGCTCATCGGGAGGTCTCGTCATGCCGAACCAGTTGCATCACGTGGTCATGCTCAGCCATTCAGCGACGAGGTTCATCGGATTCCTCATCGACGTGGTCGGAATGGAGGTGCAACACAGTTTTCGGGTTCCGGGGGAGATACTCGAGACGACTCTTGGGTGGCCACCGTCTGAGGGGGCGGACGTCACGATCCTGGGCAGTGGCGTGGCGGGGCTCGTCGAAGTTCTCGACGTTCCCGAACAGCTACGCACAGCCGCACCCGAAGGACTTGCCGCATTGTCCTTTCTGGCCGACGACTACGGCACCATGCAGGATAAAGCGCGCCGATTCACGGACGACGTCACCGTTCTCGACACGGGGGTGCCTGGCGTTGACCTGTTCATCTGCACCATGGGCGGTGTGCCGATGGAGTTCATGGGCAGTTACGAAGCTGAAGCCATGGAGGCGTCCGTCGCCGATGGATAACGCTACGAAAGGAGTTGCGATGCACGACTTGTCAGGGCGAAGGATTCTCGTCACCGGCGCGAGCGGCGTGGTGGCTTTCCCGGTCGCCAAAGAACTGGCGAAGGCAAATGAGGTGTACGCGGTGGCGCGGTTCTCCGATCCGGCCCAGAAGCGGATGCTGGAGGAGGCGGGCGCACACCCGATTGCCTTCGATCTCGCCGATCCCGACCTGTCGCCGCTGCCGGAATCAGTTGATGTGGTGATCAATTACGCCGTTCTGCCGCCGCAGAAGAACGCCTATGAAGTCAATGCGGGCGCCGCCGGGCGCCTGGCCAGACGCTACCGGGACTGCGAAGCTTTCGTGCACGGCAGCACCGGTTCGCTCTACGAGTACCAGGGCGAGCGGCCCCTGCGCGAGGACGATCCCTACGGCCTGCACTCCTCCGCCGAAAACTATGCCGCGAGCAAGATCGCGGCTGAATTCCTTCTCAAACATCTCAGCGTGGATTACGAGCTCCCGGTGGTGTTGGTGCGGATCTTCTCCTTTTACGGCCCGCGGGGTGGCGGAGTCACGCAACGCATCGACCAGATGATCCGGGATCAACCGGTGAGCGTCTATCCCGGCGTGCGAAATGTTCATACTCCGCTGTACGAAGATGATTACGTCGAAAAGACCATTGCCGCAGCGGGTATCGCCAAGGTTGGCGCTGAGATCGTCAACGTCGGCGGGACGGAAGCCGTGACGACGCAGGAGTACTGCCAGATGGCGGGCGAGATACTCGGCAAGGAGCCGGTATTCGTCGAGAACAGCAAGGCCTGGCCGATCTGGGCCGACACGACCAAAATGGTGGAGTTGCTGGGTCCGAACAAGGTGTCGGTTCGCGAAGGTGTGCGGCGGACGATCGAAGCCGCGAAGGACAGGCTGCATACCTCCCACCACGTCATCGGCGAACCGGCGAAGGTCAAGGCGGCCCGATGATTACCTTCATCGCTCACCTGCGGGTGCGTCCAGAGAACGCGCAGGCGTTCGAAGATCTGATGACCGATGTCACCGCAATGACGCTTGAGAACGAGCCCGGGGTTGCCTATTACGGCTTCGCCAAGAGCGTCGAAGAGGCCGACACCTACGTGGTCGTCGAGGTGTATCGGGATCAAGCAGCTTGCGTCGCACACGGGAATACCGCCTGGGTACGAGAGTCGGTTCCCAAGTCGCTGCTTCTGACCGAGGGAATGCCCCAACTCGTGCAATACGTCAGCCCAGGCGCGGAACCGGTGGTCTCGCGGTTCGAGGAGATGACATGAGCCAAGTCAACGGCATGACGGATGTCGAGATGCTGGTCGAACTCCAGGCGATCTACCGGCTCAAAGCCCGACGAGATCATGCGGTCGACCAGAAGAACTGGGCGACCTATGCCGAGTTGCATACCGACGACTACGTCG
>NZ_DATFZD010000451.1:0-2516 GCF_035314665.1 Mycobacterium sp. | reverse complement strand
CGAAGGTGTAGCCGTGCGGGAACATCGTGTTGCCGTCGTTGAACGGCTCGAACAACCGCTCGCTGGCGATCATCGCGCCGATCGGCGAGTAGCCCGACGTCATCCCCTTGGCGCAGGTGATCATGTCGGGCACGTAGCCGAAGTCGTCACAGGCGAACATGGACCCGATCCGGCCGAACGCGCAGATCACCTCGTCGGAGACCAGCAGCACGTCGTACTCGTCGCAGATCTCCCGCACTCGTTCGAAATAGCCTGGGGGAGGCGGGATGCTGCCGCCGGCGTTCTGCACCGGTTCCAGGAACACCACGGCGACGGTGTCGGGCCCTTCGAACTCGATCGCCTCGGCGATCCGGTCGGCGGCCCACTGTCCGAAAGCTTTGACGTCGGTGTGGAACGGTTCGGGCGCGCGATAGAAGTTCGTGTTGGGCACCCGAAAGCCGCCGGGCGTCACCGGCTCGAACGGCGCCTTGTAGCGCGGCAGCCCGGTGATGGCCAGGGCGCCCTGGGTGGCGCCGTGGTAGGCGATCGACCGCGAAATCACTTTGTGCTTATTGGGTTTGCCGGTCAGCTTGAAGTACTGCTTGGCCACCTTCCACGCGGTCTCGACGGCCTCGGTGCCGCCGGTGGTGAAGAACACCCGGTTCAGGTCGCCGGGAGCGTATTGCGCGAGGCGTCCGGCGAGCTCGATCGCGGTCGGGGTGGCGTATCCCCACAGTGGGAAGAATGCGAGAGTGCTCGCCTGCCGGGCGGCCACGTCGGCGAGTTCGGTGCGGCCGTGGCCGACCTGCACTGTGAACAGACCGGACAATCCGTCGAGGTAGCTTTTGCCGCGGTCGTCGAAGATCGTCACACCTTCGCCCCGGGTGATGATCGGCGGCGTGATGTCCGGGCCGTGCCGGGCGAAGTGCAGCCAGAGGTTGTCGAGCATCGTGTTGGTGAACGTTACGCTCGGGCCATGACCTCGACCGGGCAGGTCAGCGAATTCGAGGCGCTGCGGCCGCATCTGCTGTCGGTCGCCTACCGGCTGACCGGCACGGTGGCCGACGCCGAGGACATCGTCCAGGACGCGTGGCTGCGCTGGGATCGTCAAGACCAAGCGATCACCGATTTGCGGGCCTGGTTGACGACGGTGGTTAGCAGGCTCGGGCTGGATCGGTTGCGGTCGGCGGCGCACCGTCGTGAGACCTACACCGGCAACTGGCTGCCCGAGCCGGTGGTGACCGGCTACCCGGCTTCCCAAGTGTCTGATCCGCTGTGCGCCGTGGTGGCGCGCGAGGATGCCCGGTTCGCGGCGATGGTGGTGCTGGAGCGGCTGTCGCCCGACCAGCGGGTCGCGTTCGTATTACACGACGGGTTTGCGGTGCCGTTCGCGGAAGTGGCGCAGGTGCTCGGAACCAACGAGGCCGCCGCCCGGCAGCTGGCGTCGCGGGCCCGCAAGGCCGTCACCGCGGAGCCGCCGCCCGAACCCGATCCGTCGCACAACGAGGTGGTCGGCAGGCTGATGGCGGCGATGGCCGACGGCGACCTGGAAGCCGTGGTGGCGCTGTTGCATCCCGATGTGACATTCACCGGTGATTCGGATGGCAAGGCGCCCACGGCAGTTCAGGTCATCCACGGCGCGGACAAGGTCGTCCGGTTCATGCTCGGCCTTGCGCAACGCTATGGCCCGTCGATGTATACCGCGTATGAGCTGGGGTTGATCAATGGCGAGCTCGGCATCTACACGGCCGGCCTCCCGGCCAGCGACGGGTACCGCGAAATGCGGCCGCGGATCATGGCGATGACGGTGCGGGACGGAAAGGTCTGCGCGCTATGGGATATCGCCAATCCCGACAAGTTCACCGGCTCTCCCTTGGCTCGGCGATCCTGAACCCACGGCGAGGCCGACTCGCAGCGCGCCCGCTGCTTCGCTCGCGGCTTCGGCGAACCGGCCGCCCAGTCCTTGGTAACCGTTAGAGGACCACGCCCGCCGACGGTGATCTGAACCGCGGGGTGATGGTGCACGGCAAGGTCGGAGAACGCGCCGGCAACCATCAGCCGGCCCGGCCCGAGCTCCCAGACCTGCATGCCGCCACTCTAGCGCTGCGCAGGGGTTTCGCTGGCCTCGCTGGGCTCGGTCATCCAGGGAACCCGGCACGCGTCACCGGAATTGAAGCCCTGCTCGGTGATGCCCAGCGCAGTGTTCATCCGGGCCCGCATGTTCTCAACCCCGATCTGGTAGGTCAGCTCGATGACACCGTTCTCACCAAAGCGGGCTCGCAAGTCGGCTACTTGGTCGTCGGTGACGCTGTGCGGGTCCGTGGTCATCTCGTGGGCATACGTGATGGCGGCACGCTCATCGTCGGTGAAACGCGGTGAGGTGGCGTAGTTTTCTATGTCTTTGAGGCGCTCAATGTCTAGTCCGTCGAGGCGCTGCAGCATCGCCCCGAAGTCGACGCACCACGAGCAGCCGACGGTGCGCGCGGTCCAAAACACCGCCAGCTCGCGCACGTTGGCGGGCAGCTTGCGTGACGCCG
>NZ_DATFZD010000450.1:0-28829 GCF_035314665.1 Mycobacterium sp. | reverse complement strand
TTCCAGGACAGCTCGGAGACGTGCACCAGACCGTCCACACCGCCCAGATCGACGAACGCGCCGAAGTTGACGATGGACGAGACCACACCCTTGCGGATGGTGCCCTTCTGCAGCTGATTGAGGAACTCGCTGCGCACCTCGGACTGGGTCTGCTCCAGCCAGGCCCGTCGCGACAGCACTACGTTGTTGCGGTTCTTGTCCAGCTCGATGATCTTGGCCTCGATCTCCTTGCCGATGTACGGCTGCAGATCGCGCACGCGTCGCATCTCGACCAGCGAGGCGGGCAGGAAGCCGCGCAACCCGATGTCGAGGATCAAGCCACCCTTGACGACCTCGATGACGGTGCCCTTGACCGCCTCGTCCTTTTCCTTGAGCTCCTCGATGGTCCCCCAAGCGCGCTCGTACTGAGCGCGCTTCTTGGAGAGGATCAGCCGGCCTTCTTTGTCCTCCTTGGTGAGGACCAGGGCTTCGACTTCATCACCCACGGAAACGACCTCATTGGGGTCGACGTCGTGCTTGATGGACAGTTCGCGGGAGGGGATGACCCCCTCGGTCTTGTAGCCGATGTCGAGCAGGACCTCGTCCCGGTCAACCTTGACGATGGTCCCTTCGACGATGTCGCCATCGTTGAAGTACTTGATTGTTTTGTCGATGGCGGCGAGAAAATCCTCGCTCGAGCCAATGTCGTTGACGGCTACTTGCGGCGAGGTGACGGTGGGACTCGGCATATTGTTGGGTTGCTCCGGACAGGTTGGGGTCGTAGGGATAAAGCGGGCTTATTCGATTACCCGATTCCTCCGCATCGCGCTGCGCGCTCTACATCGTCACCGGGCTACCTGTCGAGGTTACTCGACCGCGTACACGCTGGCCAAACTGCGTCCCATTGCGTCGGGCGTGCACTAACGGCGGAAAATTCGCCGATATTTCGCCGTAGCTGCACGCTCGGCGCTTAATGGGCGGCGGTGTCCCAGCTGCGGCCATAGCCCACCGAGACCTCCAGGGGCACGTCCAGCGGGTATGCGCCGCCCATTTTCTCGCGCACCAACTCCTCGAGCCGCTCTCGCTCACCGTCGGCCACTTCGAACAAGAGTTCGTCGTGGACCTGCAGCAACATTCGCGACGCCAGCCCGGCCGATTTGAGCGCCTTGTCGACCTCGATCATGGCCACCTTGATGATGTCGGCCGCACTGCCCTGGATCGGCGCGTTGAGCGCCGCCCGCTCGGCGGCCTCACGCACCTGGCGATTGGTGCTGTCCAGCTCGGGCAGATAACGGCGGCGGCCCAACACCGTCGAGGTGTAGCCATCCTTGCGGGCCTGTTCGACGACGTCCATCAGGTAGTCGCGCACCCCGCCGAAGCGAGCGAAGTACTGATCCATCTGGACTTTGGCGTCTTCGGTGGAGATCTTCAGCTGCGCCGCCAGGCCATAAGCGCTCAACCCGTAAGCCAACCCGTAGGACATCGCCTTGACCCGCCGCCGCAACTCACCGGTCACCTCTTCGATCGGCACCCCGAACGCCCGGGATGCGACGAATGAGTGCAAGTCCTCTCCGGTGTTGAACGCCTCGATGAGGCCCTCATCGCCGGAAAGGTGGGCCATGATCCGCATTTCAATCTGGCTGTAGTCGGCGGTCATCAGCTCCGCGTAACCTACGCCGACTCCGTTACCGACAACAAAAGCGTCGCGGATCTGGCGGCCGGCGTCGGTGCGGATCGGAATGTTTTGCAGATTCGGCTCGGTCGAGGACAGCCTGCCGGTGGCCGCGATGGTCTGGTTGAACGTGGTATGGATACGGCCATCGCCGGCAACCGAGTTCAGCAATCCGTCGACGGTCACCTTCAGCCGGGTCACGTCGCGGTGCGCGAGCAGATGCTGAAGAAACGGGTGCCCGGTCTTGTCGAACAGCGACTGCAGTGCATCCGCGTCAGTGGTGTATCCGGTCTTCGTGCGCTTGGTCTTCGGCATCTCCAGTTCGTCAAACAGCACTACCTGCAACTGTTTTGGCGAACCGAGGTTGATCTGCTTGCCGATCACTGCGTAGGCGGCTTCGGCGGCATCACGGATCTGGTCGCCGAATTGGCTTTGCAGTTCGCTCAATTGGTCTAGGTCGACGGCGATGCCCGCAGCCTCCATGCCCGCCAACACCCGTTGGACCGGCAGTTCCATCTCAGCCAGCAGCGAGGTGGAGTCGATCCGGGCCAATTCGGCGTCCAGGGCGTCAGCCAGGTCCACCACCGCGCGGGCGCGCAGGACCGCGGTTTGCACGGCTTGATCGTCAACACCGTCGGTGTCGTCGAGCAGTGAAAGTTGCTGTTGCTCAGATGTTTCCGCTCGTAGTTCACGACGCAGGTAGCGCAGCGACAGATCGTCCAGGGTGAAACTGCGCTGACCCGGGCGAACCAAGTAGGCAGCCAGCGCGGTGTCGGAGCTCACTCCGTTCAGCTTCCAACCGCGTCCGGCGAGGTCGTGGATGGCCAACTTGGCCTCGTGCAGTGCTTTGGGCTTCTCCGGATCGGCCAGCCATGCCGCCAGCGCGGAGTCGTCATCGGGCGTCAACGTGGTGGTGTCGATGTAGCCACCGTCGCCGTCGGCGGCGGCGATGGCCAGCGCGGTCGCGTCGCCGTCGTAGGGCAGATGCGTTCCCACCACCGCCAACCCTGCTCGGCGCCCGTCGGCGACGTGCTCGGCCAGCCACTGCCCGACCGTGCCGGGTTCCAGCAGTCCCCCGCGCACGTCGAATCCCTCGTCGACCTCGGGTTCGACGGCGGCCAGCGTGTCGAACAGCCGGTCGCGCAGCACCCGGAATTCCAGCTGGTCGAACAGTTGATGAATCTGGTCGCGGTCCCAGGGCTGCATCCGCAGCGTGTCCGGCGTCTGCGCCAACGGTACGTCCTTGACCAGGTCGGTGAGCTCCCGGTTGAGCACCACGCTGGCCAGATGTGCCCGCAGCGCGTCGCCCACCTTGCCGCGCACCGAGTCGGCGTTGTCGACCAACGCTTGCAGCGAGCCGTATTCGCTGATCCACTTCGACGCCGTCTTCTCGCCGACACCGGGAATGCCGGGCAAGTTGTCGCTCGGATCGCCGCGCAGCGCAGCGAAATCGGGGTATTGCTCGGGGGTCAGCCCGTACTTCTCGACCACCGCCGCCGGGGTGAAGCGGGTCAGCTCGCTAACGCCCTTGCGCGGATAGAGCACCGTCACGTCGTCGCTCACCAGCTGCAGCGAATCGCGGTCACCGGTGACCACCAGCACCCGGTAGCCCTCCCTTTCGGCCTGCGTCGCCAGCGTCGCGATCAAGTCGTCGGCTTCGAAGCCCGGCTCCGCCAGCACCGTAATGCCCAGTGCCGCAAGGACTTCCTTGGTGACATCGATCTGGCCGTGGAACTCATCCGGGGTGGACGACCGGTTGGCCTTGTACTCCGGGTAGCGCTCGGAGCGAAAGGTCTGCCGCGACACGTCGAACGCCGCGGCCACATGCGTGGGTGACTCGTCGCGCAACAGGTTGATCAGCATGGCGGTGAACCCGTACACCGCGTTGGTGGTCAACCCGCCCTGAGTCTTGAAATTCTCGGCGGGCAGCGCGTAGAAGGCCCGAAAGGCCAGCGAATTGCCGTCCAGCAGCATCAACGTCGGCTTGTCGTCAGCGGCCTGGGCGGCTTCCGTCTTTTTGGTTGCGGTCCTCGCTGGGCTCACGGCCCTAACTCTAGGCACCGCTCCGGACATCTAGGTCAAGTGCCGCTGTCCGCCCACGTCGTACTCGGAAACCGAGGCGGAGATGATTGCGCCTTGTTCCTCATCGCTCGGCCCACTACCGCGGAACGCGTCGACGGCCTCCCGCGATTCACACCGTTCGAAGACGTCGATGCGACTCGGATCGAGCAGGTCGGCGCTGATCGCGTAGTCCAGGCAACCTGGTGTCTGTCGGGCCTGCTGCACGACGTCCCTACATTCCGACAGGTAGCTGTCCCGCTGTAGTGGCTCAACCATGATGTAGCCCGCGACGATCACCACGGGACACTCCTTCGTTTGGCATGGCACCTCCGACGTACTGACCGCCGGCGCCCGCCAAAGTCATCGGCGGTTCTCGAAGCGCGAAACTGCAACACGTTTCAGTTTTGTCGGCGTTGTCGGTACGCTGGCCGAATGCCAGCAGCTACCCGTCAAGAACCGGCGATCGACGGCTGGTTCGCAGCCGACGACTCCGGTGCGCCGTATCTGATCGGCGCAAAATGTCCGCAATGCGGCACCTACGTCTTCCCGCCGCGGGCCAACAACTGCCCCAACCCCGGCTGCGACGGTGACCAGCTCGACCAGGTGCCGCTGTCGCGGCGCGGGAAGCTGTGGAGCTACACCGAAAACCGGTATGCACCGCCGCCGCCCTACCCTTCGCCGGATCCGTTCGAGCCGTTCGCCGTCGCCGCAGTGGAGTTGGCCGACGAGGGTCTGATCGTGCTGGGCAAAGTGGTGGAGGGCACCCTGGCCGCCGACCTGAAGATCGGCCAGGAAATGGAGCTGACCATCATGCCGCTGTTTGTCGACGACGACGGCGTCGAACGCATCGTTTACGCCTGGAGGAACGCGTCATGAGTGAGCCTGTCTACATCCTCGGCGCGGGGATGCATCCCTGGGGCAAATGGGGTAACGACTTCACCGAGTACGGGGTGGTTGCCGCGCGGGGCGCCTTGGCGGAGGCCGGCCTGGACTGGCGGCAGATTCAGTTGGTGGCCGGCGCGGACACCATCCGCAACGGCTACCCGGGCTTCGTCGCGGGCGCGACGTTCGCACAGAAGCTGGGTTGGAACGGTGTGCCGGTCAGCTCCAGCTACGCGGCCTGCGCCAGCGGTTCGCAAGCCTTGCAAAGCGCCCGCGCACAGATCCTGGCCGGTTTCTGCGACGTTGCGCTGGTGATCGGCGCCGACACCACGCCGAAAGGCTTTTTCGCTCCGGTCGGTGGCGAGCGCAAGAACGACCCGGACTGGCAGCGGTTTCATCTGATCGGGGCCACTAACCCGGTCTACTTCGCGCTGCTGGCGCGGCGCCGGATGGATCTGCACGGCGCCACCCTCGAGGATTTCGCGCAGGTGAAAGTCAAGAACGCGCGCCACGGCCTGCAGAACCCCAACGCCCGGTTCCGTAAAGAAACGTCGGTCGAAGACGTGCTGGCCAGTCCGGTGGTGGCCGACCCGCTGCGGCTGTTGGACATCTGCGCCACGTCGGACGGCGCCGCGGCGCTGATCGTGGCCAGTGCCGAGTTCGCCCGCGAACACCTCGGCTCACTGAACGGTGTCCCGTCGGTGCGCGCGGTCAGCACGGTTACCCCGCGCTACCCCCAGCATTTGCCCGAATTACCTGATATCGCAACGGATTCCACTGCGGTGGTCGCCGCGCCCGACCGGGTGTTCAAGGACCAGATCATCGACGCCGCCTACGCCGAGGCCGGAATCGGGCCCGAAGACCTCAGCCTGGCCGAGGTTTACGACCTGTCGACCGCGCTGGAGCTCGATTGGTATGAGCACCTGGGGCTCTGCCCGAAGGGTGACGCCGAGGCGTTGTTGCGCAGCGGCGCGACGACCATCGGCGGCAAGGTTCCGGTCAACGCGTCGGGTGGGCTGGCCTGTTTCGGCGAGGCGATTCCGGCACAGGCGATCGCGCAGGTCTGCGAGCTCAACTGGCAGCTGCGCGGCCAGGCCACCGGCCGTCAGGTCGAGGGCGCGAAGGCCGGAATCACGGCGAATCAAGGCCTGTTCGGGCACGGCTCCTCGGTGATCGTGGCCCGGTGAGCGGCGGACCAGACCCCAGCGATCTCAGCAGCCACTTCAGTCGGTGGGCGAGGGTTCGGTGCCTTTCTCAACTCGATAGCGCATGCGATATCGGGCCTTTCGACGCCCGATATCGCATGCGCATCGCTTTGCGGCCCAATGCCATGGGGAGCTGCTGGTACTGAGGGGGCTGCCGGTAGCCAAGTGATTGTTGAGGCCTGCTCTACCCCGACGATTCCGCGTCGTTGGCAGTATCGAGGGTCTCCAGCACGACTTCGGCTACATGCTTCATCGTGGTCCGCCGGTCCATCGCGGCGCGCTGGATCCACTTGAACGCCTGCGGCTCGGTCATCCCCTGGTTGGCCTGCAACAAGCCTTTCGCCCGTTCGACGAGCTTGCGGGTTTCCAGCCGGTCAGACAGCGTCTCGACTTCGCGCTCCAGCGCCCTGATCTCGCTGAACCGGCTCAGCGCCAGCTCAACCGCAGGGATCAGGTCGGAGATGGTGAACGGTTTGACCAGGTAAGCCATCGCACCGGCATCCCGGGCCCGTTCGACTAGGTCGCGCTGACTGAACGCGGTCAGCACGACAATCGGTGCGATGCGTTTGCGAGCGATCTCGGACGCAGCGTCGATGCCGTCACGGCGCGGCATCTTCACGTCCATGATCACCAGGTCGGGGCGGAGCTGCTCGGCCAGCTCGACCGCCTCCTGCCCGTCGCCGGCCTCGCCGACGATTTCGTAGCCCTCTTCGCGGAGCATTTCGGCCAAGTCGAGCCGGATGAGCGCCTCATCCTCGGCGATCAGCACCCGGTGCGAGGCTTGGGTATCGACGTCGGTCGTGGAGCCGGTCATGACGACATTGTGTCGTGGTCCGCCGCGATCATCGACCGCGGGGTTGTGAGGTCCGTGTCACAATCGCCATCCTCTATGGTGGGAGGCCGTAGTTACGAGCCCTCGTATCCCAACTGGCAGAGGAAACGGATTCAAAACCCGTCCAGTGTGAGTTCGAATCTCACCGAGGGCACTCAAACTGTGGGAGCATCCTCGCAGGTAGAAGCCATTTTTGAGTTTGCTAGACGGCGTCATTTTGGCCCCGTGCCCACATTTTGCCCACAGTTTCAGATAACTTGTCGGCAACTGCCGTGAAGTCGGAGTCGAAAAGATCCGCATAGACATCGAGCGTCATCGCCGCGGAAGCGTGCCCGAGCATCCGCTGAACCACCTTCGGATTCGCGCCCGACGCTATCGCCAACGACGCCGCGGTGTGACGCAAGTCATGGGCCGTCACGCGCGGAAACGTCTTGTCGGCCTTCTGGCACCGTTCCACGGCACCGGCCAACCATGATTTGTTCGTCGGCGGCGCGAGATAGCCACCGTCCTGGGCCGGCCAGATCAGCTCGTCGCGATCCTTGCCTGTGCAAGTCGCGGCCAACTCGTCGACCACGAAAGCCGGTAGCGCCTTCCCCGCTGCCCAGGGTTTCTCTTGGCGGGGAAGTGCCCTGGGCGCGCGGGGGAATGGCAGCGGTTCCGAGGCCGCTGCCGGGGTTGGTCGGCGACTTCCTCCTTGCTTGGTCGCCGGCCACCCCACCCAAATGCAGGCGATTTCGCCCCTCGTCGCCCGGCCTCACCCGAAACTTCCTGCGCGACAGCGTGTTTCGTCACGATTCCACGCTCGGCGCAGGACAGCGGCCGGGACGGGCGGCTGCCGTGTTCCCCTGGAACGCGGGAAGGTCAGCCTCCCGTCCCGGTACCCGCCAAAAGTGACCGGCCCCAGCCCTTCCTCCAAGGGGCTCCCCAGCCCTTTTTCCTCCAAGATGCTGGGGCCGGCTGACTCACCACCTCGGTCAGGTCTCCAGCGCGGCGGCGATCTTCCGAAGCAGTTGGGTGAGAGTTAGTGAGTCCTCATCTGGCTTCTGGGTTTCGACGCGGTCCGCTAGGTCTCAGCCTCTCCGGTGTCTGAAACGCGGAGCCACGCAGTCTGACTCATGGCTCATTAAACCGCTGCCACTGCGTTGGCACCAGAGTGGGCAGCCCACGCGTCTAAGTTGTTGGACGGCAAGCGATGATCCACTCGTCGAGCAGCTCATCGGCCACGCCGACGCGCGGGACCGGCGCGCCCATCTCGGCGGCTGTCCGACGTAGAGCCGCGATTATTCCGGGCGTCAGCATGTTGCACGTCCCGTTTGGCCAGTGGCAACGCCCGAGAGCAAACTCACAGCGAGACGTCTAGTAATTACCTTTGTACCAACGACGAGTTAGGAAACTGGAGGACTCCCGTCGGGCGGGTGCGGTGACTCAAGTGCCGAGCGAGAGTTCCCATCGGACAAGGTCTATCGCCGCGATGACCGCGCGATCGTCGATTCGATGGTCAATCAGTACCCCCCGAAGAAAAGATCAGCTTCGAGGGTGATGAGGTCCACGTCCAAGTTCGCCCCGCCGCTGCAAACACCGCGTAATCCAGGGCCGTGGCGAAGTCACCAATGGCGTTGTCCGGAATGTCTCCGCTTCGCGCCCACACCGTGCCCACAATCTGCCCACAGTTACAGATAACTCCCATGAACTACAGTGATGACTTTTCGCTGGTAGACGGGGTTCCGGACCTGTGAACACGCCCTGAAATAGAGTTCGAGTCTCACCGAGGGCACCAGGTAAACGGAGCTGTTCCGGAATTTCGAGCCCACCTATTACGCTTTTGCTGTGGTGGCTAAGCGGTGTGGTGCCACACAACCAGCAGGTTCGCGGCGACCGCCGGACTGCGTAGCAGCAGTGCGGGAGCAACGGCGCGTCCGCAGTCAGCACTACGCCGACCGCATCGCGCGGCGACGCCGCATCCTGCACCTCACCACGACGATGGCGGTGATCGTCAGCGCTGGCTTTGGGAGCATCCAAGTCTTCGCGGCGCCCCACCTGTGGTGGACCGGCGTCATCAATATCGTCGGCGCCGCGATCTATGCGATGGTCCCCTGGCTGCACCGCTTCGGTGAGCTGGTTGCACCGCTGACCTTCATCGGCACCGCCTACGTCTCGATTTTCGTCATCTGCTGGTTCGTGGGCACCGGTTCGGGCTTGCAGTTCTATTTTCTGGTCGCATCCTGCCTTGTGGTGCTGCAACTGGGCGTCGACCGCATCGTCTTGGCAGCGGGCCTAGCAGCCATCGCCGCCTCGCTGGTGATCACCCTGCAGTTCCTGGTCCCCCGAGACACCGGCGTCCAGCCGGCGTGGGCTTTGTCTTTGAGCTTCGTCGTAACGACGATCTCGGGATGCGTGATGGTGGTAACGACGGTGTGGTACTCGGTACGCGAGATCGTCCGCGCCGAAACAGCGATGGAAATGGAATACGAACGGTCCGAGGCGCTGCTGGCCAACATCTTGCCGGCCAGCGTCGCGGAGCGGTTGAAAGATCCGGGGCACAACATCATTGCCGACAAATACGACGACGCCTCAGTACTGTTCGCCGACATCGCGGGTTTCACCGAACGGGCCAGCGACATCGTGCCGGACAAGCTGATCAAATTCTTGGATCGCTTGTACGGCGCCTTCGATGCGCTGGTGGATAAACACGCGCTGGAAAAGATCAAGGTCAGTGGTGACTCCTACATGGTGGTCAGTGGAGTGCCCCATCCGCGGGCCGATCACGCCGAGGCGCTCGCCGACCTTGCGCTCGACATGGCCGAAACCGCGGCCGGACTGAGAGATTCGCGCGGCGACGTGCTGCCGTTGCGAATCGGGCTCGCCTCCGGCCCTGTCGTCGCGGGCGTGGTGGGTTCTCGCCGGTTCTTCTACGACGTGTGGGGCGACGCGGTCAACGTCGCATCGCGGATGGAAGCCACCGATTCGGTGGGACGAATCCAGGTGCCCGAGGACGTCTACCAGCGGCTGAAAAACAACTTCGTGCTGCAGGAGCGAGGTGCGGTCGCCGTCAAGGGCAAGGGCGTCATGCGCACCTGGTATCTCGTTGGCCGCAAACCGGACACCGCTTCCGGCCGTGTACGTGCCGAGGCGCCACAAGCCGCAGTGCTCTGACACGTAACGCCAAACCCCCCATCAAGGTCGCCGTTTGTGGGAAAATTCAGCAATGGAAACCACTGCTGTTCCAAAGTTGTTGCCGCATCTGTGGAAGTCGACACTGGTATCCGGGCTCCTGGCACTCGTCTTGGGCGTCCTGGTACTGCTGCTGCCCGGAGACTCGATCGTCATCGCCGCCATCCTCTTCGGCATCTACCTGCTGATCACCGGTGTCGCACAAGTTGTCTTCGCGTTCAGCCTGCACGTCTCCGCCGGCGGGCGAGTGCTGCTATTCATCAGCGGCGCAGCCTCGCTGGTGCTGGCGGTGCTCTGCTTCCGGCACTTCGGCGAGGGGTATGCGATTCTGCTGCTGGCAATCTGGATTGGCGTCGGCTTCATCTTTCGCGGCGTGGCGACATCGATTTCGGCCATCAGCGATCCCACGCTGCCCGGACGCGGCTGGCAGATATTCCTTGGTCTGATCACCCTTCTGGCGGGAGTTGTGATGATCGCGTCGCCATTCGAATCGCTGGCGATCCTGATACTCGTCGTCGGCATCTGGCTGATCGTCATCGGCACCTTCGAGATCGTGTCGTCGTTCGGTATCCGCAGCGCATCCAAGAGGGTGAACGAGGCGCTGACGGGTGCATCGCACGGATCGTGATCGACCGAGAAATTTCGTAGCGATGATCGCGCCTGTCTACTACACTGCGTCGTAGTAGCTTGGCCCTGTCGTCAGGGAGATGACCATGAACGTCGTCGACGTGTCCCGTTGGCAGTTCGGTATCACCACCGTCTACCACTTCATCTTCGTGCCGCTCACCATCGGCCTGGCACCGCTGATCGCCATCATGCAGACGGCATGGGTGGTCACCGACAACGTGGCGTGGTATCGGCTCACCAAGTTCTTCGGGAAGCTGTTCCTGATCAACTTCGCGATCGGGGTGGCCACGGGGATCGTGCAGGAGTTCCAGTTCGGGATGAATTGGAGCGAGTACTCGCGGTTCGTCGGCGACGTGTTCGGCGCTCCGCTGGCGATGGAAGGTTTGGCCGCGTTCTTCTTCGAATCGACCTTCATCGGCTTGTGGATCTTCGGCTGGAGCCGACTGCCGCGCCTGGTACACCTGGCCTGCATCTGGATCGTCGCGATCGCCGTCAACGTATCCGCGTTCTTCATTCTCGTGGCGAACTCCTTCATGCAGCATCCGGTCGGCGCTCGATACAATCCCGTGACCCGGCGTGCCGAGTTGCACAGCATCAGCGCGCTGCTCAGCAATAACACTGCGCGAGCGGCGTTTTCGCATACAGTGGCCGGTTCACTGCTGACTGCTGCGACATTCGTTGCCGCCGTCAGTGCCTGGTGGCTGGTCCGTTCTGGTAAACGCGCAACGGACCGCCCCGTCGCGGAGTCAGATGCCCGCACCATGTTCCGTCCGGCAGCCATCCTGGGATGCTGGGTTGCGCTGATTGCCACCGTCGGCTTGTTCTTCACCGGCGACTACCAGGGCAAGCTGATGTTCGTTCAGCAGCCGATGAAGATGGCCTCGGCCGAGTCGTTGTGCAACACCGAAACCGATCCGGACTTCTCCATCCTGACCGTCGGCACCCACAACAACTGCGACAGCGTCACCCGGGTGATCGAAGTGCCCTACGTGCTGCCGTTTCTCGCCAAGGGCAGATTCAACGACGTCACTTTGCAGGGCGTGCGCGATATCCAGCAGGATTACCAAATGCGCTTCGGCCCAAACGATTACCGGCCAAACCTATTCGTCACCTATTGGTCGTTTCGCGGGATGATCGGGCTGCTGGCGATTCCGGTCCTTTTCGCGATGGTCGCGTTGTGGCTCACCCGCGGTGGCCGGATCCCCGATCGACGATGGTTCTCCTGGCTTGCGCTGGTGGCACTTCCGGCGCCCTTCCTGGCCAATATCTCCGGTTGGGTGTTCACCGAAATGGGCCGCCAGCCCTGGATCGTGGTACCCAATCCGACCGGCGACCAGCATGTCCGATTCACCGTCCACGAGGCCGTCTCACATCACGCTGCCGGCATGGTCGTCACCTCGCTGGTCACCTTCACCCTGCTCTACGCGGTGCTGGCGGTGATCTGGTTCTGGCTGCTCAAGCGCTACATCGTCGAAGGGCCGCTGGAACACGACGCGGAACCGGCTGCGCCCCGGTCACCCAGCGACGACGAGGTGGCGCCGCTGTCTTTTGCCTATTAAGGCCTGTTGACGGAAAGGAGCTGACCGGTGGGACTGCAAGAGTTGTGGTTCGGCATCATCGGGCTGCTGTTTCTCGGTTTCTTCATCCTCGAGGGCTTCGACTTCGGCGTGGGCATGTTGATGGAACCGTTCGCGCGCGTCAGCGCCGGCGAACCCGAAGCCCACCGCCGCGCAGCGCTGAACACCATCGGGCCGGTCTGGGACGGCAACGAGGTGTGGCTGATCACCGCAGGCGCAGCGATGTTCGCCGCATTTCCCGACTGGTACGCCACCGTCTTCTCCACCCTGTACCTGCCGCTGCTGGCGATCCTGTTCGGCATGATCGTGCGTTCGGTGTCGATCGAATGGCGAGGCAAGGTCGACGACTCAAAATGGCGGGCATGGGCCGACTTCGGAATCGCGGCCGGGTCGTGGTTGCCTGCCGTGCTGTGGGGCGTGGCATTCGCCATCTTGGTGCGTGGGCTCCCGGTGGACGCCAGTGGCCACGTCGACTTGTCGATCACCGATGTGCTCAACGCCTACACGCTGTTGGGCGGTCTGGCCACCGCGGGGCTGTTTCTGTTCTACGGCGCGGTATTCGTGTCCCTGAAGACATCGGGCGCGATCCGCGACGACGCTCACCGCTTCGCGGCGCGGTTGTCACTCCCGGTGACCGGACTGGTTGGGGGCTTTGGGGTTTGGACGCAACTGGCCCACGGCAAGAATTGGACCTGGCTGGTGCTGGCGGTCGCGCTGATCGCGCAGCTGGCGGCGGTGGCGTTGGTGTGGCGACGCGCATCCGACGGCTGGGCGTTTCTGTGCACCGCTGTGGTGGTGGCGGCGGTAGTGATCCTCTTGTTCGGAGCGCTCTATCCGAACCTGGTGCCTTCGACGCTGAACAAGCAATGGAGCCTGACGATCTACAACGCATCGTCGACCCCGTACACCCTCAAGATCATGACTTGGGTGACGGCACTCATGGCTCCGCTGACGGTGATATACCAGGGTTGGACGTATTGGATTTTCCGGCAACGGATTTCGGTTGACCGCATACCACCGTCGATCGGGCTGACGAGGCGACCGTCCTGAGCGCGAGCAGCCGGGGGCCCGTTGATCCGCGACTGTGGCGGGCATCTGCGGCGCTGCGCCGCTTCCTGGCCGCGACGACGGTGTGCGGTGTCGTGATCTCCGGTTGCGTGATCGGCTCGGCGATCCTGCTGGCGCACATCGCTTCCCGGGTCATCACCGACCCAGCCCCGCGCAGCCTAAGCCAATGGGCGCCGATGTTGGCGATCCTGCTCGCGGTGTGGGCGGTGCGTGCCGTGGCGCACTGGCTGCAGGCCCGACTGGGCCAACGTGGCGCCAGCGCGGTCATCGCCGAGCTCAGCGGCCAAGTGCTCACGGCCGTCACCGCCCGGCAGCCCAGGCAGTTGGCAGCCCAACGCGACGCCGCGGCCGCGGTGGTGACCCGGGGGCTCGACGCGCTGCGGCCTTACTTCACCGCGTATCTGCCGGCGTTGCTGCTCGCGGCGATCCTGACCCCGGTGAGTGCGGCAGTGGTTGGGCTCTACGACCTGAAATCGGCTGTGATTGTGGTGATCACGCTGCCGTTGATCCCGATCTTCATGGTTCTGATCGGCCTGGCGACCGTTGACCGGTCCGCGGCTGCGCTGGCCGCCATGGCCACTCTGCAGGCTCGGCTGTTGGACCTGATCGCTGGAATTCCCACGTTGCGGGCTCTCGGCCGCGCCAGCGGGCCCGAGCGCCGCATTTCCGAGTTGGCCGTCGCCCACCGGCACTCAGCCATGGCGACGCTGCGGATCGCGTTCCTCTCCGCGCTGGTCTTGGAACTTCTCGCCACCCTGGGCGTCGCGATGGTCGCCGTCAGCATCGGCCTGCGTCTGGTGTTCGGTGAGATCAGCCTGACCACCGGTTTGACCGTGCTGTTGCTCGCGCCCGACGTCTACTGGCCGCTGCGCCGCATCGGCGTGGAATTCCATGCCGCCCAAGACGGTCGGGCCGCCGCCGACAAAGCGTTCGCGCTGATCGAAGGGTCCGCCACCCCGGTCCCGGGTACCCAAACGGTCTCGGCGCCAGGTGCCGTGATTGTTCTCGACGACCTCAGCGTCGCGGGTCGCGACGGGTTCTGCCCGCATAACCTCAGCGCCGTGCTCCAACCGGGCCGGGTAACGGTACTCACCGGTGCGAACGGCGCAGGAAAAAGCACCACTTTGCAGGTCATCGCCGGGATCACCGCGGCCAGCAATGGTGGTGTGACGGTGGCCGGAGTCGAGATTACCGACCTCGAACCGACCGCGTGGTGGGGCCAGCTGTCCTGGCTGCCGCAGCGCCCTGTGCTCATCCCGGGCACCGTCGCCGACAACGTGGCCCTGTTCGGCGCGCTCGCTGATCTTGAAAACGCCTGTATGGCATCTGGATTCCATCAAGTATTGGCCGAGCTGCCCGACGGAATGGACACCGTGATCGGAAGCGGCGGCGTGGGACTGTCGCTGGGTCAGCGGCAGCGTCTCGGCCTGGCCCGCGCGCTCGGCTCACCGGCTCCGGTGCTGCTGCTCGACGAGCCCACCGCGCACCTGGACGCGGCAACCGAAGCCCGGGTGCTGCGGGCCATTGTCGAACGGGCCCGCACCGGCGCCACCGTCGTGGTCATCGGCCACCGCGACCGCGTTCTCGACATCGGCGATCAGGTCATCGAGGTGGCCGGGGCGGGTGTGCAACATGCTCACGTTTGATCCCCTGCCGGCCGCCGTGCGGCTGCTGCATCCGCGGATCCCCCGCCTGCTGATGGCAATAGCGCTTGGTGTGCTATCGCTGGGCAGCGCTCTGGCGCTGGCCGGACTGTCGGCCTGGTTGATCACCCGCGCCTGGCAAATGCCGCCGGTGCTGGATCTGTCGATCGCGGTGGTGGGGGTTCGCACCTTCGCGATTTCCCGTGGCGTTCTGCATTATTGCGAACGGTTGGCCAGCCACGACACCGCGTTGCGGGCCGCCGGCACCGCCCGCGCGCAGATCTATTACCGGCTAGCGCACGGTCCGGCTGACATCGCCACCCGATTGCACAGCGGCGAGCTGGTCTCGCGCGTCGGGGCTGATGTCGATCAGCTGGCCGACGTACTGGTCCGCACCGTGCTGCCGTTCAGCGTCGCGGCGGTGCTCGCCGTGGCGGCGACAGCCGTCGTCGGGGTTATCTCACCGTCGGCTGCGGCCGTCTTGGCCATCTGCCTCATCATCGCCGGCATCGTCGCGCCATGGCTGGCATCGAGGGCTGCTGCTGCACAGGAAGTGGTTGCACGGCAACACCATTCCGCTCGTGACGTGTCAGCGATGCTGGCGCTCGAGCATGCGCCCGAGCTGCGAGTCGCTGGTAAGTTGCACAACGTTGTCCTGGAGTCGCAACGCCGGCAACGCGATTGGGGCGACGCCATCGACGCCGCGGCCCGACCGGCCGCGTTCGCGGAAGCCATTCCCACCGCAGCCGTCGGCGTCGGCGTGCTGGGCGCCGTGGTGGCGGGCATCGGTATGGCGGCCTCGGTCGCCCCCACCACGCTGGCCGTCTTGATGCTGTTGCCGCTGTCGGCATTCGAGGCGACGACTCCGCTGCCCGCCGCCGCCGTTCAGTTGACACGTTCACGATTGGCGGCACGGCGTCTGCTCGAACTGACCCCGGCTGACACCGCGGCGCCGGCCGCGAATACCCGACCACATCCTTCGCCTACCGGGCGGCTGTGCAGCAAGGACGTGGTTGCGGCACACCCGGGCGGTCGGGTGCCGGCCGCCGTGACGGTCGACCTGCCGCCGGGCGCCAGGCTGGCGGTCACCGGCCCCAGCGGCTCCGGTAAGACGACACTGCTGATGACGCTGGCGGGTTTGCTGGCGCCGTTGCGCGGCAACGTGACCCTGGGTGGAACACCGTTGCGTCTCTTCAGCGAAGACGAAATACGCTGTGCTATAGGCTTTTTTGCGGAGGACGCGCATATTTTTGCGACGACCGTTCGAGACAACCTACTCGTGGCGCGGGGCGATTGCTCGGACGATCAGCTGGGCGACGCGCTGCGCTGGGTTGGCTTGGGCTCCTGGCTGGGCGGTCTGCCGAATGGTCTCGACACAGTGTTGTCCGGCGGCGCGCAGGCGTTGTCGGCGGGCCAACGCAGGAGGCTGCTGCTCGCCCGAGCGCTCATCTCACCTGCGCGGATCGTGCTACTCGATGAACCTACCGAGCACCTCGACGCCGCCGACGCCGAACCCATTCTGCGCAGCCTGCTCAACGCCGACGGCGGTCTGATCACTGCCGAGCGGACGGTGGTGGTCGCTACTCATCACATGCCCAATGACATTCGCTGTCCCGAACTACGAATCGGCGTCGGCGAGTACTCTGGCGAAAAGGCTTCCAAGACGCCCATCTAGAAAGCGAGCCATGACCGAACCTCCGGACAGGCCGTCGAACAGACGCCAAAACCCCGAGGGAACACCGCAAACGGCGCCGCCATTTCCATACCCGTACCCCTACCAACATCGGGCCGGCCCATACCCGGGTGGCTATTTACCACCGCCTCAGTACGGTTACCCGGGTTACCCGCCGCGGCCGGTCGAGCTTAAAAACGGACTAGCTATCGCGTCGCTGGTGCTGGCGATTGTCGGGTTGCTCAGTGCCTGGGTGCCTGTCCTCAACATCGTCAGCATGGTGCTGGGACTCGTCGCGGTGGTTGTCGGGTTCTTCGCACGCGCACGTGTCAAGCGCGGCGTCGCCAACAATGGCGGTGTCGCGGTCGCCGGCATCGTGCTGGGCGCCCTCGCCATCATCGTTGGATTGGCGTTCATTGCTCTCTGGACGACGGTCTGGAAGGACGTCGGCGGCGGCGACTACATCGACTGCATGCAAAAAGCCGGCTCAGACCAGTCAGAGCAGCAGCGCTGCGCAGATCAGTTCCGGCAAAACGTCCAAGACAAGTTGAGCGTCACGCTGACGCCAACACCGGCGCCGTAAAGCGTTAAACGCTTCGGCGACGCGGCATGAACTCCAGCGACAGCAACACGCAGATCAGCGGCACAATCTGAGTCAACGACAACAGCACATACCGCCGATCGTCCGGCGCGTGGAATTTGCGCAGGTATCGATATAGCGATTCAAGCGCGATCAGTGGATCCAGCAGATGGATCAGCCAGTAAAACAGCGCTTGCATCCGGCCGCGCTGCCGCTCGTCGAAGATCTCCGGGAACGCCGCGAATGCTAACGATACCCGTTGTGCGCCAGCATCTTTGGCAGCATTGACCATGTCGATGCTGAGCCGTTCGTCGATACCGTTGGGCGCCCCGGGGCGGCGCCACGGCACGTCCAGGGTGACATCGCTACCGCCGCCCGCGGTGGCGTACCGGTGGAAGCCCTGCACCCGCCCGGATTTGTCTCTCGCGATGATCAGCTGTATCCCCGGATACCGGCCCTGGAGCGCGCCGTCCAAATTCATGCAGAATCCGCGATCGGTGTGCACCCCACTGGACGACGCGCGCAACACCTCGGTCAACTCGGCCCGCAGTCGGCCGTCCAGTTTCTGCTCGGCGACGATGTCGGTGGTGATACCACAGTTGTGGGTGCGTCTGACCGCCTGCCGCAAGTTGCGGAACTTGCGCCCAACCATTTCGAAGCTGGACACCTCGATGACGACATCCCGGCCGATCGGCACCGGATGCAGCGACTGGCCCAGCACCTTCGGGTCGGTCCACAGCTGGACCCGCCGCTCGCTGCAAGCCAGTACGACGATTCGCCAACCGTGGGTATGACACATGGCGGCGAAGTCGGCGACCAGTTGCGGGAATCGTGCCTCGTCACCGACAGGGTCCCCGCTGACGACCGCATAGCCGATCCGGGTCCGGTACGCCAGCGCCGCCGTCCCGTCCGCGCTGAACAGGTAGCACTTACCCGCCTGCATGGCGAACGGCGCCAGCGGGTCGCCGCTGGTTGTCTCGATCAGGGACCACACCCGAGACAGGTCGCCGGGATGCCGACGCGCTGATGTGGGTGACATCAGCGCCAGACCGGACCCGGCGATCAGCAGGTCACCGAGCAGATCCAAAGACAGCACATGCGCGCCGATCCCAGCCAGTAGGAGGAAAACTGCGCCTATTGCGTGACCGGCCGTGACCGGGCGACCCAGAAAGACACCCCGGGCGATCAACGCCACCGCGGCCAAGACCGTCAACGACCATTCCAACCGGTCAATCGGGCCGCGGGCAATCACTTTCATCAACCAGCACGCCGCGCTGAGCAGGGCCAGCGCACCAACCCAACGGGCCACCGGCGAGTGGACGTCAACAACAACCCGCTCGCTTGCGCGGCCCTCGGACGCGATGCCGATCGACGACTCGTGCATGCCCACCTCCGGGTGTTGTAGTCGCTAGTGCTCGACTACTCACCCACCTGAAACGTTACGCTTGGAACCGGTGTTACTGCAGTGACGCCGGGCGGGCTGCAACCGAATCGTTGCTCGCCGCCCTATGGCCGCGAACCCGGGAAATACTTCACCACGCCTTCTTGCACGACGGTGGCGACCGGCCGACCGGAGCGGTCGAAGAAATATCCGGTCCCAAGCCCGCGTGAATCGGCGGCCACCGGCGAGGATGTGGAATACAACACCCAGTCGTCGAAGCTCACCTGGCGGTGAAACCACACCGAGTGATTGACGGTCGCAGCGAAGATGCGGTCGAACCCCCACGAGAGCCCGTGCGTGGTGATGATCGAGTCCAGCACGGTGGTGTCCGAGCAGTAGAGCATCGTGGCGGTGTGCAGCGCAGGGTCGTCGGGCATCACACCGTCGGCTTTGACCCAGACTCGGTTGTAGTCGAGCCGTTCCCCTTTGTCGCGCATCACCCAGGACGGGTCGTTGGTGTAGCGCCATTCGATCGGCTGCAGCGCGTTGACGAACAACGGAACGGTGTCCTCGTACCCGGCTAGCAGCTCCTTGATCGAAGGTAACGTCTCGGGATCGGCGACCTCGGGCGGTTCGACGTTGTGCTCAAGACCGCGACCGCCGGACAAGTAGGAGATCATCACCGTCGCGAGCAGGGTGCCGTCCTGGGTCACCTCGATGCGCCGATTTGCGAAGCGACGCTCGTCGCGCAGTCGCACCACCTCGAATTCGATGTCCTTGGCGGTATCGCCGCCATTGATGAAGTGCACGGACAGCGCGTTGGGCGGCAAGTCGCGGGTCAGGGTGCGGGTGCCCGCCACAAATGATTGCGCCATCATCAGTCCGCCGAATGTCCGGGGCGGGTTCTTCGTGGGGTGGGACCCGATGAAGACGTCGTCGCCCATGCGATGCAGGTCGAGCACCGTCATCAGCTCATCGAAGTCAGACACCGGCCTAGCCTAGTTTGCCCGCCTCCTCAGCCCTCCACTTCGCGGAGCGCATCGTCACCGCGCGGCCTAGTTTGCCCGCCTCCTCAGCCCTCCGCTTCGCGGAGCGCATCGTCACCGCGCGGCCTAGTTTGCCCGGCTAAACGTCTTCCTCGCCGATTCGGTGCACGTGGATCAGGTTGGTTGACCCGACGGTGCCCGGAGGTGCGCCCGCGACGATCACCACCAGGTCGCCGCGCTTGTAACGGCCGAGCGCCAGCAGCGACTTGTCGACTTGGCGGATCATGCCGTCAGTGGTCTGGATGATCGGGACGATGAACGTCTCGGTGCCCCACGTCATGGCCAGTTGGCTGCGCACTTCGGGCAGCGGGGTGAACGCCAGCAGCGGCAGCGGCGTGTGCAGCCGCGCCAGGCGCCGCACGGTGTCGCCGGACTGGGTGAACGCGACCAAAGCTTTCGCGTCGAGCCGTTCACCGATATCACGGGCGGCGTAACTGATCACTCCGCGCTTGGTGCGAGGCACGTGGGTCAGCGGCGGAGCGGCCGTTGAATTCTCTTCCACCGCGCACACGATCCGGGCCATCGTCTGGACGGCGGCCAGCGGGTGCTTGCCGACGGCGGTTTCGCCGGACAACATCAGCGCGTCCGCGCCGTCGAGCACGGCGTTGGCGACGTCGGATGCCTCGGCCCGTGTCGGCCGTGAGTTTTCGATCATCGACTCGAGCATCTGCGTCGCCACGATGACGGGTTTCGCGTTCTCCCTGGCCATTTGGATGGCGCGCTTCTGAACCAGCGGAACCTCTTCGAGCGGCAGCTCGACTCCGAGATCGCCGCGGGCGACCATCACGGCATCGAATGCCAGCACAACCGCTTCGAGGTTATCGATGGCTTCGGGCTTCTCGAGTTTGGCGATGACCGGCACCCGCCGACCGATCCGATCCATCACCTCGTGCACCAGCTCGACGTCGGATGGCGAGCGCACAAACGAGAGCGCCACCATGTCGACGCCCAAGTGCAGGGCGAACTCAAGATCGTCGATGTCCTTCCCGGACAACGGGGGAGCCGACACGTTCATCCCGGGCAGCGACATGCCCTTGTTGTTGCTGACCGGCCCGCCTTCGGTAACCGTGCAGACCACGTCGTCGCCGTCGATGTCCGCGACCACCAAGCCGAGGTTGCCGTCGTCGACCAGAACGCGGTCACCGGGCAGCGCGTCTTGGGCCAACTGCTTGTACGTGGTCGAGACCCGGTCGTGGGTGCCGGCGCAGTCGGCGACGGTGATCCGCACGGTTTCGCCGTCGGCCCAATAAGTCGGTCCGTCAGCGAAGCGGCCGAGCCTGATCTTCGGGCCTTGCAGGTCGGCGAGTACACCGACCGCGCGCCCAGTGGCATCAGAGGCGGCCCGCACCCGGTCATAGGAGGCTTTGTGATCGCTGTAGTCGCCGTGGCTGAAGTTCATTCTGGCGACATCCATTCCGGCTTCGACCAGCGCTCTGACCGATTGGTCAGTGCTGGTGGCCGGACCGAGAGTACAGACGATCTTGCCGCGTCTCGCCACGACGAATCAGCATAGTCGCGCTAGCTGATCATCTCCCGACTGTTATTGATCCGGCAGCGGGCTAACTGGTGAGTAGCGTCGGAACCAACGGGAAACCCGGCAGGTTGCGCACCACTGTCCACGCCAGCATCCCGATCAGCACACTGGCCGCCGCGGACGGCGGCAGCAGGGATTTGTCAGAGCGACGGCGGAGCAGAATCCATCCGGCCAACATCGGGATGCCGACCAGCAAGAAGACGTTGTCGGTGATCGCTGCGGCCAGGTCACCGTGCAGGACATCATGGACCATCCGCAGGCCCCCGCATGCCGGACAGTTCCACCCGGTGAGCAGCCGAAACGGGCAGATGGGAAAGACCGAGTCCGGCTTGTGCGGGTCCACCAGGCCGATATAGCCGAACGCGCCTGCCAGCAGCGCACCCGAACCCAGGGTGGCGTACAAACGGGCCCGTGAGTGCGCCCGCGCGGGGCCGGGCCGGGCCGGTTTGGTCATGCTTTTCAGCATGCCAGCCGTCGTGGCGGCGCGGCTATCGTCGGCGCAACCGAGAATTCAGCCTCTGCCGCCATCCCGACTGCGTCGCGGTCGAGTCGGTCGGCTGCGAGGTCGGCTCCTCCGTGTCGGCGGGTTCCTCATCGGTCGATTCCGCTGACTCCTCCGCCGGCTCGGCATCGGATTCGTCGGCCTTGGCGGGCTCTTCCTCGGCTTCAGCGTCCTTGTCCAGTTTGGGCTCGGATTCGCCGTCAGCGGCTTCGGCCGGCTCCTCGGCTTTATCAGCCTCACCCGCCGACTGGTCGGCCGCCGCCTCCTCGTCAGTCTCAGACGTGCCCGGCACCTCGACTTCGGGAGCATCGACTTCTGCCGCGTCGGCCTCCGCCGCAACCGCTTCAGCCTCGGTGTCGGGATTGTCGGCCTCCGCCGCGACCGCTTCAGCCTCGGTGTCGGGATTGTCGACCACCGCCGTGTCCGCCGCGGTCGTCTTTGTCGTCTCCGGCTCCTCAATTGGCTCGTCCGCGACGGCCTCGGAACTAGCGGACTCCACAGAATCCGTTGTGTCCGCTTCAACCGAGTCCGGTACGAGTCGGTCAGCGGCCGATCCACTGAGTGAGGCCGGCTCCTCGCGGCCTTTGGGCGCCAGGATCAGATAGACCACCGCGCCGATGAAGACGAATGTCGATGTGAAGGAGTTGATCCGAATTCCGGCGATATGGGTGGCGGAGTCGTCGCGCAACAGTTCGATGCAGAAGCGTCCAATGCAGTACCCGGCGACATAGAGCGCGAACAGCCGACCGTGCCCGATGGTGAAACGACGATCCAGGTAAAGCAGCACGGCGAAAACCAAGAGGTTCCAGAGCAATTCGTACAGGAAGGTCGGCTGGACGACCATCGCAAGCTGGCCGGTCGACACGCCGTCAAGCGAATGCACATCCACAAATCCGGCCGGGTCGCGCCGGTAGAAGATCTCCAAGCCCCACGGCATCGTGGTCTCGCGGCCGAAGAGCTCCTGGTTGAAGTAGTTTCCCAACCGGCCAATCGCCTGGGCGAGAACGATACCGGGGGCTACCGCGTCACCGAAGGCGGGAAGCGGGATGCCGCGACGGCGGCAGGCGATCCAGGCACCTACACCGCCCAGGGCGACCGCACCCCAGATTCCCAAGCCGCCGTCCCAGATGCGCAGCGCCGCGCCGAGTCCGGCGCCGCCTTCACCGAAATAGGTCCGCCAGTCGGTTGCCAGGTGGTACAGACGCCCGCCGATAAGCCCGAAAGGCACGGCCCACAGCGCGATGTCATAAATCACACCGCGCTCGCCGCCACGGGCCTCCCAGCGTCGATCACCGATCAGCAGCGCGGCGACGATGCCGAGGATGATGAACAATGCATACGCGCGAATCGGTATCGGCCCCAGATGCCACACACCCTGGGGTGGACTGGGGAAGTACGCGATGACGGTCGTCGTCATAACCCGGAAATCCTTTGGCGCACACCGATCGCAAGTTCCTCTGTCAGCGCGCGCAGCTCTGCCATCCCGGTAGCCAGTGCAGAGACGAGTGCCGAACCCACGATGACGCCGTCGGCGTAGCCGGCGATCTGAGCCGCCTGTTCCCGCGATCGCACGCCCAGACCGACACCAACAGGAATGTCAGACACCGCCTTCACCCTGCCTACCAATTCGGGGGCCGCCTGCGACACCACATCGCGGGCACCCGTCACACCCATGATCGACGCGGCGTAGACAAATCCGCGGGAGGCCTCGACCGTCGTCGCCAGCCGTTGTGGCGTCGACGACGGCGCAACCAAAAAGATGCGGTCCAGGTGGTGATGGTCGGACGCCGCCAACCATTCGTCGGCCTCATCAGGAATGAGGTCCGGCGTAATCAACCCGTGCCCACCAGCCGCAGCAAGGTCCCGGGCGAATGCGTCAACCCCGTAGCGCAACACCGGATTCCAGTACGTCATCACGACGGCACGGCCACCCGCGGCGCTGATCGCCTCGACGGCGGTCAGCGTATCCCGAACTCGTACACCCCCGTGCAGCGCAACTTCGGACGCCGTCGCGATGGTTGGGCCGTCCATACCCGGATCCGAATACGGCACGCCGACCTCGATGAGGTCGCACCCGGATTCGATCAACGCTGTCATCGCATCGATTGACGTCCGCACGTCGGGGTATCCGGTCGGCAGGTAGCCGATCAGCGCCGCCCGGTTCTCTTGCTGGCATGAGTTGAAAAGCTCTGTCAGACTATGTGTTTCGCTCTGCTCGACAGTCACGATTGGCCGCCGCCCGCCGGATCGTCTAGCAGGCCGAACCACTTCGCGGCTGTCTCAACGTCCTTGTCGCCGCGGCCGGACAGGTTCACGACGATGACCGCGCCGCTGCCCATCTCGACGCCCAGCTTGATCGCGCCGGCCACCGCGTGCGCCGATTCGATCGCCGGAATGATGCCTTCTGTCCGGCACAACAACCGAAACGCATCCATCGCCTCGCTGTCGGTGATCGGCCGGTATTCGGCGCGCCCGGTGTCCCGCAGCCACGCGTGCTCGGGGCCCACGCCCGGATAATCCAGGCCGGCCGAAATCGAATGCGATTCGATGGTTTGGCCGTCTTCGTCCTGCAGCAGGAACGAGAACGATCCTTGAAACGCGCCGGGCGACCCGCCGGTGAAAGTCGCCGCGTGGCGGCCGGTGTCGACGCCGTCGCCAGCGGCCTCGAAGCCGACGAGCCGAACCCCGGGGTCGTCGAGGAAGGCGTGGAAAATCCCGATTGCGTTGGATCCCCCGCCAACGCAAGCAGTGACAGCGTCGGGCAGTCGCCCGGCCTGATCCTGGATCTGCACCCGCGTCTCGAGCCCGATGACCCGCTGGAAGTCACGGACCATCGTCGGGAAGGGATGCGGCCCGGCGGCGGTGCCGAAGCAGTAGTACGTGCTGTCGGCGTTGGTGACCCAGTCGCGGAATGCCTCGTTGATCGCGTCTTTGAGTGTCTGCGAACCCGACTCGACCGATACCACCTCGGCGCCCAGCAGCCGCATTCGGGCCACATTGAGAGCCTGCCGCACGGTGTCGACGGCGCCCATGTAGATGACGCATTCCAACCCGAGCAGCGCGCAGGCTGTGGCGGTCGCCACCCCGTGCTGGCCGGCCCCGGTCTCGGCGATCACCCGCGTCTTGCCCATCTGCCGGGCGAGCAACGCCTGACCAAGCACGTTGTTGATTTTGTGGGAACCGGTGTGGTTCAAGTCTTCTCGTTTGAGGAATATCCGCGCCCCACCAGCGTGCGCGCTGAGCCGAACAGCCTCGTAGAGCGGGGACGGCCTGCCGGTGTAGTGAACCTGCAACTTATCGAGAGTGTCCAGGTATTCCTGGTCGGTGCGCGCCTTCTCGTAGGCGGCGGTGACCTCCTCGATCACCGCCATCAGCGCCTCGGCGACGTACCGGCCCCCATACACACCGAAATGACCCCGGGAGTCGGGGTCGTGGTGGGTAGGCTCTGCGATCGCCGCGCTGGAACGCGGAAGTTCCGGACGCAAGATTTCTGCCATTATGAAGGCTCAACGCGCAAGCGGCTCATAGGGTTCAACCATTTCCGCGCATGCGCCCATCGTCGCCGGGCTAGCGGGCCGGCTTTGGACACGACGGATGCCTGCCAGCGGTGACCAGGTCGGCGACGGCTGCGCGGGGATCGCCGCTGGTAACAAGGCCTTCGCCAACCAGGACAGCGTCAGCACCCGCGCCGGCGTAGGCCAGCAGGTCGGCGGTGCCGCGCACCCCGGATTCGGCGATGCGGATCACGCTGGTGGGCAGCCCGGGGGCGATGCGCGCGAACGAGTCCCGATCAACTTTGAGCGACTTGAGGTCGCGTGCGTTCACGCCGATCACTCGCGCCCCGGCTTGCAGCGCCCGGTCCGCTTCCTCCTCGGTGTGCACCTCGACGAGTGCCGTCATGCCCAACGATTCGATGCGCTCCAACATCGACTCCAGCGCAGACTGATTCAGCGCCGCGACGATCAGCAACAGCATGTCGGCACCGTGTGCACGTGCCTCGTGAATCTGATACGGCCCGACCACAAAATCCTTGCGCAGCACCGGAACCGACACCGCTGCGCGCACCGCGTCGAGGTCATCCAGCGAGCCCTTGAAGCGTCGCTGTTCGGTCAGCACACTGATGATTCGCGCACCGCCGTCCTCATACGCGCACGCCAATTTGGCTGGGTCGGAGATCGACGCGAGTTGTCCGGCGGACGGGCTGGCGCGCTTGACCTCGGCGATGACGCCGATACCGGGCTCGCGCAACGCCGCTAGAACATCCAACGGCGGCGGCGTGGCCTCGGCGGCCGCCCTGATCGCGGACATGCTCACGGCCGCCTCACGAGCGGCAACGTCGGCGCGGACTCCTTCGATGATGGAGTCGAGCACGTTTGCCGAACTCATGTCGGACCTTTTCCCCTTTTCGCCCTACGGCTGCCAGCAGATCGATGGCGTCCTTCGAAGGGTAGCGACCGTCGGCGCGCGGTCCGTCACCGACCCTCGGTGTCGGCGTCGTGTCGTGCTTCTCGTTCCGACTCCCCTGGTTGGGCGGCCGACTCTCGCGGTTGATCGGTAGGGTCCTGGGTCGGGTCTTCGCCGTCGTCGAGCGCATCCCAGATCATTCGCTCCGACACGATCGTCTCGTCGCGCTGCGCCAGCGACCGGCGGGCAGCGGGCGACAGGTATTTCGTGACTGTGCCGCGAGCCGACGCCGCCGCTCGCATCAACAGCACGGCACCGACCAGCGTGCATATCGCGGTGATCAGGGTGATCATGGGACCCGCGTAATGGCGCTGGCTGCCCACCAGCGTCAGCACCGGGACGTGCGCGAGGTCGGCCCCGCGCACGGCCACGTCCGGGACCACCCAGAAGCTGATCGCGAGATAACCCGTCGCCAGGCTGACGACGGCCACCAACAGCGCGAGCATCCGCAGCCGCCAGCCACGCACGGCCAGTGCGGCGAGGGCGCTAGCCAGCAGCACCAGCGCCAACGGGACCAGTGCCGACGACCATGCCGCCCCGGACAGTGTGACGAGCTTCGGCGGGCTCAGCCCGTCGAAAGTCCGCACGTCGACCCAGGTCAGCCGCGATGCCGCCGACAAGCCGGCGGCGGCGAGCACCAGCAGAGCCTGTGCTATCCGGATGGTCCGCCGGCCCGGGCGGTCGGGCTGGGCGTCAGCCATCGCGGGGCGCCTCGTCGACGGGCGTATCCGGGGCCGTCAGCGTCTCCGCCGCGGCGATCGCATTGAGCACCGCCCGCGCCTTGTTCGTCGCCTCGTTGTGCTCGTAGGGACCGTTGGAGTCGGCCACCACGCCGCCGCCGGCCTGCACGTACGCGGTGCCGTCGCGCATCAGGGCGGTGCGGATCGCGATCGCGAAGTCGGCGTTGCCGGCGAAATCGAGGTAACCGATCACACCGCCATAGAGGCCGCGACGGGTTTTCTCCACCTCTTCGATCAGTTCCATCGCCCGCACCTTCGGCGCGCCGGACAACGTTCCGGCCGGGAAGCAAGCCGTCACGGCGTCCAGCGCGGTGCGACCCTCGGCGAGGTGCCCGGTCACCGTCGACACCAGGTGCATGACGTGGCTGTAGCGCTCGATGTGGCTATAGTCCTCGACGCGAACGCTACCCGGCGCGCATACCCGGCCCAGGTCGTTACGGCCCAAATCGACCAGCATCAAGTGCTCGGCGCGTTCCTTCTCGTCGGCCAGCAGCTCCTTTTCCAGCAGCTGATCCTCTTCCTCGGTATGGCCACGCCACCTGGTTCCGGCGATCGGATGCGTCGTCGCCCATCCGTCGTGCACGGTCACCAACGCTTCGGGACTCGATCCCGCGATCGAAAACGCTGTTCCACCACCATCATTCGGGACGTGAAGCAGATACATGTACGGGCTGGGGTTGGTTGCCCTCAGCATCCGGTACACATCGACCGGGTCGACATCGGTGTCCATCTCGAACCGCTGGGAGGGCACCACTTGAAAAGCTTCGCCGGCCGCGATCTGCTCGACGAGATATTCGACGATCTTGCCGTATTCGTCGACAGTGCGCTGCGCGCGGTGCCGCGGCTCGGGTCGGGTGAACGTGGCAACTGTTGAGGGCAGCGGCTGACCGAGTGCGGCGGTCATGACGTCGAGCCGCGCGATCGCGTCGTCGTAGGCCTCGTCGACCCGCTCGTCGGTGCCGTTCCAGTTCACCGCATTGGCGATCAACGTGATGGTGCCCTCATGGTGATCGACGGCCGCCACGTCGGTCGCGAGTAGCAGCAACATGTCCGGCAGGTTGAGGTCGTCGACGGCCAACTCGGGCAGCCGTTCCAGCCGCCGCACCAGGTCGTAGGCGAAGAAGCCGACCATGCCGCCCGACAACGGCGGCAGCCCCGGCAACGCAGCGGTGGCGAGTAACTCCAGAGTGGCACGCAGGGCTTGCAGCGGATCGCCGCCGGTAGGGGCGTCCTGGGGCACCGCGCCGAGCCACACCGCCTCGCCGTTACGCACCGTCAGCGCCGACGGCGCACCGGCGCCGATGAATGACCACCGCGACCACGACCGGCCGTTCTCGGCAGACTCCAACAGGAAGGTGCCGGGCCGGTTGGCGGCCAGCTTGCGGTACGCCGACAGCGGCGTCTCGGCATCGGCCAGGACTTTGCGGGTCACCGGCACCACGCGGTGCTCGGCCGCCAGCGCGCGGAAATCATCCCGCGACGTGGTGGCGGCGGTGAGGTTGGCGTCCATCCTTCTATCTTCCAAGCCATCTTCCCCGTGACCGCGGCGACCCCCGGCGTAACGTAACCGCCATGAAAACCGGTGACACCGTGGCTGACTTCGAGCTTCCCGACCAGACTGGCACCCCGCGCAAGCTCAGCGCCCTGCTGTCCGACGGGCCGGTAGTGCTGTTCTTCTACCCGGCCGCGATGACACCCGGCTGCACCAAGGAAGCCTGCCACTTCCGCGACCTCGCCGGCGAATTCGCCGCGGTCGGGGCCAACCGGGTCGGCATCAGTGTTGATCCCGTTGCAAAGCAAGCCAAGTTCGCCGAGACGCAGCGTTTCGACTACCCGCTGCTGTCCGACACCGACGGCGCGGTCGCCGCGCAATTCGGCGTCAAACGAGGACTGTTGGGCAAGTTGATGCCGGTCAAGCGCACCACCTTCGTCATCGACACCGATCGCAAGGTGCTCGACGTGATCTCCAGCGAACTGAGCATGGACACCCATGCCGACAAGGCGTTGCAGACGTTACGGGCCCGCAGCTAACCCACAGCTTTGTAGCATCGGGTCAGTGTCAGGGTGAGGTGCCGCGTGTTGCGGTGGTTGGATCCTGATCACCTGATGTTTGGCTCGTAGCATCCTTGCCGCCTCGGGTTGGCGTTCATGCGTTTTGTCGGCATCAGGTGTGAAGGACCGGCCGGCGTGACT
>NZ_DATFZD010000449.1:0-5421 GCF_035314665.1 Mycobacterium sp. | reverse complement strand
GCGCTGAGCCGCCGCTGATTGGTTTGGGCCGCGGCGGCGACGCCACCCTCGAGGAGGGCATGGTCCTGAGCATCCAATCCTGGGTCGCCGACGAGGGGGTCGGGGGATGCCTGGAGCGGGCCACGGTGCGGATCGACGGCGGAGGATCATCGGCACTGACGCGCTACGGAAGGCTGTGAACCATGAGCAACGCGGCGGCGCAGCTCCCGGGGTGTGACCGATGACGGATCACCGCACGGTTTTCAACCACGTTGGGTTATGCGTCTCGGATCGCGGGCGGGCGCGCCGCTTCTACGAGGGTCTGCTCGGCTTCGAGTTCTGGTGGGAACTCGAACCGCCCGACGAGGGCACCGACCGGCTCCTGCAGCTGGCCAAGCCGATCGGGCTGAATGCGACCTACCTGGTTCGCGACGGCCTCGTGCTCGAACTTCTCGACTACGTGCGCCGCGAAGTCCACGCCGGGCCGGACCGTGTCATGGATCAGGTTGGGCTGACACATCTGTCGCTGTCGGTGTCTGATCTCGGCGGCACATTGGCGATGGTCGACGGCTTCGGGGGATCAGTGGTCAACCCGACGGTGTCCGGGCAGTCGGCGATGATCCGCGACCCGGACGGGCAGCTGCTCGAACTGCTCTCGGACTCGTGGCTCGCGGCCCTGCCCCCTCGCCCTTAGTACCGGGGTGGACGCTGTCGTCCCGGGCACTGGCTACGTGCTCGCGGATTCGACCGGGGCGACCTCGACTCCGGCGATGTCGTTGCCGGACAGGTCGTTTTGCACCGAACCGGCCCCGACGTAAATGCCCGAGTAATGCCTGCCGTGAATCGTGTTGCCCGAAATGATGTTGCCGGATGATGGAACAAAATCCAGATCCGCAACGGCCGGGTCGGGCGCGGCAGCGCCGAGTTCGACACCGAAGAAATGGAACGCTCCGCTCTCGCCGAGGTTGTTGTCGACGATGACGTTGTTGCGGATGGTGTTGAACAGCCCGGTGCGCACCAGTTTCACCCCGCCGCCGAAGTTCCCGGTGACATCGTTGCCCGAGATGTCGTTGTAGATCGCGTTGTCGATCGAGATGCCGGGCAGCTTGGCCATCGAGGTGCCGTCGGCGGCGCGGCCGGCGTCGGCTACGAAGTCCAGCGCCAGGTCGGCATCCGACTGTGCCCAGCGGTTGCCGTTGCCGGCCACGTGGTTGCCGGAGAAGACGTTTGCGGTGGCGCCGTTGTCGAAGCAGATGCCCTCTTTTGAATTGCCGTCGAGCCGGTTGTCGAGGAACACGTTGGCGACCGCACCGTCGGTGTAGATGCCCGAAGACAGGCCATCGGAGATGGTGTTGGCCATAATCACATTCTGCGTGGGATTTTGGAGGCGCTGAACCAGCGGCTGCCTGACGACCCAGTAGTGATCGGGCAGAAAAAAGGTATCCGGATCGGCTCCGATATCGCCGCCCCGGCTTGTCAGCACAATGCCTGCATTCCAGTTCGACGGGCCGAGCAGGTGGTCGATCTGGTTGCCGTCGACCAACGCTGTTCTGACCGGACCGTCGAGCATGACACCGGCACGGCCCAGGTCATGCAGGTGATTGGCGTGGATGTCCAGGCTCGACGACGGACCCGTCACCACGATGCCGTTTTCGCTCAGGCCCCCGAGGTCGTTGCCGTCGATGGCGATGTTCGAGCCGCTGTCGACGAGGAACCCGTTCGTGCCGCCGGTGATTCTCGCGTTCGTGACCGCGACGTTGCGGGCGTGCACGAGCCTGATCAGCCAGACCGGCGGTTGCGCGCCGGCCTCGATCGCTGCGCCGGCGAAGTCGACGGTGACGTTTTGTCCGCTGATGGTCAGCGCCGTGTCGGCTTGCAGCGTCCGGCTGGCTACCGTGATGTGCGCGGGGGCGGCGGTGGCGATCAGCGAGTTCAGCTGCGAGAGTTGCGTGCCGTCGAAGGTCAGCTTCGGCAGCGGCTGCTGCGATAGCGATGGAAGGATCGCGCGATCCGCCGAAGTGGTGTCGCCCGCTTTCGCCCGCGCTGCCGAAGCCGTGCCGCTGTCGATGTTCAGCAGTTGCGCACGCTGGAAGACCTGCGTGCCGCGCGCGACGTCCGCGGCCTGACCACCGCTGCCATCGTGCGGGGCCGCCGATGGCGACGGCGGCGGAGACAACCACCAGGCCACGATGACCATTGCCGTCACCACGGCCACCCTGTGGGCCTTGTTCATCTGTACCGGCTCCTCGCGTCGGTCGGGCGGCCTGCAGGGTTGATCATCGCAACCGGGCGCCTCCCGCACATGCCTTTCATCCGGACACGAACCGATCCGCCGATCGCCTTTTTCGCGGCCTGGTTTCAGCGACGCGCCGACTTTGTCAGGGGTTGACCGGTCGCCGCCTGGAGCAGGCAAATGACCGTACTCGGGGTGGGATCGGCCGAGGTTCGATCTTGATCGGAGTCGATGAGGTACGTCACTGTGAATTGGTTGCCGCCGACGGGTCGCCCGGTGTACCGGGAGAATCCGGCATCGCACTCTCGGTTGGCGACGTCGGCGATGGCCGCGTTGACCCCGACCGGCGCTCGGAGATAGACCTCTGCCTGGTGTGCCGTCGCGCAGTCGACGACGGTGACGGTCACGACGGCGGGATCGGTCGGTGGAGGGTCGACGAGGCAGTCACCGACCTGCAGGTCGATCCACCTCTCGGTCCGAGGGGCCTGCGCAGCGGGTGGAGCAGCGATGGCCGTAGCCGCTGTTGCGGATGTCGTTGCCGCTGTTGCGCTGGCCGACGTCGTACCCGAAGCGGGGCCGTTCGCGCCACACGCCGCCAGCAGTGCTATCGCGGACAACCCCGGCAACACCGGACGGCTTCGGATCCGCATTGCCGCCTCCTCGATCCGTGTCCGATCGACCAGCGAATAAGAATAGGCGTGCGAACTCCAGTTGCTGGACAGCATTTCGAACAGCTGAACCTCGACGACCAGTGGTGCGTGCGGCGCGCATCATCTCATCCGGATCGGGATGTTCCGTCGGGGTGGGTCAGGGTTGCCATCAGGCCGGTGAGCAGGATATCGAGGCCGCGGTCGAGTGCGGTGGCGCCGTCGTAGGAGGCCAGTGCAGGTGCCAGCGCACGCACCAGGGGGAACTCGGTGATCGTCAGCCGGTGCAGGCCGAGGCGCAGCACATCGTCGGTTTCCTCGGGACGCTCGATGACCTCCTGCAGCTCGTCGAGGACGTGGCCGTGCAAGAAGCCGAACAGCACCCGGTAGATGTGCAGCGCGTCCTCGCCGCTGAAGCCGACGGATGTGAGCAGCGTGAGGACATCCTCCAGAGGGCGCAGCATCCCGGGCGGTCGCTGCCCCAGCGGGGTGGCCAGCGGCCGAGTCACCAACAGCGGCACCACGTTCGGGTGCGCCAGGGCCAACCGGCGGAAGTCATGGGCGACGATGCGCAGCTGGGCGGCCCAGTCCGGATTTGCGCTGTCCACCGATAGTTGGCCGAGAACGATCTCGGCGACACCGTCGAGCACCGCCGCCTTGTTCGGTACGTGCCGGTAGAGCACCGCCGGATCCCGGCCCACCGCGTCGCTGAGCCGACGCATGGACAATCCGTCCACACCGTCACAGTCGATGATCCGCAACGCGGACCGCAGGATCATCGACCGGGTGATCTGGACGTTGTCTCGGCCGGCGTCCGCGGCGGACCGGTCATCTCCGTCGGAGCCCGCATCGGGCCGGGTCGGCTGTTTCGTCATTGGCGCAGCACCTTCCTCCTGCTCGGAGAGTGTAGACCTTCGTCGTGGGCCAACGCTGTTGACACCGCGCCCGGTGAGGCGTGTACTGGACACCTACCACCCCAGTCAGAGGCGCCGAGATGCTTGTCATCGTTGGATTGATCGTTCTGCTGGTCGCGGCGATCGTCGCGATCGTGGGTGTGCTTGCCAATGCGGGGGCCGCTCACCCGTTGACCGAAAATTTCTCCGTGTTCGGCTATCACGTCACCGGGTCGACCGGCACCTTGTTCCTCTTCGGGATCCTGGTCGGCGCGGTGGCGCTGCTGGGCCTGAGCGTCCTGCTGGCCGGCGCGCGGCGCACCGCGGGCCGCGGGCGCGACGCCCGACGCGAACTCGAAAGGTCCCACCGCGAAACGGCGTTGATCAACCGAGACCGCGACAACCTGCTCGAACACCCGCAGCACGTCGGCGCCACCACCGGCTCACCGGTGAACTCGGATCGGGGCGCGAGCCGCCGGCGCAGGAGCCCGCTGCTCGGGCGCTGGTCGCGCGGTCGGCAACCGATGAGCACTACCGGGCAAACCGACGAAGCCCCTGGCCGCCGTATCCCGGTCGATACCGTCAGCCCGCAGTCGCGGTCTGTGAGCACCGCAAACGAAGGAACCCCCGATGAGCGTCGGTAAGAAGATCGCCCACAAGGCCGAAGCCGCCAAGGGCGCCGTCAAGAAGTTCTACGGCCGCGCCACCGGGAATACCCGGCTGCGCACCGAGGGACGCGTCGATCAGGCCAAGGGCAACATCAAACAGTCGGGGGCCAAGCTGAAGGACGCCTTCAGACACTGACCCTAACAGCCCGGCTGACAATGGCGACAGCCGCGGCGCCCGGGCGATGATGCATCCCGCTTATCTCTTTACATCTGAACAGAAATTAGGTGAACGTCATGATCGTTCTCGGCATCGTCCTTCTTGTCGCCGGATTATTGCTCAAGATCCACTTACTCTTCGTCATTGGGATCGTCCTCCTCGTCATCGGCGGGGTGCTGATGCTGATGGGACGCATGGGACACGCCGTCGGCGGCCGCCGCCACTACTTCTAACCGGGCAGGCGGCGCGTCAGAGAATGCTCCCTGGAGCAACGGCCGAAGCCGCCCACCCCACGCCCGGCGCCTGCTCATCGTTGCTCAGCTCTGGCGACCGCATGGCATGCCGTGTCTGCTCCCCCCGGACGTTACCTACGATGCCGTCGCTGCCGGGCGGGCGTCCATGCGGCAGCGGACTATGTGTTCGACGAGGATCGGGACGAAAGCCTGGATCGGTGCATTGACGAACTGCCGAGCCGCCTCCTCGCACCACCGCATGATCTCGGCGCCGCGCTGGGGGTCGCCGCGCCCCTCGTGACGAGCCAACTGGGCTGCCACCTCGGTCACGGATCGGCTGGCGGCCCGCTCGGCCTCGCTGGTCACAGCGATACCACCGCCGGCCTGTTTCGCTGCCGCGTCCAGTTCTTCTCGGGCAACCCGTTCACTGGCGTCGGGCGCGATGACGCGCAGTGTGATGCGACGACCGCCGCGACCGATCAGGATCACACTGGCCGGCTCCTCGGAGGTGAAGCCCTGCAAATGTACTGTCAGGCCGGCGATCTGGACCTGCGGCGGCGTCTCCGTCCACGCGTTGAGGTGGTAGCCCACCACGGCGACCTGACCCAGCC
>NZ_DATFZD010000448.1:0-18270 GCF_035314665.1 Mycobacterium sp. | reverse complement strand
GCATGATCTGGTGAGCCCGCATCACCGACGTCACCGCGACCATCCCCTGCGCGACCTCACCCCATCCGGCGCGTTCCCAGTTGGCCCGCGCGACGGCGATCGGATCGCGATTGTCGGGTTTCGAGGCGGCCACGCCCCTTTTCTTACCGCACTTTCGGTCCAGATCGGGGCAGCTCGACGACGTTAACGGGCCTTGGCGAGGTTTATAACGACTTTTCGACCGCGGACAGCACTGCCTGGGTTGACGCCAGGTCGCCGGCGGTGATCCGCGCGCCGCCATCGGGGTAGTGGCGGACCTGCACTCCGTCGTTCGCGAACACCTCGCGCCACGGCCGACGCCCCGCCGGCAGGTAGACGAAGTTGGCGTGCGAGTCCGTACTGTAGATACCCATCGCCATCAACCGCAGCCGCAGATGGTTGCGTTCAGAGGCGATCCGGCGAACGCGGTGCACAAGCTGGGCTTCGGCGTCGTAGGAGGCCGCTACCGCCGCCGCACTGATACTGCTCATCCCGAACGGCAATTGCATGGTCCACAGCCTGCTCGCCAGCTCAGGCGCGGCGAAGCCGTAGCCGATCCGCAACCCGGCGAGCCCATAGGCCTTGGAGAAGGTCCGCAGCACAACAACATTCGGGAAGCGTCGGACCAGGTCTGGTCCGTCGATGCGGTACCGGGAGGCCACGAACTCGATATATGCCTCGTCAAGTAAAACAACCGTGTCACTCGGGATCTGCGTGAGGAACCATTCGACGGCTGAGATGGACTCCAACGTGCCGGTTGGGTTGTGGGGCCGGCATAGCACCACCACGCTCGCGTCGGTGGCTGCGTCAGCCATTGCCGCCAGGTCGTGATGGCCGTACTTGTTGAGCGGAACCGTGACAGGGGTCAGCCGGGCCATCTGCGCGAAGATCGGGTAACCGTCGAAAGTCGGCTGGCTCATCACAATCCGTTCACCGGGCTGGGTGACCGCATGCAGAATCTGCATCGCGACGCCCGATGCCCCCGTTCCGAGCACGACCTGCTCTTCGCCAACTCCGACTCGGTCCGCGACCAACCGCCGCAGCTGCTCCGGCAGAAACTCCGGATAGCGGTTGGCGGCATCGATGCAGTGGATTAGCGCCGACCGTACCGCCGGCAGCGGCGGGAACGGGCTCTCGTTGAGCGACAACGCGAGTGGATCAACTGCCTGCGGCAGGGTAGCGAGGATCTCGGCGGTCACCGAGGTTCCGTGCGCCGGCTGGGCCATCATTCACGCCCGCCCCAGCGGATCGCTGCCGCGCCGGCGAAGTCGCCTGCGTGCGCGAATGCGGCCATCATGACCACGTCGCCGGCCTCGATCTGACCCTCCGAGATGGCACGATCCAGGTTGACCGGGATGCCTGCTCCGAACAGGTTTCCGCAGTCGTCAAAGGTGTCGCGGTGCCGTTCCTCGGGCACCTCGAGCGCTTCGCGCCAGTTACGCAAGAACACCCGGTTCGGCTGATTGGTCACGAGCAAATCAATGTCCTTGGAGGACAACCCGGTTCGATCACAGACGGCGAGCGCCACTTCGGGGACCTGCCGATTGCCGCGAGCGAGCACCTTGCTGATCTTGGTTTCGGTGAACCCGATGGAGGCCTCACCGGGTCCGGCCGCCCACCACTTGCGGGGTGGGTCGATGGCGAGCGTCATGTCGCCGGCGTATTCGCCGTAGGTGCGGCACTCGATGTCGAGTATGGGCGACTCGTCCGACAGCGTGACCAAACCGACCGCGGCCCCGTCGCCGGGTACCGACGATTGCGCCTTGCGGCGCACCCCGGGCTGGTCGAAAACCTGGCCCGCCGCGTTCTGGGCGATCGCGATCAGCGCTGTGTGCCCTTCTCCGGACGCCAGCAGTTGACGAGCCACTTTAAGGCCCAACACGAACGCCGCGCACCCGCCGTTGTGCAGATCCAGCACCCAGTTGGGACGCATCCCCAAGCGGTGCGCGATGCCGCCGCCCGCGCCGTAAAACGCCATGTCCGGCACCTGCGTGTGGGTGATCAGCACGTCGACGTCAGCGAGGACGTCCTGGCCGTGCCGTTCGATCAATCCGGCGGCGGCTCGCTCGATCATGTCGGTCGCGGTTTCGTCCGGCCCGACGTGATGGCGGAACTTGGGCGCGCGGAACATCACGTTGGCCGCCAGGTCATCCGAGCCGGCGAACTGCGCGTAATAGTCTGCGCTGATCGGTTCGCCGGGCAGGTAGGTGGAAACGTCGGTCAGGCTGACGGTGGGTTGGTTCATGACAGTACTCATCTCATCCAGGCCGGCGTCACCGGCAGGCCGTGGCGGTGCCGGTATTCGGCGATCGTCTTGAGGTTGTGCAGCTCGATCCCGTGGCCCGCACCGAACAAGTCCCAGAAGTCGCCGACCCAGCCGGTGCGCTCGGGCGGAGCGGCGTGCGGGTACGGGTTCTCGTCGTAGAACGGATGCCGGCAATTGGTCCACAGCACAACAGAACCGGGCTTGTTCAACACCACCTGCGCGTCCAGGACCCGCATGATGTAGATCATCCATAGGTGCGCGCCCTGGTCCCAAGCGCAGTGGTAGTCGACGGTACGCGCCTCGGCGTTGGATACCGTACGGGTGAAGATCTTGGTGTCCGGGAGCAGCCGGTCATAGGCCAGCCAGAGCCCCGGTTCCTCGGTAGGCGTGAAGTCACGCAGGGTGTAGGTCCACTCCTCGAGGCTTCTGGTGTCCGACAGCCACTCGAACAGTTCGTCGGGCGGGCAGTCGACGTAGTCGTTGACCGTGCAGTACTGACCGAAGACCTCTTCGTGCGGGTACACCGACCGCATCTGCGAGAAGAAAGTTCCGGCGGTCTCCTCCAGCGGCGTGGTTTCGATGCGAACCACCCCGTCGATCGGAACGGTGGTGCCGGTATGGGTAAAGATATCGTCAAGCGCTGGCAGCGACATTTATGTTGTCCTCCTGTGTGAGCGTGATTTGTTGTGTAGCAACCTTGTTGATTAGCGGTCCGTCGAGAAATGGTGCAAAGGGCGGGATTTCGTCGGCGGCACATTCGACACTGACCACCGAAGGGCCATGAATGTCGAGTGAGCCCCGTACCGCTGCAGCCAATCCGTCCGCGTCGGTGACATCGACCGATGGCAGTTCGGGAAACATCGCGGCCAGGCCGGCTCCGAGCCGGCTGGGAGCGAATCGGTTATAGCTGTAGAGGTCGTCGTAGTAGAGCTGCTCGCGGGTCACGCACATAGCGTGGGCGTTGTTGTTGAGCAACACGAAGGTCATCGGCAGCCGGTAGTGCAGCGCGGTGTGCACCTCCATGCCATGCATGAAGAACGCGCCGTCACCGGCGATCACCACCACACGCCGGCCCGGCGCTTGGGCTTTCGCGCGGGCGAACGCCATCCCGATACCGGCACCGAAGCTGTAACCCATGCCGCCCATGCCCAGCGCGACCGCGAAGCGGCCCTTCCGTCGCACCGGCAGGTAGTGGATGGCCGCCGCGCCGGTGTTGCCGGCATCAACAACGATGTCGACTTCATCGGGCAGGACCTGGTCGAGCTCGGCCATGGCGTCGCGGTAGCGCACACCTTCGCCGTCGAAGGGCGGCGGGGTCAGTTCGGTGCGCGCCACCATGTCGGGTACCCGAAGCCCGGTGGGCCGTCCGGCGCCGGAAAGTGCGCGGGTCAGCATCCGCAACGACGCCCGCAGGTCGTCGGTGTGGACGTGGGTGCAAGGCACGTACGGCGGCGCCGACCCGATGGAAACGGTGCGCACCGCCGCCAGCGCCTCGTCGAGACCGGCGCGCGCGGTCACCGATAGCCGGGTGCCCACCACCAGGCAAAGCCCGCTGCCGGCTACCGCATCGGCAACACCCGGATGACCCATGACACCGGTCACCCCGAGGGCCGACGACGAACCAAGGCCTGGTGTTCCGGCGGCATCCTTGGCATCTGGCACACAAGCCACCCGGGCGCGCAGCACCGCACGCAACGCCGAAAGCTCGGTTCGCGCATCATCGCGGGCCACCTGCTCGCCGGCGATGATCGTCACCGGTCCGGTGGTTTGCCGTAACGCGCGCACAATGGGATGCGGGTCGCCGATGGATCGCAACCGCTCGGCATCTTGATGACATCCACCGCTGCGTCCATTGATGTGCACGGCGGACTGTTGAATGTCTTTGGGCAGCAACAACACTGCCGGACCACCGGCTTGTGCGGCGGCAATGGCGGCCGGCAACGCCGAGACGATGTCCTCGGGAGTCAGGATCCGTCGGCAGAAGACCGACGCTTGGGAGAACAACGCTTCGGCGTTCAGCGAACCGTTGCGCCCGCTGGTGTCCTGAAAGCTACCGCGACCATCCATGGCCGTCGACGGCTGGCCGACCAGCGCCAACACCGGTATCCGGCTGGTGAACGATTCGCCAAGGCCGGGAAGGAGATTCAACGCTCCCCCACCCGATGTCGCCGCGACCACACCCAAGCCCGCGCCACTGCGGCTGTAACCATCAGCCATCGTGGCGGCGGAGAACTCGTGCTTGGCGAGCACCGCCGTGATATCGGACCGGAAGTAAGCGGCGTCGTAGAGATCCTCGATGTTGGCCCCGTCGACCCCGAATATGTACTCGACTCCGATTCCCGCGAGTTGCCCGACGATGTGGTCGACCACTCGGTGTTTCCTCGGCATACCAGGTACACGACGCGCAAGCGGCTTGGGTTCATGGCACCCCGAAACTGCAGTCGCGATGAACCGCACGACGCCAGCCCCCGTGTTAAGGGCGGGACCCGTGTATGAGGAGCAATTTCACCTGTGTTCAATGACCGCCAGAACAGACCTGACGTCGTCGTCATTGGAGCCGGGCCGTCCGGTCTCGCCGTCGCGCGTGAGCTCGGCCATCGCCACCGGGTATCGGCTCTCGTCCTCGAGAAGGCAGCGGCACCTGCGGTTTCGTGGCGGAATCGCTACGACAACTTCCGCCTGAACACCAACGGCTTCCTGTCGCATCTTCCGGGGCAACGGATTCCTCTGACGGCCGGCCGTTGGCCGACCAAGGAGGACATGGTCCGCTACTTCGACCGCTATGTACAGCTCCAGGACATCAATCTTCAGCTTGGATGCGAGGTCGACGGTATCGCGCGCGCGGCAGGAGGCTGGCTGGTCGACACCTCGTCGGGGGAAATCCGGACATCTGCCGTCGTGCTGGCCACCGGCAAGTACCACACGCCCGTCGTGCCGCCCTGGCCCGGCCTCGCTGGTTTCGACGGCATGCTGGTGCACTCCGGCGACTTTCGCAACGCTTGGCCCTATCGGGGGCGCGACGTTCTCGTTGTCGGCGCGGGCAATTCGGCCGCCGACATCGCGGTCCAGCTCGCCGACGGCGGCGCCCGCAAGGTCTGGCTGGCAGTGCGCACACCACCACATCTGGTGCGCCGTGCCATGGGGCCGATTCCGTCGGACATCTTCCTCGAGCTGTTTGCGCGGGTGCCTGCGCGCGTGGTCGATCCGCTGATCGGAAGACTCAATCGTCTACTGTTCGGCGACCTTTCGGTCTACGGATTCGGTCGGCCCCCGCTCGGGCTGAAGGCGACGGTGGAACAACGCGGCCGGATTCCCACCCTGGCCGATGAGCTTGTCGACGCCGTACGGGCCGGCCGCATCGAGGTCGTGGCCGCGGTGTCGGCGATCAAGTCCGGCCGGGTGATTCTCGGTGACGGCACAGCCGTCAGACCTGAGGTGATCGTCGCCGCAACCGGATTCGGGCCCAACCTCGACGGTCTGGTCGGGCACCTCGGTGTCCTCGACGAGCACGGCGACCCGCACGGCGGTTTCGCCTCGCACCTCGGCGACGGGTTGTTCGCGATTGGTTACGGCATCCCGCCCAACGGTCCGCTGCGGGCGATCCGCCTGGCCGCAACCCCGTTGGCGGGTCAGGTCGCAGAATACCTGGCTGCCAGATCGTGCACTGCCAACCGGGTTGAGCGCTCGGCGGCGGTTTAAGGGGATAGAAATGACGTTGCTCCGCGAAAAGCGGTTCTTCTTCCGCGGTACGGATGAATATGAAGCGGCCCGCCGCGCGACGGTGTGGAATAGCATTCTCCCGGAACGCTTTCCGGCTGTGATCATGCAAGCGCGCGAGGCCGGAGACGTCGCTGCAGCGCTGCGCCACGCGCGGGCTCACGGCTACCGCGTCGGCGTCCGTTCGGGCGGGCACAGCTGGAACGCCAGCCATTTGCGCGACGGCGGCATGCTGCTCGACGTCAGCCGCCTCGATCACTGCCACGTCGACGCCGATCGGATGATCGCGCGTGTCGGGCCCGGCAAGATCGCCAGTGTCTTTGCCGCCGAGCTCGACTCGCAAGGCCTGTTCTTCCCCTCCGGCCACTGTGAAGGCATTCGCCTCGGCGGATATCTGCTGCAGGGCGGATATGGCTGGAACAGCAAAGTCGTCGGACCGGCGTGTGAAAGCGTGCTCGGACTCGAAGTCGTCACCGCCGACGGTCAAAAGATCTACTGCGATCCCGAGAATCACTCCGACCTGTATTGGGCCGCTCGCGGTTCGGGCCCGGGTTTCTTCGGTGTGGTCACCTCGTTCACCTTGCGGATTTACCCACGCTCGCCGGTCCTGGGCACATGTCTGTACATATACCCGATCGAGGTCGCCGACGAGGTGTTCTCTTGGGGGCGCTCGATTGCGAGCGAAATCGACGACCGGGTCGAACTGCAAATCCTGACCTCGCGCGGCGCTCCGGAAACCGGGTCCGACGAGCCCAGCATCACCATCGCCTCGCCGGTCTTCGCCGACAGCGAAGAAGAGGCCACGAAAGCGCTTGCGGCCCTGGGCAGCTGCCCGGTAATCGACCGCGCGATCGTCGCCCTTCCGTTCATGCCGACCACCTTGGCCAATTGGTACACGGCGGTGATGACCAAATACCCCGAAGGCCACCGATACAGCGTCGACAACATGTTCACGTCGGCCTCGGCCGAAGAGCTGCTGCCGGGAATCCGCAAGATAATCGAGACGATGCCACCGCACCCGTCGCACTTCATTTTCACCGGCTGGAAAACGTCCGCGGAGCGCGCGGACATGGTCTACGGCGTGGAGGACGAGATCTACCTGGCGCTGTACACCGCCTGGCACGATCCGGCCGACGATGAGCGCTTTTCCGATTGGGCACAGGCGAATATGGCCGCAATGTCGCATCTGGCAACCGGCATATCGCTCGCCGACGAGAATCTGGCCCGACGTCCGGCGAAATTCATCACCGATCCGAACATGGCGCGGCTGGATCAGGTCCGCGCTACTTACGACCCGGATGGCATGTTCCACAGTTGGATGGCCAGCAAGTAGCCTGCACAAGTCGAATGTTGTTGTCCAACTAAGACTTACGGGGAGCGACTTACAGAGAGCGCTCGAGCAGCACCTTGCCGTTGTCGGCGGAAACCACTTGCACCGCCGCGATCTGGTCGACCGGTATCGAGATGCTGCCGGTGGGCGTCGCGGTATGGCCCGGGTCGGCTACCCAGGTCGCCAGCTGGGTGTGAGTGCCGTCGCGGCTCACCACCACCATCGCCAGCCTGTCGTGGTGGGCGTACGCCGGCGCCAGACAGACGCACCGCAGGTCGATGACGGTGCCCCAGTTTTGGCTGCTGAACGACACCGTCGAGGCCAGCTCCTTCGTTGCGATCTGGACCATCGGCAGTGCCGACGCGCTCGCCTGCGGCGTCTGGGACGTCTGAGCCGTCGGGGACGTCAGCGAATGGCTCGAAATGCCGACGAATGCTCCGACCGTCAGCACCGCGGCGGCGGCGGCCGCAGATGACCACGTCGCCAGGCGCGTGCGCTGCCGCCGCCGGCGCACCGCGAACATCAGCGACGGCAGCAGGTTCGGAGCCATCGGAGGTTCGGCCGTTTGGTCGTTGATCGCGGCCACCGTCGCGCTGTCGAGCTTCGACAGCAGGGCCGGCATGCCGCTGAGCTCGGCTACGGCCTGCGTGCACGGCGGGCACACGCTCAGGTGCGCCTCAAACTCTCGTCGGTCGGCCGGTGACAGCGATCCGAGCACGTAGGCGGCGTCCCACGTCGCGTACTCGTGGCTGTCGCCGGCGGGCAAATCGCTATCGCCCGTCGGACCGAAGCCCTGGATCAACCTCATCGTGTGTCCTCATGTGCCGTCATCATTAAGTATTCGGAATCGACGGCGGCGTGGATGGGTAGATCCACGGCCGTCCAAATGACCCGCTGCGTCGTCATCGGGTCACCCCCATCTCTTGCAGAGTGAGGCGCAATGCTCGCACGGCGTAGTGTAGCCGCGATTTCACGGTTCCTTCCGCGATCTCAAGATCCGCGGCGATCTGGGCCGTGCTCCAGCCCCGGTAGTAGGACCGCTCGACAACGGCTCGATGCTCGGGCGACATTTGCGCCATCGCGTCGGCGATCAGCAGCCGGTCCAATGCCGAGTCGACTTCGTCGGGAGCCGATTGCTCGGGTGCGCCTGACTCGTCCAGCGAGCCAACGACATTGCGGAATTTCGGGCTGCGTCGCTCGTCGATGATCATGTTGCGGGCTACGGTGAACAGCCATGCACGCGCCGAACGTTCGGTGTCGCCGATGACCTCTGGATGCTGCCATGCCCGCAACAGGGTCTCCTGGACCACGTCTTCGGCCCGGGCCGCGTCGCTGGTCAACCGCAGCGCATAACGCCACAACGGCCCTGCGTGCTCGTCGTAGAGCGCCTTCATCAGGGCCTCTTCGGCGTTTGCTGTGCTGCTGACGCGACTCACTCGATCACCTCCTGAATAGTGATACGAGTGGCGTGCGGTTCCAGTTCATCGGAGCAACGATCCGAAGGATCTCGCATTAGTCGGGAATCCAGTTTCCGTGGAATCCGTGCGGTACCCGGCGCGGCAGACGGATGCGGGCCACCGGGTCACCCTCGAAGTCCGAAGCGTCGATAATGACCAGGTCACTGCCGTCGGTCGCCGGGTTGTAGACGTATGTCAAATACCAGCCTGCCAGCTCGTCGGACTGACCGGCGGCCGGCGCGAAGACCGCCTCGCTCGGCGCACTCGGCGCCGCGTGGCTGCCGCGGCCTCCGAACCGCTGCTCGGACGCGGTGCCACGCTGCAGGTCGTAGCGGACCAGCGCGTTGCTGCCGACGGCCACCGAGTAACGGGCGGCCGCGCCGGCGAGCCGGTCGTCGACGCGCGGGTACTCCACCCCACGGTCGTCGAGCTGAGTCTCCTCGACCACCCCGGTGTCCAGGTCGAGCTTCCAACGCCACAGTGCGGCATCGGCGGCGAATTTGCTACTGTCACGCCATATTTCGGGGTAGCGGACCACTTCCAGTACGACGGAATTGTCGCCGGCCGATGCTAGGTCGTAGGCGTTCGCGATGTGGAATACGTAGCACGGGTCGATGTCGAGCCAGCGCACCGGTCCATAGGGGTCGTCGCGGCGCAGCACGCCCAGGCGGGCACCGTACTCGTCGTCCCACCGGTACGGTAAGTCCCGCAATTCGCGTACGTCTTGCTGCGCCAACGCGGTGCGAAGGTCGAACACCAGCGGCAAATCCAGGAAAACGACGTGCTCGGCGGTCAGCGCGAAGTCGTGCATCATCGTCAGCGCGGGGACATCGATGGGACGGTTGATCGTCAGCCGGCCGTCGGCGTCCGCGCGGTGATAGACGACATGTGGTTCAAAGATGTTGCCAGTACCGAAGAAATGCATCTCACCGGTGACCGGGCAGATCTTCGGATGCGCGGTCATCGAGTCGGTCAACTTGCCACCAAAGTCGTAGACGCCGACCGTTTCCAGGTCATTGCTGATCTCATAGGGTAGCGAAAATTCCATCAGCGCAAGCGTTTTCCCGGCGTGGCGAACGACATGGGTATTGGCGATGCTGGAGTGCAGGTTTCGGGTGCCGTCGTCGTTGTAGAGCCCAATCGGATGTTCGAAGCTCTCGGTGCGCACCCAGCGGTTGCGGTACCACGCTGCGCGGCCCTTTTCCAGCCGCACCCCGTGCACCATTCCGTCACCGACACACCAGTGCGCCGCGCCCGTGCGGGCGTTCGGACCGTTGCGCAGATACCAGCCGTTCAATTCGGCGGGGATGCGGCCCTCTACCGACAGATCGAAAGCGGTCAGCTCGTCGGGCACCGGCGCGTAGTTGCCGGCACGGAAGACCGGCAAGACGGTCGCTACATCCACGACAGCCGCGGCGGCTGCCAGCGATGGCTTCGGGTCGGCCTTGGCCAGCAGCGACGTCAGCAGCTCAGGGCACGGCGGCACGTCGGCCGACCCGTTGACGGCGTCCGGCGCGACAACCTGTTCGTAGTCGAGCACCGAGAGCAGCGGCGAGATCGCGGTCAGCTCGCTCACCGCCTGGCGGCACGGGGTGCAGCCGTCCAGGTGCGCCTCGAATTCGCGCCGATCGGGATCCGACAGGGCGCCGAGCACATAGGCCGCGTCCCACATCGCGTAGTCGTGGGCGCCCGGGACGTGGGGTTCGCCGTCGCGGGGCGTGTTTCGGCCCCAAGAGTCCGTCATTGCGTCACCCCCATCTCCAACAGTGCTTGGCGCAGTCCCCGCAGTGCGTAGTGCAGCCGCGACTTCACCGTGCCCTCGGCAATCCCGAGTTCGGCGGCGATCTGCGCAGTGGTCCAGCCCAGGTAGTACGACCGACCGACCACCGCGCGATGTTCGTCGGACAGTTGCGCCATCGCGTCGCCGATCAACGCCCGGTTCAACGTCCCAGTAGCCTCGTCGGGACCCGCCGGTTCCGGCGGACCTGATCCGTCCGACGACAGCGACTCGTTGCGGAACCGGGCGCTGCGCCGGTCGTCGATCACCATGTTCCTGGCGACGGTGAACAGCCAACCGCGTGGCGACTGCCCGTTATTGAGGACGTGCGGACGCTGCCACGCCTTCAGCAAGGTCTCCTGAACCACGTCCTCGGCATGGGCAGAATCACCGGTCAATCGCCACGCATAGCGCCACAAAGCGGCAGCGTGTTGGTCCCACAGCCGCTGCATAGCGTCCGCATCCGCGCCGGTGCCCGGTATGTCCATCACCAGCCTCTCGGTGATGACACGGTTCAGGTGATCGTTTGGTTCACCCGAGGGTCAAAATGCGGGGTCCGTCGTCGGTGGCGGCGACGGTGTGCTCCCAGTGGGCGGCACGCGAGCCGTCGGCGGTAGTGACCGTCCACTGGTCCTCGAGCACGACCGTCTTGCCTGTTCCCAGCGTCAGCATCGGCTCGATGGCCAGCACGGATCCGTGCGCCAGCAGCGGACCGCGTCCGGGCGAGCCCTCGTTGGGCAGAAACGGGTCCATGTGCATCTGCCTGCCGATCCCATGTCCGCCGTAGCCCTCGACTATGCCGAACGCCCGTCCGTAGCGGGCCTCGGCGGCGTGGGTGGCGGTTTCGATGGCGTGCGAGACATCGGTCAGGCGGTTGCCGGGAACCATGGCGGCGATTCCGGCCTCCATCGACTCCTTGGTCGCCTGCGACAGCACTTCGTCGGCGGGAATGAGCGGTCCGACGCCGAAGGTGATCGCGGCGTCGCCGTGCCAGCCGTCCAGGATTGCGCCGCAGTCGACGGACACCAGGTCACCGGAGGTGAGTGTCTCGCCGGCAGACGGGATGCCGTGCACGACGCGGTTGTTGACCGACGAGCAGATGGAGGCCGGATAGCCGTGGTAGCCGAGGAACGACGGCGTCGCATCGGCGTCGCGGATCACCGCTTCGGCGATCTCGTCCAGGTTCTGCGTCGACGTCCCCGGCACCGCGGCTTCACGCACCGCCCGCAGCGCGGCGGCGACCACGGCGCCCGCAGCGGCCATCGCGTCGAGTTCGCCGGCGCTGCGCTGCGGCACTAGCTTGCGACTGCGGAGGCCCCCGAGGGCGATCACGGTTACTTTCCTAGCGCCCGTAGGGCGCGAGCGAATACCTCGTCGACGCTGCCGACCGCGTCGACGGTCTTCAACTCGGTGTTGTAGTACTCGATCAGCGGCGCGGTCTCGTCGCGGTAGACGTTCATGCGATTGCGGATCACGTCGTCGGTGTCGTCGGCGCGGCCGCGCGCCTTCAGCCGCTCGAACAGCTCGTCCTCCGGCACCCGAAACTCCAGGACCGCGTCGAGCTGTGTGCCTCGCCGCTCGAGCATGTCGTGCAGCGCCTGGGCCTGGCGCACGGAGCGCGGGTAGCCGTCCAGGATGAAACCTTCGCCGGTATCTGGATTATTCAGGCGGTCGTCGACGAGTTCGTTGGTCAGTTCGGACGGCACCAGGTCGCCGGCGTCCAGGTAGCGCTTGGCTTCCAGCCCCAGCTTTGTGCCGTTGCCGATGTTCTCCCGGAAGAGCTCACCGGTGGACAGGTGCGGAATCTGCAGTTTCTCCGCCAGCTTCACGGCCTGCGTACCCTTGCCCGCTCCGGGCGGGCCAAGCAAGACAATCCTCACTTGAGGAACCCTTCGTAGTTGCGCTGCATGAGCTGACTTTCGATCTGCTTCACCGTATCTAAGCCGACGCCGATCGCGATCAGGATCGCGGTGCCGCCGAACGGCAGCTGCTGTGCCGTTCCCGTGCCGCTAAGCTTCAGGAACAGGTTAGGCAGCACCGCGATGAGGCCGAGGTAAATCGAACCCGGCAGGGTGATCCTGCTGAGTACATAACGCAGGTAGTCGGCGGTCGGCTTACCCGGCCGAATACCGGGGATGAAACCACCGAACTTCTTCATCTCGTCGGCACGTTCGTCGGGGTTGAACGTGATCGACACGTAGAAATACGTGAAGAAGATGATCAGCGCGAAATAGAGGCTGACGTACACCGGGCTGGCGGGGTTCGACAGGTAGTTGGCGACGAATTTGTCCCACCAGCTGTTGCCCACGCCGCCGGTGCCGCTGCGGATCAACTGGGTGATCAGATGCGGAATGTAGATCAGCGATGATGCGAAGATCACCGGGATAACACCGGCCTGGTTGACCTTGAGCGGCAGATACGTCGAGGTGCCGCCGTACATTCGCCGGCCCACCATGCGCTTGGCGTACTGCACCGGGATGCGGCGCTGGCCCTGCTCGACGAACACCACGCCGACGACGATGATCAGTGCTGCCAGGCAGACGGCGGCGAACACCACGCCGCCGCGGCTGTCCAGGATCGTCTTGCCCTGGCTGGGGATGCGGGCGGCGATGCCGGCGAAAATCAGCAGCGACATGCCGTTGCCGATGCCGCGTTCGGTGATCAGTTCGCCCATCCACATCACCAGCGCCGCGCCGGCGGTCATCACGAACACGATGACGACCAGCGTGAAGATGCTCTGGTCGGAGATGATGTCCAGGCTGCAGCCCTGCAGCAGGCCGCCATTGGCGGCCAGCGCCACGATGCTGGTGGCCTGCAGGATGGCCAGCGCAATCGCCAGGTACCGGGTGTACTGCGTCATCTTGGCCTGACCCGATTGGCCTTCTTTGCGCAGTTCTTCAAACCTGGGGATGACCACGGTGAGCAGCTGCACGATGATGCTCGCGGTGATGTAGGGCATGACCCCGACGGCGAACACGGTCAGCTGCAGCAGCGCGCCGCCGGAAAACAGGTTGATCAGCGAGTAGATCTGGGCCGCGTCCCCGCCACTGACCTGCGCGATGCACTTCTGCACGTTCGGGTAGTTGACCCCGGGCGACGGCAAGGACGCCCCGAGGCGATAGAGCACAACCATGCTCAGGGTGAACAGGATCTTCCGTCTCAGGTCGACTGTTCGCAACGATGAGATGAAAGCCGAAAGCACTGTTCCTCCTGCGCAGCCGGTCTCTCGTCGCGGCATGCCAACGGGGCTGGTGTGACCAGCGTCGGGTGGTCCTGCGTCACGCGCCAAGCACTCGCAGGCCAGGAGCTGTCCAGCGCGCGTCAGACTGTCTAGGAGACTAACAGTGGTGGTAGCGCTTACCCGCAAATGGGTGGCCCTGCGCACAGCACGTGACACAGCAACAAGGCGTACAGTTCCAGTAGTTCTTTACCTTGGCTAAGTATCAAGTCGGCTTCGGGGAGGCGAGTGATTATGGCGCGCAGCGACAGCGACACTTGGGACCTGGCGTCCAGCGTGGGTGCTACCGCGACGATGGTGGCCGCGGCCCGTGCGGTGGCTACGGAGGACGCCGACCCGATCATCAACGACCCGTTCGCCGCCCCGCTGGTGCGGGCGGTGGGGATCGATTTCTTCATCCGCGTGATCGACGGGGACATCAGACCGACCGACACCGCCGAGACCGGCCAGGTGGAACTGCAAACAGAAACCGACTCGCTGGCGGTGCGCACCCGGTTCTTCGACGACTTCTTCATGGGCGCCACCGCGGCGGGGATCGGCCAGGCCGTGATTCTGGCCGCCGGTCTGGACGCCAGGGCCTACCGGCTGGCGTGGCCACCCGGCACCGTCGTGTACGAAATCGACCAGCCGGAGGTCGTCAAGTTCAAATCCGACACCATGGCACAGCTGGGCGCCGAACCAACCGCCGAGCGCCGCACGGTCAGCATCGACTTGCGCGAAGACTGGCCGACTGCGTTGCGCCGCAGCGGTTTCGACGACACCAAGCCGACGGCCTGGAGCGCCGAGGGGCTGTTGATGTACCTGCCGCCGGAAGCGCAAGATCGGCTTTTCGACCACATCACCGCGCTCAGTGCCCACGGCAGTCAACTGGCCACCGAATACCACCCGGACAGCGGTCCGAGCATGGCCGACCGCGGCCGGGCGATGAACGACCGGTGGGCCAACCTGGGCTGCGACCTCGATTTGTCGGGGCTGTTCTACGAGGGCGAGCGCAGCAACGTCGCGGAGTACCTCGGCGATCGGGGTTGGCAGTTGGCCGTCCGCCCACGGCGGGAGCTCTTCGCTGACTACGGTCGCGCGTTCCCCACCGACGAAGCACTGGCCGCATTCCGCAACATCGTCTCCGTTATCGCAACCCGCAGCTAGTTCGCAAAGGAGAGGTAACCATGGCCGTAAGCGACACCAAGCGACATGACGGCGACAGCTGGGACCTGGCGTCCAGCGTTGGCGCCACCGCCACCGCTGTGGCCGCCCGGCGCGCGATGGCGTCAAAGGGACCGAACCCGCTGATCGACGATCCCTTCGCCGAACCACTGGTCAACGCCGTCGGGGTTGAGGCCTTCATCAAGATGATGAACGGCGAAATCGAGCGGGTGGAAGACGATCCCGCATTCACCCCGCAACGGCTGGCCGAGGGAATGGCGGTGCGCACCCGGTTCTTCGACAGCTTTTTCCTCGACGCCGTGGCGGCGGGGGTACGTCAGGCCGTCATCCTGGCCGCCGGGCTCGACACGCGCGCGTACCGGCTGGCGTGGCCGCCGGACACCGTCGTCTACGAAATCGACCAGCCCCAAGTCATTGAATTCAAGACCCGCACCCTGGCCGGTCTGGGTGCGGTCCCTTCCGCCGACCGCAGGGCGGTGGCTGTCGACCTGCGCGACGACTGGCCGCAGGCATTGCGGGACAACGGCTTTGATCCGCAACGGCCGACAGCCTGGATCGCCGAGGGGTTGCTGGGTTATCTGCCGCCGGAAGCCCAAGATCGGTTGTTCGACAACATCACCGCGCTCAGTTTCTGCGGAAGCCGGCTGGGTACCGGCTACGTCCCGGATATCCGCGGCCGCATCGCCAAGCGGAGCAAAGAGATCAGCGAGCGTTGGCGCCGCCTCGGATTGGACCTGAACTGGGCCGACTTGGTCTACGACGGCGAGCGTAACGACGCCGTGCAATATCTGACCGACCGCGGCTGGGAGGCGACGGTGCATTCCACGCCAGAGCTTTACGCCGACAACGGTTTTGACTTCCCCGAAGGCCCGACGATGGTGGCCTTCGGCGACATCAAATACGTCTCGGCGGAGCTACCGTAGGCCGCCCGGCCAGTTCCAGAAAACGGCCGTAGCGGTCGTCCATCGGGCCGGTCCAGGCCGGATCTGGCTGGACGACGCGCTCGGAAGCGGCCCACCGGGCGGCGTCGGTGATCGACGACTCCCGACCGACTGCCATCCGGCTGAGGAACGCCGCCCCCAGCGCTGCACCCTCGGCCACTCCCGACACTTGCACCGGCCGGCCGGTGGCATCGGCGAGGGCCTGCAGCCACGGCTCGACCCGGGTACCGCCGCCTGCCGCAACGATCCGCGAGACGTTCGTGCCGCTCAGCTCGATGAGCTGGCGAACGACGAAGCCCGACGCCTCGTAGGCGGCCCGGCGCAGCGTTGCCGCATCGTGGGTGAGATCGAGGCCGTCGAGGATGCCGCGACGGTCCGGGTCGTGGAACGGTGTGCGCTCGCCGCGCAGGTATGGCGACCAGACCGGGACTCGCCGCGGATCTACCGCCGCCGGGTCGCCCGGTCCCAGCACACGGTCGACCCAGCCAAGGAACAGCCCGCCGGCGTTGCTGGCTCCGCCGATCTGACTCTTTCCGCTGATGTGCCGGATGGTCCACAGGCCCGGCACCTCTCGCGCCTCGGGGATGGTGATCCAGACGATCAAGGTGGTGCCGCACAGCACCAGCACGTCGCCGTCGTCGTCGGCGGCGGCCACCATCTGCTCGCACTGGGCGTCGATGGCACCGACCGCCAGCACGGCGCCGGTGTCGCGCAGCCGCCCCGCGGCAACGCCCGGTGCCTCGATCCGGGGCATCCGGTCGACCGTCACACCGCGTTCGGCACAGGCTTCGGCGTTCCAGCCGCGGCCGTCGAAGAGTGGATGAGCGGTGTAGGCGGTGGCAAAGTCGACCACGGCCTCGCCGGCCAGCGCGTAATTGGCCACCGCCGGTGCCGGCCAATATCCGGCCGCATCGGGGGCTTGGGCGGCCGTCCAGCGCAGAAATTCGGCGGCCTCGCCCACCGGGAACGGGCCTCCGTCGTCCGTGTCGGCAACCCGGCCCCGACTGTCCCCGTATAGCAGCCCCGGCGTGATCGGATGGCCGCCGGAGTCGACCGCGGTGAGCGACGGCACCATCGCGGAAACGGCGACCGCCAGCGCATCCGGCCGTGCCAATTGCTCCAGCGCCGCCAGCGGACCCAGCCGCCACGCCTCATCGGCGTTGTGTTCCAGCCGGTCTGGCGCAGGCACCCGCAACTCGTGCGGGATTCGTGCCCGCGCGACCACCCGGCCATCCTCGTCGGCGGCCACCGCTTTGACGGCGGTGGTGCCGATGTCGATGCCGATTGTGACCTCTTCGCGTGACACGGGCGTCACCGTACGCCAGCATTGGCAGGCGTGACGCGTGCTTTGGTGACGGCTCCGCTGCGTGGCGAGGGGTTCGAGAAGTTGCGACGGCTGGCCGACGTCGTCTACGACCCATGGATCGAGCAGACCCCGCTGCGCATTTACACCGCCGAGCAGCTGGCCGAGCGGATATCCTCCGAGGCCGCCGATATCGTTGTGGTGGAAAGCGATTCGGTCAGCGGGCCGGTGTTCGACTTGGGATTGCGGGCCATCGCCTCCACCCGCGGGGACCCCAACAATGTCGACATCGCGGGTGCGACTGCCGCCCGAATTCCGGTGCTGAATACCCCCGGCCGCAACGCGGACGCGGTCGCCGAGATGACGCTCGCCCTGCTGTTCGCCGCCACCCGCCAGGTGCTGGGCGCCGACGCCGACGTGCGGGCCGGCGAGGTGTTCCGCGACGGCAGCATTCCCTATCAGCGCTTCCGCGCCTGGGAGGTCGCCGGCCGAACGGCCGGGCTGATCGGCCTCGGCGCCGTTGGGCGGGCAGTGCAGTGGCGGATGGCCGGGCTCGGCATGCGAGTCATCGCCTATGACCCGTACAACGACGAGGCCCGGCACAGCCTCGACGAACTGCTCGGCGAGGCCGACATCGTCTCGCTGCACGCGCCGGTCACCGCCGACACCACCGGGCTGATCGGCGCCAAGCAGTTCGCGGCCATGCGCGACGGTGTGGTCTTCCTCAACACGGCCCGGGCTCAGCTGCACGACACCGACGCGCTGGTCGAGGCGCTGCGCACCGGCAAGGTGTCCGCCGCGGGTCTGGACCATTTCGTCGGGGAATGGCTGCCGACCGATCACCCGTTGGTGGCGATGCCCAATGTGGTGCTCACGCCCCACATCGGCGGGGCCACGTGGAACACTGAGGCGCGGCAAGCCCAGATGGTGGCCGACGACCTGGAAGCGCTGCTGTCGGGCAAGACGCCCACCCATATCGTCAACCCGGAGGTGCTAGGACCATGACATCCGTGAGATTCGTGGCGAACCCCGAGGCCGCGGTGCTGGCCGCGGCCAAGG
>NZ_DATFZD010000447.1:0-33537 GCF_035314665.1 Mycobacterium sp. | reverse complement strand
TACCGCCAGGCATCTTGTAGCCCTTGGCATCCCACGGCTGAGTGTGCGAGTCGGGGTTGGCCTTGATCCACGCCTTGGCGGCGGGCACCAGTTCGTCGACCGAGCCGACGAGCTCGTCGACGAGCCCGATCTCCTTGGCCTTGTCCGGCTTGAAACGGGTGCCCTGCGAAAGGATGTTCATGAACGCGTTCTGGATGCCGAACATCCGCACGGTGCGGGTCACGCCGCCGCCACCCGGCAGCAGGCCGAGCGTCACCTCGGGGAACCCGACCACGAGGCCCTTGACGTCCGCGGCGATGCGGTGGTGACACGCGAGCGCGATCTCCAGGCCACCGCCGAGCGCGGCACCGTTGATCGCGGCGACCGCCGGCTTGCCAAACGTCTCCAGCGCACGCAGGTCACGCTTGACCGCCTCGACGGTGTCGAACGCCTCGCAGGCGTTCTCGGGACCGAGTTTGATCATGCCCTTGAGGTCACCGCCGGCGAAGAAGGTCTTCTTCGCGCTGGTGATGACCACGCCGGTGATCGAATCCTTCTCCGCGACAAGGCGTTCGACCGCTTTGTGCATGGACTCGGCGTAGTGCTCGTTCATCACATTGGCCGACCCGGTGGGGTCGTCCATCGTCAGCGTGACGATGCCGTCGGCGTCCTTGTCCCAGGCAATGGTGTTCTCGGTCACGGTGTTAAACCCTCTCGATGATGGTGGCGACACCCATGCCGCCGCCGATGCATAGCGTGACCAGCGCGCGTCGTGCATTGCGACGCTCGAGCTCGTCGACCATGGTGCCGGTGATCATGGCGCCGGTGGCGCCCAGCGGGTGGCCCATCGCGATCGCGCCACCGTTGACGTTGAGCTTCTCGTCCGCGATGTCGAGGTCCTTCTGGAATTTCAGCACAACCGATGCAAACGCCTCGTTCAGCTCGAACAGGTCGATGTCGTCGACCGTCATACCCGCGCGGTCGAGCACCTTGCGGGTGGCCGGGGTCGGGCCGGTGAGCATGATGACCGGGTCCGCGCCGCTGGTGGCGGTGGCCACGATGCGGGCCCGTGGGGTCAGCCCCTGCGACTTGCCGGCCGCTTCGGAACCGACCAGCACCAGCGCGGCCCCGTCGACGATGCCGGAGCTGTTGCCGCCGGTGTGGACGTGGTTGATCTTTTCGACCCAGTGGTACTTCTGCAGCGCCACGTCGTCGAAGCCGCCCATCTCGCCGATGCCGTCGAATGCGGTCTTCAGCTTCGCCAGGCCCTCCGGCGTGGTGTCGGGCCGCATGTGCTCGTCGTGGTCAAGGATGACCAGACCATTCTGGTCACGCACCGGCACCACCGACTTCGCGAAGTAGCCGCCCGACCATGCGTCGGCGGCCTTCTGCTGGCTTCGCAGCGCGTAGGCGTCGACGTCCTCGCGGGAGAAGCCTTCGATGGTGGCGATCAGGTCGGCGCCAATGCCCTGCGGGACGAAGCCGATCTGGTAGTTGGTCTCGGGGTCGGTCGCCCAGGCGCCGCCGTCAGAGCCCATCGGGACGCGGCTCATCGACTCGACACCGCCGGCCAGCACCAGGTCGTCCCAGCCCGAGCGCACCTTCTGGGCGGCGGTGTTGACCGCTTCCAGACCCGACGCGCAGAACCGGTTGAGCTGGACGCCGCCGGTGGTCTCGGGCAGCCCGGCTGCCAGCACCGCGGTGCGGGCGATGTCGCCGCCCTGGTCGCCGACCGGTGAGACCACGCCGAGGATCATGTCGCTGATCAGGGTTTCGTCCAGGTCGGGGTAGCGCCTGCGCAGCTCGTCGACCAGACCGACGACCAGGTTCAGCGGCTTGACCTCGTTCAAAGACCCGTTGCGCTGCTTGCCGCGCGGCGTGCGGATGGCCTCGTAGATGAAGGCTTCTTCGGACATGGGTGATTCCTCTTCGCGAATGGGATTTTCGGATCTGTCCTTGGGACGCTAGTCCTCTATCCGCCACCCTAACAGGGCGGCCGATCAACCTGTTGGTTGGGCCGGGTGACCGGCGCTGAGCGTCACCCTGGAGTGACGCTGGCTGCTGAGCGTCACGCTGGCGTGACACTCGACGGCGCTTACCCTCAAGACCCATGACGGTGTCGCGACTGCAGCCCTATGCGACCACGGTGTTCGCCGAGATGTCGGCGCTGGCCGCCCGCGTCGACGCGGTGAACCTCGGGCAGGGCTTCCCCGACGAAGACGGGCCGCCGGCAATGCTCAAGGACGCCCAAGACGCTATCGCCGAGGGCGTCAATCAATACCCGCCGGGGATCGGCGTCGCCGCGCTGCGCGAGGCCGTCGCCGCCCAGCGCAAGAGGCACTTCGGCATCGACTACGACCCGGACACCGAGGTACTGGTGACGGTCGGGGCCACCGAGGCCATCGCGGCGGCGGTGATCGGTCTGATCGAGCCCGCCTCCGAGATCATCTTGATCCAGCCGTTCTACGACTCCTACTCCCCGGTGGTCGCGATGGCCGGCGCCACGCGGGTCATCGTGCCGCTGGTGCCCGACGGTCGCGGCTTTGCCCTCGACACCGACGCGTTGCGGCGTGCGGTCACACCGCGCACCAAGGCGTTGATCGTGAACTCGCCGCACAACCCCACCGGCACGGTGCTCGGCGCGGCCGAGCTGGCGGTCATCGCGCAGATCGCGGTGGCCGCCGATTTGCTGGTCATCACCGACGAGGTCTACGAGCATCTGGTGTATGACGGTCGCCGGCACCTGCCGCTGGCCGGTTTCGACGGCATGGCCGAGCGCACGATCACCATCTCGAGTGCGGCGAAGATGTTCAACTGCACCGGCTGGAAGATCGGATGGGCTTGCGGGCCAGCCGAACTCATTCTCGGCGTGCGGGCGGCCAAACAGTACTTGAGTTACGTCGGCGGCGCGCCGTTTCAGCCGGCGGTGGCGCACGCGCTCAACACCGAAGATACCTGGGTGGCCGCGCTGCGAACCTCGTTGCAGGACAGGCGCGATCGGCTGTCACGTGGCCTGACCGACGTCGGGTTTCGGGTGCATGACAGCTCGGGCAGCTACTTCCTGTGCGCCGATCCGCGCCCGTTGGGCTACAACGACAGCACCGCCTTCTGCGCCGCGCTGCCGGAGCGGGTCGGGGTGGCCGCGATCCCGATGACGGCGTTCTGCGATCCCGCTGCCGCGGACTACAAGGAGTGGAATCACTTGGTGCGCTTCACCTTCTGCAAGCGGGACGACACACTCGACGAGGCGATACGGCGACTGGCACGCCTGCGAGGCGGATCGGCTATCTCGGCCGATCCGAACCAACAGCAGCCATAACCCGCCGTCGTAGCCCTTCGGTCGCGGCGTAGAGGACTTTCTTGCGGGCCCGGTTGACCAGGAACTCCGGCAGTGGCGCCGACGGCTCCAGGGTGATCTCGAAACGCACCCGCGTCTTCTCATCGGTTTCGCGCTGCAGCGTGTACTCGACATGCTGGGCATGCTGCTGGAGAGTCCTGGCGGCATCCCACACCAGCCAGTTCGGTCCCCAGTGGTATTCCAGCACTTCGGTGTCGACGATGCCGACCACCCTGACGGTGACCTTCACGTGGTGCGGGCGACCGTCGGGATAGCGGTCAATGACTTCGGCCCGCTTGTGTATCGAGGACCAGGACGGCGCCGAGCCGACATCGGCCAGCGCCTCCAGAATCACCTCCGGCGGCGCGTTGATGAGAATCTCTCGCGATGCGCGTACGGCCACTACGTCCAAGCTAGCAAGACGGCGGGGCCTTCGCGGACCGGGTTGAGCGGCTTACCCTGGGGTCTGTGCAGCAGTTGAGTTGGACTGACGACATGATGCTGCGCGCGGAGCGACCGGCGACGCCATTGCAGATTCAGATGCTTCTGATCTATGACCCGTCGACCGCCCCGGGCGGCAAGGTGACCTTCAAGGGGATTCTTGACGAACTCGACGCCCGGCTGCATCTCGCGGATGCCTTTCGCCAACGGTTGACCGAACTGCCGGGCGGTCTCCATCGGCCGTATTGGGTGGATGACCCGAGCTTCGATCTCGAGTATCACGTCCGTCATATCGGGTTGCCCCAGCCTGGTGACTGGCGGCAGCTCTGCATCCAGGTCGCGCGCCTGCAGGCCCGACAGATCGACCTGCGACGTCCGCCCTGGGAGATCACTGTCATCGAGGGATTGAATGCGGTGCCGGGAGTCCCGAAGGGCTCGTTCGCGATGGCGTTGAAGTTGCACCACTGTGCCGTCGACGGCATGGCGAGCATTCAGATGATCGCGGCACTGCATGACCTCGCCGCTGATAGCCCACGCCCCGCCGGGCCTGATAGTCCCTGGCGCCCCGCACCTCTGCCAACGACGGCAAACTTGCTCTCGCGCACGGCGATTAACGCGGCTCTCCATCCCTTGCGGGCGAGCGCGGTGCTCGCGTCGAGCACTCCCAAGGCAGTCCGCGGCTTGGCCAGTCTGCCCGGCAAGTTGGTCGGGGGTGTCGTGTCCAGGGTTGCCGAGGGTAGCGGGCCGCTTTTTCCACCGAAGACGCGCTTCAACGAAACGGTGTCACCCCACCGCGTCTTCGAGGCCCGGTTTCACGATCTCGCCGATTTCAAGCGGATCAAGGCGAGCGTGCCCGGCGCGACCATCAACGACGTGGCGCTCGCCTATGTGGGGGGCGCCCTTCGCGAATATCTGGATGCCCACGGCGAGCTTCCCGACGAGTCGCTTGTCGCGGCATGCCCGATGTCACTGCGCGACAGGGGCGACGAGACCAGCAAGGGAAACGCGTTGTTCGGCCGGCTGCAAAGCCTCGGCACCGACATCGCCGATCCGGCCGAACGGCTTGCCTTTATCGCTGCGTCGACTGCCGGCAGCCGTTCGTCCGATCAGGCGACAGGTGCTCAGCTGCTCGATCTGATTGGAACGGTGCCAACCGCACTGCTCGGAGTGACTGCGAAGGCGGCGAGCTTGCTTCCGTTCTCTGGCCCAACCGTCGCCAATACGACCGTGACCAATGTGCCAGGTCCAACCGAACCGATCTTCTTCAGCGGTGCGCAACTCATACGCGCCGCCGGCCTCGGGCCGCTGATAGGCGGCTTGAACCTCATTCATGTCGTGGCGAGCTACAACGGAACGTTGTCGATCAGCGCTACTGCGGATCGCGACGCCCTGCCCGACCCGGCGACGTATGCCGAATGCATGGGGCACGCCTTTCAGGACTTGCTCGCAGCGGCAGGTTAAGTCAAGCGGACCTGACACCGGCTATTTCGGCTGGTCGGATCCCATTTCGGAACCGATGAGCCCCAGGACTTGCTCGCGCAGTCCCGCCGTCGCGGCATCCAACACGATTTTGCTGGCCCGCTTGACGACGAAGGCGGGAACCGGACCCGACGGTTCGACGGTGATGTCGAAGCGCACCCGGGTCTTGTCGACACCCACCCGCTGCAGGTTGTATTCCACGTGCTGCCCGCGCTGCTGGAAGGTGTCGTCGGCATCCCACACCACCCAATCGGGACCCCAGTGATACTCCAGGATCTCGTTGTCGACGAGCCCGAAGATTTTGATGGTGGCCTTCACATGATGAGGCCGGCCGTCGGCATACCAGTCGAGGACCTCGATCCGTTTGTGCACCGGTGACCACGACGACAACGACCCGACGTCGGCAAGCGCCTCCAGAATCACATCCGGCGGCGCGTCGATGAGAATCTCTCGCGATGCGCGTACGGCCACTACGTCCAAGCTAGCAAGACGGCGAGGCTAACGGGCTGATTACCAGCCGATTTCGCCCAGCGGTGTTGTTTTAGGCGGCGGCGGCCCGACCGGTCCGGCCGGCGTGCGGGAGAACCGCGGCGCGGGCGCGGCCTGGTCGACGCCGCCCGAGTGGATCACGGTCGCTCGCGCGGTCAGGTGCGGATCCGCGGCCGCCTCGCTCCACGTCAACACCGGAGTGACACACGCGTCGGTGCCGGCGAATATCTCCGCCCACTCATCGCGGGTCTTTTCAGCGAAGCGCGCCGTGAAAATCTCGAACATCCGCGGGTACGAACCGATTTCGAATTGGCTCGGCACGTCGTCGGCGGACAAGCCGAGCCCGGCCAGCAGTTCGGCGAAGAACTGCGGCTCGATTGCGCCGACGGCCATGTACTTGCCGTCGGCGGTCTCGTAACAGCGGTAGAACGGCGCGCCGCCGTCGAGCAGAAATGCTTCCCGCTCGTCGCGCAGGGCGCCGGTCGACTTCATCGTCCACATCATCTGGGCGAGCACGCTGACGCCGTCGACCATCGCGGCATCCACCACCTGACCGACCCCCGACCGCTCTCGCTCGTAGAGCGCGGCCACGATGCCCAGCAGCACGAACATTGACCCGCCACCGAAGTCGGCGACCAGATTCAGCGGCGGCATCGGCGGCCGGTCGCGGTAGCCCAGCGCCGACAACGCCCCGGTTTGGGACAGGTAGTTGATGTCGTGGCCGGCGGTGTTGGCGCGTGGGCCGTCCTGCCCCCATCCGGTGATGCGCGCGTAGATCAGCCGCGGATTGACCGCCGCGCAGTCATCGGGGCCGACGCCGAGTCGCTCGCAGGTGCCGGGCCGGAAGCAGTCCAGCAGCACATCGGCCTTGGCGACCAACTCCAACAGTGCCTGCGGCTGCGTCTTGACGTCCAAAGCCACGATCCGCTTTCCGCGGTGCAGCAGGTCGCGGTCCTCGGCCGGCATCGTCAGTCCGCCGGGACGGCGCACCCGCACCACATCGGCGCCCAGATCCGCGAGCACCATCGCGGCGTGCGGGCCCGGTCCGATGCCGCCGAGTTCGATGACCCGCACCCCGGCCAGTGGCCCGGTCAAGCCTTACCCTTCTTCACTTTCAGTACCCGGTCGCGTAGGCCCTTGGTGCCCGTGTCAATCGTTCCTTTGACGGCACGCTTCAGCACGAAGCCGGGCAGCGGCACCACCGGGTCGACGCTGATCTCGAACTTGACCTTGGTCTTATCGCCGTCGGGCGTCAACGTGTACGAGGCATCCTGCGACCGTTGCTGCCCGGAGCTGACCAGCGTCCAACTGACCTTGTTGTCGCTCCACGTGTAGGCCACCACCTGTTCATCGGTGATCCCCGCCGCCTTCACCTTCATCTTCACTTTGCTGGGCCGACCGTGCTTGTCTCGCTCCAGGACTTCAGCGCTCTGATGGGGATCCGACCACTCGGTGACCGAGTCAAAATCGCCAATGACGTCGAGGATTTCCTCCGGGGTCGCCTCGATGACGATTTCGCGGGTTTCATTGATTGCCATGTCCGGACGATAGCGAGACAGCGCCGCGTGAAGGGCGTTTTCGACCGCTGACGCGTACCGTCATCGTCGTGAGCGCTGCCTACACCGTCGGTGACTATCTGCTCGACCGCCTCGTCGAACTCGGTGTTTCCGAAGTCTTCGGAGTCCCCGGCGACTACAACCTCGAATTCCTCGATCACATCATCGCCCACCCCGACATCCGCTGGGTCGGGAACGCCAACGAACTCAATGCCGGCTATGCGGCCGACGGATACGGCCGTCTGCGCGGAATGGCAGCCGTGGTAACCACATTCGGAGTCGGCGAGCTCTCGGTTGCTAACGCTATCGCCGGCAGCTACGCCGAGCATGTTCCGGTAGTGCACATCGTGGGAGGACCGTCGAAGGATGCCCAGGCCACCCGTCGGGCTTTGCATCATTCGCTGGGCGACGGCGATTTCGAGCACTTCTTCCGGATAAGCCGGGAAATCACTTGTGCCCAAGCCAATCTCATGCCAGCGACGGCCACCAGGGAAATCGACCGGGTGCTCAGCGAGGTACGGGAGCAGCGGCGGCCCGGCTATCTGCTGCTGCCCATCGACGTGGCGCGCTTCGAAACCGAGCGGCCGACCGCACTGTTGCCCAACTATGCCGGTGGCACCAGCCCGCGGGCGCTTGCACTGTTCAAAGAAGCGGCGACCGACCTGATCGCCGACAACCAGTTGACCGTGCTGGCCGACCTGTTGGTCCATCGTCTGAAGGCCGTCGACAAGCTCGAGGCGCTGCTGGCCGCCGACGTGGTGCCGCACGCCACGCTGATGTGGGGCAAGAGCCTGGTCGATGAGAGCGCGCCGACGTTCCTGGGCATCTATGCCGGGGCGGCCAGCGCCGAACCGGTGCGCCGGGCGATCGAGGAGGCGCCGATTCTGGTGACTGCCGGAGTCGTGTTCACCGACATGGTCAGCGGATTTTTCAGCCAGCGCATCGATCCGATCAGGACCATCGACGTCGGGGCCCAGCAGAGCACGGTCGGCAACCAGATGTTCGCGCCACTGGAGATGGGAGCCGCGCTCGAGGCGCTGACGTCGATTCTTCTTCACCGTGGAATCAGCTCCCCGCCGGTCGCTTCGACGTCCGACGACGCGACCGTGGCAGTCCCCGGCCGAGACGAGCCGCTTAGCCAAAAAGTGTTGTGGGACAGGTTTTGCCACGCGCTCACACCCGGCAATGTGGTGCTTGCCGACCAGGGCACCTCGTACTACGGCATGGCCACTCACCGTCTGCCCCGCGGCGTTACCTTCATCGGCCAACCGCTATGGGGCTCGATCGGATACACGCTGCCCGCCACCCTCGGCGCCGGGCTGGCGCATCGCGATCGCAGGCCGGTGCTGCTGATCGGCGACGGCGCCGCGCAGCTGACCGTCCAGGAGCTTGGCACCTTCTCGCGGGAAGGACTGTCGCCGGTCGTCGTGGTGGTCAACAACGACGGCTATACCGTCGAACGGATGATTCACGGAAAAGACGAGCCCTACAACGACATTGTCAGCTGGAGTTGGGCGGACATTCCCAACGCGCTCGGTGTGACGAATCACCTGACGTTTCGAGCACAAACCTATGGCGAGCTGGACGACGCCTTTGTCGCGGCGGCGCAGAACCGCGACCGGATGGTGCTCATCGAGGCGATCGTGCCAAGAATGGACGCTCCCGACCTGTTGACCGAACTGGCTCAACCCGCTTCGCCGGACGGCAGCCCGCGCCGTTGAACGCCTAGCAGCGAACGCAGCGTGCGCCGGCAGCGACCGCAGTCGGCGCCCGCCCCGCATGCCGCGGCGATCTGATTGGTCGTCGACGCCCCTTTGGAGATGGCCTCGGCCACCACCTGGCTGGTGATGCCGTTACACAGGCAGACGAACATTGAACGGTCCGTTCACCCGTCGATCCGCATCATGCCCACCAGCTTGCCCACGAACAGCGGCGGATAGGCGCCGACTCCGGCTCCGGACATCCACCGCGCCACCACGTCGGGATGCTCGATCCAGCGCCGCGCTGCGTCCTCGTCGTCAATCTCCTGCAGAATCAGGACTTCCTGCCCGTCGTCGAAGGCCTTGAAAACTCGCGTTTCGCGGATACCCGCCGTCTGGAATCTTGCGAGGGCGCCGCGGATCTCGGAGGTCAGGATGGACACATCGTCGACCGACGCAATGGCGGCGATGACGACGCCGGGAGCCGTCGGTTGCGACGGCGCGCTGGAATTGAATCGTTCGACGATCTCGCCGGCGAAGACCGCCGGAATGTCTTCTACGCCAACCGCGTCGAACCAGTCGAAGAACACTCGTGACCGCAGCAGCTCCACGATCGGCTCCCGGCTACGCACACCGATCGTCACCAGGACGCGTCCGTAGTCATGTGTCGACGTGTAGACCAGCACATGGTGCGCACCGATACCGGCTAGCGCCGATTTGCGACGTTGCAACAACGGCCACACCGCGTCCGGATTCGGCACCCGGTAGTCCGACGCGATCACCATCGAAAGCGGTTGCGGGTCTGCCGATCTCACCGAAGTTGGTCCTTCATCACCTTGCCGGTCGCGTTCAGTGGTAATTCATCGAGAAACTCAACGTACCGCGGGGCTTTGAATCCAGCCATCCGGTCGCGGCACCACGCGATCAAATGCTGCTCGGACACCGGTGTTTTCGATACGACAAATGCCTTACCGACTTGGCCGAGCCGCTGATCGGGGACACCGATCACCGCGACCTGAGCAACCGCGGGATGCTCCAGCATGAAGCCCTCGATCTCAGCCGGGTAGGCGTTGAATCCGCCGACGATGAACATGTCCTTTTTACGCCCGTCGATCCGCAGTCGACCGGATTTATCGAAGTTCCCCAAGTCTCCGGTGTGCAGCCAGCCGCCGTCGTCGATCGCCTGCGCGGTGGCCGCCGGGTCGTCGAGGTAGCCCTCCATGACGCCATAGCCGCGAACCAGTACCTCGCCGTCGCCGCCGATCCGCACCTCGACCCCGTCACAGGGCAAGCCCGCGGTGGTGGCCACGTCCTCGAAGGAGTCGCCGGGCCGCGACAAGGTGACATTGCCCGCCTCGGTGAGGCCATAGCCGGTCATCAGCGTCTGGAAGGGCAATTCACCGTGTATGCGGCGAACCAGTTCGACAGGGATGTCGGCGGCGCCGGTCACGCCCGCCCGCAGAGTCGACAACCTGGCCTTGTCGCCAACTGCCAGCAAGGAATGGTACAGCGTCGGCGGGCCGGGCAGCATCGTAATGCGTTCGCGTTCAATCAGATCCACCACGGCATCGACGTCGAACACCGCGACCGGCAGCATCGTCGCGCCGCGAAGGAAGGACGTGATCAGGCCCGCTTTCAAGCCGAACGTGTGGAAGTACGGGTTGATCTGCAGGTAGCGGTCGCCCTCGCGCAGATCGGCGAGGGTGGACCACTCCTCGTACATGCGCAGCGTCTGGGCATGATTCATCATCGCGCCCTTCGGGCGGCCGGTGGTGCCCGAGGTGAAGATGATGTCCGAGATGTCGGCGCCGTTCACGGCGCGCTCGAACGGGGAAGCGCTGGAAAGAAAGTCGGATTTCAGCTCGACGACCGGTATCCCCGCCGGCGCGGTGTAGTCCTGGTCCAGGAACCCTTTCTGCACCAAGACGGCCTTCGCTGCGCTGCGGGTGATGATGTCGGCCGCCTCGTCGGGCTTGAACCGGGTGTTGACCGGCACCAGGACGCCACCCGCGGTCATCAGGCCGAACGCCGCGATGATCCATTCCGCGGAATTGGGCGCCCAGATCGCGACCCGATCGCCTTTATCGATCCCCAGGCCGGCGAAAGCACCTGCGGCGCGACGTATTCGCTCGACGGCTTCGGCGAAGGTGAGGCGCAGCGGACCGTCGACAATCGCTTCTGCGTCGCCGAAGCGGTCCGCCGCGCTCAAGACCATCTGGGGGATGGTGTCCCACGGTGGCTTGATCCGATTGGGCGGCTCCTCCTCATCGCGCTTCGCGCTCTGCATCGTCGCCGCCCGCCTGTCACACGGTGACGAGTCGACCGAGGTTGCCGCCCATGATCTTTGCCTGGTCGTCGACGGACAGGTGCGACAGCGCGTTGACGTAGAACGTCGGCTCCGCCAGCCCTTCCGGGTGCGGCCAGTCCGAGCCGTACAGCACCTGATCCACACCGACGAGGTTGACCAGATCGTCGATGCCGTCCTCGAAGAACGGGCTGACGTGGATTCGGTTCTTGACCATCTCGACAGGGTCGCTCGGGAAAGCCTCCGGGGCCTTCCGGTAGACCTCGGCCAGGCCGTCGAGCAGCGGAGTCATCCACTTCGAACCGGCCTCGACAATCGCGACCTTAAGCTTGGGATGGCGGTACAGCGCGCCGTGGATCACCCACGACCCCACCGAGTCCTGGATCGGCCGCCACTCGTTGAGGATGCCCATCGCGTTGGTCTGGAACGGCAGCATCTCCTGGTCGGCACCGTCCCATTCGGAGGTGTATCGGGAATAGCCGCTGTCGCTGGAGTGCATGCCGACCAGCACGTCGTACTCGACGACCCGTTCCCAGAACGGGTCGAACTCGGGCACCGCGAACGACCGCGGGCCGCGGAAGCCGGGGACCGGAGCCGGACGGACCAGGATGCAACGCGCACCACGCTTGACCGCCCACTCCAGCTCCTCGATCGCCTTCTCGACGATCGGCAGGGTGATGACGGGGGTGGTGAAGATCCGGTTCTGGTAGTTGAAGCCCCAGACCTCATCGAGCCACTCGTTCAGCGCATGGATCAGCACGTGGACGGCGACCGGGTCGTCGCGCAGCCGCTCCTCGAGCAGGCTGGCCAGCGTCGGGAACATCAGGGTGCGGTCCAGGCCCAGCTCGTTCATCTTCTCCAGGCGCGGGCCGGGCTCAAAGAACGCCGGGATCGCGCGCATCGGCTCACCGAACAGCTCGCGCTTGGTTTTGCCCTCCGGGTTGCCGTACTTGAAGTATTCCTCCCAGGCACCCGGCCGGGCGACGACCTCGAAGGTCGGGTTGGGAATGTAGTTGCTGATCTGGCCGCGGATTGCGATCTTGGTGCGCCCATTGATCTGCACGTACTGGACGAAGTCCTTGTACTCCTTGGGCAGGAACTTGGTCAGCGCTTCCGGCGGCTCGTAGAGATGGTTATCCGCGTCAAAGATTGGAAACGGGACGTCTTCTCGATGCGACAACTGGCCCATGAAATCCTCCTTCGCAATTTGTGAGAATACTATTCTCACTGCGAGGCTACCGCAACGTCTTTCCCAAGCCCTGACGCACCAGACGCTTCTGCACTTTGCCGCTTGGCGTGCGCGGATAGTCCGCGACTTCGAGCAAGACTTCCGGCCATTTCTGACGAGCCACGCCGCGGTCGGCGAAATGCGCTCGAACCTCCTCGTGGGTGGGCATTGCGTGCTCCGGCTTGAGCCGCAGCACGGCCGCGACCCGTTCGCCGAGACCGGCATCGGGGGCCGCGACCACCACCGCCTCGGCGATGCCGGGCATCGCCAGCAGCACCTCTTCGACTTCCACGGCGCTGATGTTCTCGCCGCCGCGGATGATGACGTCGGCTTTGCGGTCGGTGATGGTGAGGTAGCCGTCGGCATCCAGCACGCCGACGTCGCCGGTGCGATACCAGCCGTCGTCGTCGAAAGCGGCCGCGGTCAGCGCATCGTCGGTGTAGCCCAGAAACAGGTCAGGCCCGCGACTGAAGATCTCGCCGTCGGCCGCCAACCGGATCTCCACACCGGGCATCGGACAACCGTCGGTGAGCAGGCGTTTGTCCTCCGGCGCGTCCAGGGTCGACCCGGTGATCGACGGGTGCTCGCTGCTGCCGTAGGACCGGAACACGATGATGCCCAGATCCGAGAGCCGTCGGGTCACCGCCGCGGGCACCGTCGACCCGCCCAGCCCGAGGGTCTTGATCCGGGCCCGATGCGCGGGCGTGCAATCGGGGTGATCGAGCAGACTGGTCACGAAGTAAGGTGGGCCGCCGCCCAGCGTGAGGCCGTCGCGGTCCATCAACGCCAGCACCTCGCCCGGGTCCCAATTGTCGATCAGGTGCACCGACCCGCCGTTGAGGACCGGGATCAGCAACGCGGCAAGCATTCCGATGAAGTGCCCGACCGGTGTCGCGGTCAGTTGGTTGTCGCCGATCGAGTGGATCTGGCCGGAGAGCTGACGCGCCTCGCAGACCAGGCTGCGATGGCTGTGGACGACGCCCTTGGGCGCGCTGGTCGTGCCGGAGGTGAAGGCAATCAGGGCGGGTCCCGCGGGGTCGGCGGCAACGGTGCCGGCCATCGGTTCGTCGGCGAGCAGATCGTCGAAGTCGCGTCCGACCAGGCCGACGACGGGAATGTCCGCGCACATGTCGGGCTGATGGGTCATCCGGCCGAACTCGTCGGCGGTGATGAACACCTGGGGTTTGGTGGCGGCCAGGATGTGCGCCAACTCCTTGCGGCCGTAGAAATGCACGATCGGCACGAGCACCGCCCCCAGGAACGCCGCCGCCCAGAACGTCGCGGCGGCCTCCATCCAATTCGGCAACTGGAATGCCACCACGTCACCGGCGCCGACGCCGCGGGCGCGCAACCCGGCCGCGAGCCGACGGGCCAGCTGCTCGACGTCGCGAAACGTCCCCGACCACGGTCGGACCGCCGAATACGCCCGAAACCGCGCGTCTGGAGCGGCGTGTAGCCCGCCGGCCAGCACCTGTCCGAGGCTCTCGCAGGTCCACCAACCCGCATCCTCGTATCGGCTAACCAGTTCAACGGGAATATTGCGCATTGGCTCAAGGCTCCGACCGGCAAACGTTAGGGTCATGCAAAGGTCTTTCGACTCAAGGGGCGATGCTATTCTCCGCTGAGGAGAATGCCAATATCGCGCGATGGGAAGCGGCGCATGGTGGACGTCGAGTTCGACCAGGGTCTCGCGGTGCTGACCATCGACCGTCCGCACGCTCGCAACGCGATCTCGCTGGACACCATGGACCAGTTGGAGAAGGCCCTCGACGCGGCGGAGGGAGCCAGCGCCCTTGCCATCACCGGCGCCGGTGACCGGGCCTTCGTTTCCGGCGGGGATCTCAAAGAGCTCAGCGCCATCAGGACCGTGGAAGACGCGGCGGCGATGGCCCGGCGGATGCGATCAATCTGCGATCGGCTGGCCAGTTTTCCCGCGCCCGTGATTGCCGCGCTCAACGGTCACGCCCTGGGCGGCGGCGCGGAGGTCGCGGTGGCCGCCGACATTCGGTTGGCCGCCGACGACATCAAGATCGGCTTCAACCAGGTCGCCCTGGAGATCATGCCGGCCTGGGGCGGCGCCGAGCGATTGGCCGAATTGGTCGGCAAGAGCAGGGCGCTGCTGTTGGCTGGAACCGGCATCGTGCTCGACGCAGTTCATGCCGAACGGATGGGGCTGATCGACCAGGTGTTGCCGCGATCCACCTTCGACGAAGACTGGCGACGAGTGGCCCGCGCCCTGTCGACCCGTCCCGCCGGCGAGATCAAGCGTGTCATCGACGGGGTTTCCCCCGAGCAAGCCGTGAATGCGTTTGCGCGGCTATGGGTTCGCGATGCCCACTGGCAAGCCGCCGATCGGGTGATGAACCGCAGCGCCAAAGTAGGAGGTGCGATGTGAGAACAGTCGGTAGGTCTCTGCTGGCCGCAATGCTGGCGATGGTGGTGACCGCTACAACGTTCGCCGCGCCGTCACGCGCGGATGACCCGGTCATGCATCCGGTCACCTACGTCATCACGTCGGCCAGTCCGATCTATGCCGACATCTATTACCTGGACCAGCAGCCGGTGAAGTTCTCCGACTACAGCCACAACCCCTACCAATACACGCCCAATGTCCGAGCCGACATCGCCCCGGGCCACCCATGGGTCTCACCTGTGGTGATGCTGTCGGATCCCAACGACTACGCCATGGTCACCGTCAGCACCGGTACCGAACCGGGCACTCCGATGTTTCACTGCGCTCTCGTCGTCGACGGGAAGGTGGTCGTCTCGAACGACGGCGCCAAAGGTGTGATCTGTTCGCTGCGTAGCTGGTGAACCGGCTAGGTTTCGGGATCGCCCTCGAGCCGGTGCAGGTAGCGCTCGACGAACTCGACGATTTCGGCATGGCCGGCGGACATCCCGAGGGCCTGCTCGATCACCAGGACCCGGGAAACGCTCGTCATCAGCACCGACCACACCAGCGGCGGCACCTGGGCGGCATCGACACCGTAGCGGTGCAGAACCGTCGACAGCGCCTTTTGTTGCTCGTCGCGAAAACGCTCAGCGTAGTAGGCAATTTCGGCCTTGAGCGCTTTGCGGTGGTTGGCCAGCGCGATGAACTCCATGGTGATCGCGGTGGCCGCCGGATCGGTGCTGAACCGCCACAGCGCCCACAACGGTTGCCGCGCCTGCAATACCCGCGCTTGCGCCTCAAGGCCTTCCTCGGCGCGACGCCGAAACGCGGCCAGGAACAGATCGTCCATGGTGCGGAAGTAGTAGTGAACGAGCTGCGGCTTCAGCTCCGCCTTCTCCGCGACACGACGGGAAGTGACTGCGGCATAACCCTCTTCGAGCATCAACTGCTCGGCGGCGTCGAGCAGCACGCCGCGGTTCTTGGCGTCGGGTGTCCCGATCCTGCGCGCCGAAGTCATGCCTTGGCTCCAAACTCCTGCTCATCGCCTGCTCAACATGGGTGATCGTAGCGTCGGGCGACGCCGCGACCTTGACCACGACATTAGCGCCATGCTAAGCAGATGCTCAGCAATTACCGCACTTCTGCCGATCTCAGATCCGGGCGGCATAACGGCCCGCCCACACATCACGGGTATATAAGCCTCGGGAGGCGCGCCTAAATGACCACCTTCGAAACGATCGACTTTTTCACCGACCCGTCGCTGGTTCCCGATCCGCACCCCTACTTCGATTACCTACGTAGCCAGAACCCCGTGCTGCGGCTTCCGCACCACAACGTCTTCGCGGTGACCGGCTGGGAAGAGGCCAACGCGGTCTACAAAGACCCCGACACGTTCTCCAACTGCGTCGCGCTCGGCGGCCCGTTTCCGCCGCTGCCGTTTGAAGTCGACTGCGACGACCTCGGTCCGCTGGTCGAAGCGCACCGCAGTCAGTTCCCGATGAACGAGCACATGGTCACCATGGATCCACCGGACCACACTCGCGCGCGCTCGATCCTGAGCCGGTTGCTCACACCCAGCCGGCTGAAGGAAAACGAGGAATTCATGTGGCAGCTGGCCGACCGCCAGCTCGACGAGTTTCTCGGCAACGGCGAGTGCGAGTTCATCTCCGAATATTCGAAACCCTTTGCGACGTTGGTGATCGCCGACCTACTCGGTGTCCCCGAGGAAGACCACAAGCAGTTCCGCACGGTGCTGGGCGCGGACCGTCCCGGCGCGCGGGTCGGCGCGCTCGATCACCAGTCAGTCGGCATCAACCCGCTGGAGTGGCTCGATGACAAGTTCTGCTCGTACATCGAAGACCGGCGCAGCTCTCCCCGAGACGACGTGCTGACCTCGCTCGCGACGGCGAAATACCCGGACGGATCCACACCTGAAGTGATCGAGGTAAGTCGTTCGGCGACATTCCTTTTCGCGGCCGGGCAGGAAACCACCGCCAAGCTGCTGTCCGCTGCCCTGCAGGCACTGGGCGACCGGCCCGAAATTCAGCAGAAGCTGCGCGAAGACCGCAGTCTGATCCCGGGCTTCATCGAGGAATCGCTGCGGACGGAGAGCCCCGTCAAGAGCGACTCCCGGCTCGCCGTCAGGGCGACCACCGTCGGCGGCGTGGAGATTCCCGTTGGCGCCATCGTGATGGTGTTGCCCGGTGCGGCCAACCGTGACCCACGCCGGTTCGAGAACCCGCACGAATTCCAACTCGACCGCAAGAACGTCCGCGAACACATGGCGTTCGCCCGCGGCGTGCATTCCTGTCCCGGTGCGCCGCTGGCCCGCGTCGAGGGCCGGGTTTCGATCGAGCGCATTTTGGACCGGATGTCCGAAATCACCATCAGCGAAACAAAACACGGACCGGCCCGCGAACGCCGCTACAACTATGAGCCGACCTACATCTTGCGCGGCCTGTCCGAGCTGCACCTCACGTTCACGGCCCGGCCCGCGCTGGCGCCGGCCAGCTAACTCGGCTGCCGGTCTCCTCAGCCGGTGATGACGGGTAGGCGCGCCCACCCGCGCACGCTTGCGGTGTGCGCCCGTTCGGCGTTGGCATAGTCGACTTCCCAGTCAGGCCAGCGTTTGAGGACTTCTTCGAAGGCCACCCGGGCTTCCAACCGGGCCAGCGCCGAGCCAAGGCAGAAGTGCAGTCCCTGCCCGAAGCTGAGGTGGCTGCCGCGCCGGTGGATGTCGAAGCGGTCCGGATCAGGGAACTGATGTTCGTCTCGGTTGGCAGAAGCGTTCAGCAGCAACATGAACGACCCTTCGGGTACGACGCGGCCATAATGCTCGGCGTCCTGGGCGACGTAGCGAGCCTGGACCGGCGACGGCGGCTCGTAGCGCAGTGACTCCTCGACCGCGTCTGGGATCAGGGACGGGTCGGCGGCAAGCTCGCGCCGTTGATCCGGGTGATCCGAGAGCAGCTGTCCCATGAAACCGATGAGCCGGGCGGTGGTCTCGTTGCCGGCGCCGGCGATCGTCGCGGTGTAAGACAGCACCTCGGTGCGTGACAGCGGCCGGCGGGTCCCGTCTGGTTCGTCGATCTCGGCGGCCAGCAGCTCGGTCATCAGGTCATCGGAGGGGTGCTCGGCCCGCCATTCAATGAACTCGGCGAACATCACGATGGTCTCTTCGAATATTTTCTGACTGACTTCGCCGGGCTCGCGCCCCTTGGCGACGTCGATATATGCGCCGTTGCGATCTCGGATGCTCGCTTGATGCTCTTCGGGAATGCCCAGCAGGTAGCCGATTGTTCGCATCGGCATCATCGCCCCGAGGTCCGCGATGAAATCGAAACCGCCAGAACCGATTAACGGGTCCAGCTCGTTGGCGCAGAATCCGCGAACCAGCGACTCCACGGCCAGCATCCGCCGGGGAGTGAAGACCCGGGACAGCAGACGACGGTGCAGATCGTGCAGCGGCGGATCCTCGAACAGCAAGATGCCCGGCGGCACCTCGATGTTGTTGAACAGAATGTCGGCGGTGGTGCCGCGGCCGGACCGGTAGGTCTGCCAGTTCGGCAGTTCGCGCGCCACGTCCTCGTACCGACTCAGCGCATAGAAGTTGTACTTTTCGTTGTAGTACAGCGGTGCTTCTTCACGCATCCGCTTCCACACCGGGTATGGGTTGTCGTCGATGTCGGGATCGTAAGGGTCGTAATACAACTCGACCGCTTTGGCGCCTGTCATCTTCTTTCGGGTCCCTTCCAGTACAGCGTTGGATGTTCAGTCGTTGCGGTGCAGGAAGCCATGCAGAATCGCCTGGATGAGCTCCTCAACGATCACCTCCCTCGACGGCGACTTGGTGCCGAAGTAGGTGGATCGCAGCGCAGCCATGCCGGCGATCATCGCGACCGTTGAGTGCGCCGGCAGATCGGGATGGTCCGACCGCAGGCCGCGTAAGTTCATGCCCTCGGCGCTGATTCGGCCGAGAAGCCGCAGCGCCCGTCTGACGTCGGCGATCCCGGTGTCAGCCAATTCCTCTTCGCTGAGCGCCTCCGAAGCCATCAGCGTCAACAGCAGACCTTGGTGCTTCACGAACACGTCATAGAGCTGCCCGACGAAATGCCCGGCCAGGTCCTGTTCGTCGGTCTCGTCGGGGATGACCGACTGCCAGGTGCGGCCGAATTCGTCGACGAAGCTGGTGAACGGCAGGACGAGGGCCTCGCGGAACAGCGCCGCCTTCGAACCGAAGTGCCGGAACAGCAGGTGTTCGGTAACGCCGGCGGCCGCAGCGATTTCCCGTGTGGTGGTGCTGCGGTAGTCCTGGCGGGCGAACAGCGTTCGGGCGGCGTCGAGCAAGAGTCGGCGTGGCTCCCCGCGGGGCCGGCGCATCGCGGTGACCGGCACGTCTGGCGTGCTCTGCTTGGCGGCTGATCGCTGGGGCACGAAACTCAGGATAGTATGTGCTATCCAATTAGGATAGTATCCACTACCCAAAGGGTCGAGGTCGTCTCGAAAGGGTGGTCGACGTGGGCGCTCTGATCATGCTTGGCACCCTGTTCGGACTGATCGTGCTGATCTTCGGGCTGGTGCTGCGTTTCGACCCCGAAGTGCGTCCGAGTCAAGGGCGCGACCAGTGAGCGCCCAGATGACGCCCGTGATGCAGGCGGCCAGCGACTTCGCGCTGGTCGGTGGCATTGCGTTCACCGCCTTTGGCGTGTACCTGAGCGTTCGCCAGCGCCGCGTGCACCCGCTCCTGCTGCTCTGCATCTCGGCGATCTCGTTCTCGTGGATCGAGGCGCCCTACGACTGGGCGATGTACGCGCAGTTCCCGCCCGCTATCCCCCGCATGCCGTCGTGTTGGCCGCTGAACATGACGTGGGGTGGATTGCCCTTGTTCGTTCCCGTCGGCTACATCTCCTACTTCGTGCTTCCCGCCGTCACGGGCGCGGCGCTCGGGCGATGGTTGAGCGCAAAGACCGGTTGGCGCAGGCCCACAACACTATTGATCGTCGGCCTCGTCGTCGGCTTCTGCTGGGCGCTGTTCTTCAACGGGTTCCTGGGAGCCAAGCTCGGCGTCTTCTACTACGGTCGCGTGATTCCCGGGCTGGCGATTCGTGAGGGGACCATACACCAGTACCCGCTCTACGACTCCCTCGCGATGGGCATCCAGATGATGGTCTTCACCTATCTTCTGGGTCGCACCGACGCGCAAGGGCGAAATGTCATCGAGATGTGGGCCGACAAGCGGGCGAAGACTCGACGTCAAGCCTCAATCCTGTCCGTCGTCGCGATCGTCGTCATCGGGAATCTGCTCTACAGCGCGGTTTTCGCGCCCCACCTCGTGACAAAGCTGGGCGGCTGGGTGACCGCGGAACCGACGGGCCAATTGTTCCCTGGCGTGCCGAACCAACCCAAGTAGGCGCTCGGAGTGAATCGCTCAGTCAAAAGCATGACGCGGCAGCGTCATTGGGATGTCCAGCGAGCTGAGCAGGCCCGGTGGCGCTTCGACGACGTACGGGATCGCGTTGCCGACACGCATGGCCGTGGACGTCATGGCGGCCCGGCCCGCACCGTGACCTTCGGCCTCGCCGAGCGTCAGCTCGCAGTGGATGTCGGGATCGCCGACGACGTCGACGCGGTAGGTCGCGTCGGACCCCGAGTGCGGCCAGTCGGGCGCGACGTCGCGCGCCATCCGGATGACGTGCTCGATCACGATGGCCTCCCGGCCGTTGACAACCCCCGCGGCGCGGGTCCGCACCGCACTACAGGTACCGGCCGCGATGGTGCCGAATGCCACCTCGATGTCACGATCGGACAGTTGCCGATCGAGAGAACCCCGTACCTCGTCGACCTCGACGCCGAGACCGTTCGCCATCAGGTATATCGGTGCTTTCCAGGCTATTTCGATGAATCCCGGAGTCTTGAGCATCGGCTCGAAGTCGAGCGGCCGACCGAAGCCCATTCCGTCCATCATCACGTCGGCGACGGGATAGTGGTCGTTCAGCGCAACCTCGCTGGCCGTGATGCTGCGGATGTTTTTCGACTGGGTGGTCAGCAGCAGCGCGAGCTGATCGGAGGCGAAACCGGGGAAGATACCCGATGCATAGAACGACGCGCCGCCCCCTTTGGCGGCTGCGTCGAGCTGGTTGTACCAATCCGGCGCGAAGTACGCCGGGGGGTAGACCAGGCTTGTCGACGACGTCGACACGACATTGACGCCAGCCGCCAGCAGCCGCAGGTAGTCACGCACCGCGGCGGCATCGCGCTCCGGACCACTGGCGGAATAGACGACGCAATCGGGCGCGAGCGCGATAAGCGCATCGGCGTCGTTGGTGGCCTTGAGGCCGATCGGCCCACCACCGGCCAACTCGCCGGCATCCTTGCCGACCTTGTTCGGCGAATGCACCCATACGCCAACCAATTTCATGTCCGGGCGGCGTCTGATCGCATCGATGACCGCGGTGCCAACCCCTCCCGTGGACCATGCAACGACGCGGGCGTGCTTAGGCAAAGCGGACATCCAGCTTCTCCTTCAGTCGGCCTGCGCCCGCGCGCTTGCGGCGCCGGCGAGTTCGAGGTATCGCCACGCCACATCGGGCGGGATGCCACCGCACAGCGGGTGCAGCGGCAGGGGCCGCCCACCGCGGATGTAGTCGGCTGCCTCGTCGGGCGTGAATATCCGGTACGGGCCCTGCACCTCCCGCAAAGCCGCCACGTTGTCAGCGCGGGTAATGCTGGTCACCGAGTCGTCGTGGGGCCGATACGACGCCGCCGTCACCGCGTCGTGCACCAGGTGCGGCCCCAGTACCTCCCATGCCTCGTCAACATCGTCAGCGACGAAAGCCGCTGTCGGAGTGCCTGGTACCGGGAACTGAACGCTGCCAGGCTCATGCCCAGCGCGGCGGCACTCCGATTCGTAGAACTCCCTCAGACCCGCGGAGTCGGTCTGCGAGATGAAGCCGAGACCATGGGTGGCAGCCCGGCGAGCGGCGGCTTTGCTGCCGCCCGCGATCATCATCGGCGGTCCGTCGCCGGACATGCAGGGCGGAGTGACACGAACCTGCCGGCCCCGATACTCGACAACCTCGCCGTGCAGCAAATCGTCAAGTACGTCCAGGATCTCGTCGGCAACCCTGCCGCGTGTGGCCATGCTCACACCGAAGTGTTCGTACTCCTCGCTGCGATGACCGATCCCGAAGGCATACATCACCCGGCCCTTGCTGATCAGATCGAGGACGGCCATTTCTTCGGCAAGGCGCACTGGCTCGCACAGCGGAATCGGCACCGCGGCAAGCAGAATCATCAACTGTTTGGTTCTTGCGGCGATTGCCGAAGCCAAGATCAGCGGACTGGGAAGATGGCCGTCGTCGGCCCCGTGGTGTTCGGAGAGCACAGCGACGATCGCTCCGCGCGTCTCCGCCCACGCACACATGTCAACGGCTGCGGCGTACAGGTCGGCAGCCGGGGCGCCACAGGCTGGCGCGCGCATGTCGAACCTGAGCGTGAACATCGGTCCTGCCTCCCACGGTGTTCGGGGCGCCCTCAACCTAACATTTGTTCGCCGTTTTCTTTAGCTGCGGTTTTCGCTGTGATTATTCGTGGCGCCGCTTCAACCGCCGCGGCCACACCCCGCGCAGTGTGGAGCAAAGATTAGGTACTCATGACACCTTTCGAGAGAGGATCGACATGGCAAAAAATCCACTACGTGTGGTGGTCTGGGCGACGGGCGGCATCGGATCGATCGCCATCCACGCCATTCGGCGACGGGCCGACATCGAGCTCGTCGGCGTGTGGGTGCACTCAGAGGAAAAAGTCGGAAAGGACGCCGGCGAGCTGGCCAACGGCGAACCGATCGGGCTCACCGCCACCAATGACACCGACGCGTTGATCGGCCTCAAGCCCGACTGCGTCATTTATGCGGCCAGCGGTCCTGAACGTGATGCACTGGCCATCCCCGACTACGTCAAGCTTCTCGAGGCCGGCATCAACGTCGTCACGACAAGCACCACGCGGCTGGTCAATCCGCACGCGTACGAACCCGCGGAGTGGCGAGACCAACTCGTCGCGGCGGCGAAGCAGGGCAAGGTGTCGCTGTACGCGTCGGGAATTGAGCCGGGATTCGCTGCCGACTATTTGCCTTTGGTGCTGTCAACACAGTCGTCATCGATCGAGAAGATTCACGCGTTCGAGATCGGGTTGTACGACGACTACGGAGTTCCCGACATCATGAGCGATGCGCTGGGCTTCGGTCGGCCCCTCGACTATCAACCATGGATCAGCTTTCCGGGCGCGATCGCCGGCGAATGGCAGGGGCAGATCCGGTTGGTCGCCGATGCGCTCGGGGTGGAAGTCCAAGAAGTGCGCGAGAGTTTCGATCGCGCGGTAACGAACCGGACGTTGAAAGTCGCGATGGGCACCGTGGAGGCGGGCACGTGCGGCGCAATACGCATGCAGGCGATCGGCGTGGTGGACGGCCGCGAGGCCATCGTCATCGAACACGTCACCCGGCTGGCCCACGACGTCGCACCCGATTGGCCCACCGGCATCGGCGATCTGTCCTATCGGATCGTGATCACGGGTGATCCCGACATTGAATGCACGCTGGCGGCGACCCTCAAGGATCCGCGCCGGGCCGGAGTCGCGGGGATGACCTCTGGGGCGGGCGCGATGGTCGCCACCGCGATGCGAGTTCTCAACGCCGTGCCTTATGTGGTCGCCGCAGAACCTGGATTGCTGAGTTCGGTGGACCTGCCGTTGACAATCCCGCGCAATGCATTTGTCACGCAATGAGATTTATGTGTCGCCCCGCGTCCAGAACGTCTTGTCTGCCTGCGCTATGCAGACCAGAAACAGCCCATCGGGCGACTGCGCAACGTAGTTGAGCCACAGCTTGCAGTCGGAGTTTTCTTCCTTGATTCCCGCCATCGGAGGTGACCGGAACCATCTGGGCTGATATCTGCGGGGTGAGCCACAAAACATCAAGCGCCCCGGCTGCGAGGAAAAAGAAGTGTAATAGTCTGTGACACCGAACACGTAGTAAGTGGTGTTGTCACAGGGTGCGCCGAGGACCATGTGCGGGGCGATGCCTGGGGTACAGTCCGGATAGTCGCAAACAGTCGGACCGGCGGCAGCAGTCGGCGGCATCAACACGCCGACTCCAATCAGCGCGGCAACCGCTGCCACGATGAAACGCACCGCAATAGTTTTGCATAGGCGATAAGAAAATTCTCTTGTTCGGAGAAGGTCGCGTTCGGCCAGCAAAGTGATGCCCGTTGCGCGTCCGCATAGCCCCTCCGGCCAGCGAATTTGGGGTGATAATGTGATTCTCCGTGCGCGGTTGGTTGTTAGCAGTAGGTCGCGGCGCGGTCGCGCCGGCGATAGCCCGGGCCCAGTGACGGACTCCGACGCCAACCCATCGACTACCGAAGCTCCAGCTTCGTTAGCGGAAGCGGAAGAAGAGCTCTCTCGGGCGGAGGCGCGCGCCGAGGCAGCTCGTGCCCGCGCGGTGGAACTGCGCCGACAGGCCGAGGCAGGTTCCGGCGACAAGTCCGAGACGATCGACGACTCGGACGCAGAAGATGCCGCGGCCGAGACCGTGCCGGCTTCCACGCGATCGAGGCGTTGGTGGCCAAGTTGGCTCCGTCGCCCCGGACGGAAAGCGGTGGGTATCGCCACCGCGGCGGTGCTCATCTCTGCCTCGCTCGTGGCGACCGCTTACATGGCATGGCAGCACTTCACACTCGTGCGTCAGCACAGGCACGCCGCGGAGTTCGCCACGGCGGCGCGGCACGGCGTCGAGATGATGATGTCGATTGATCCCGACCACGCAAAGGAAAATGTGCAGCGCAGCATTGACGCGTCGACGGGCGCGCTTAAGAGCCAGCTGGAAGCGACGTCCACCTACATGGTTAAAAGCGCGCAGGATGCGAAGGTCACCACCATGGCCACCGTGGAAGACGTCGCAGTGGAGTCGATGACCGACAATTCGGCAGTCGTGCTGGTAGTCGCAAAATCCGACACCACCAACCCCGATAAATCGAAACGGCCACCGGTCTTCTGGCGGCTCAGTGTCAATATCGATCGGGACCGCGGTCAGCTCAAGATGTCGAAACTCGATTTCGTCCAATGACTTCCGAGCACGACTCGCCGTCCGATGGTGCCGAGACCGCACTTGAGGACCCAGAATCGCCGACTGACAGCACGGCGACTCCTTCACCCGGCGACGCGCGTCCCAGCAGAATGGCCGCAATCAGTCCGGTGACCGACCGGTTTCTGACAAACTGGCGTTCAATTCTCTTGGCGGTCTCGGTAATTGCAGCGGTGGGGCTTGCAGCCGGTGTGTTCTTTTTTCAGTACCGTCCGGATCGACAGATCGATGACGCTGCGGCCCAGCGAGCGATCCGGGCGGCTTCAGACGGTGCTGTGGCGGTGTTGTCGTACTCCTCCGACAGCCTGGACCGTGACTTCGCCAACGCGAAGGCAGACCTCACCGGCGACTTTCTGATCTATTACAACAAGTTCACTCAGGAAATCGTCGCGCCGGCGGTGCGAGGGAAGCACCTAACCCAGACGGCCGCCGTGGTTCGGGCGGCCGTATCAGAACTGCACCCGGACTCAGCCGTCGTGCTGGTGTTCCTCAACGAGACCACCACTACTGCTGAGGACAAGGCACAACCGCTGGCAACCCCCAGCAGCGTGCGAATAACGCTCGCGAAGGTCAACGGTTCCTGGCTGATCTCGAAGTTGGATCCATTCGGATGACCGTATCCGGCATTCGTTCGAACCCTTACCCGGCCGATAGCGCCGGTGCTATTCTCATCGCACGAGAACGCCGCTACCGGTGTCGTCAAAGTCGCATGGGCATCGTCGGTTAATGCCCGTCGAGGAGCACACGATGCGTTCAGCTGGAACGATCACCACCGCGATACTGTTGGCTGCCAACGTATTCAGCATTTTGGGTCCGGTATCCACGGCCCGAGCAACAACGAAGGACGACGTCGCGATCAACGGCACGTACCGCGCGACGTCAAACGGCAATTGGGCCAAGCTCAATGATCAGTACAACTACGAGCCGACAGTCGTCGCCACATGGAAGATCAGCTCGTCGTGCACCAATTTTCAGGAATGCACCGGCACGCTGAACAGCGACCAGGGCTGGAGCGCGCCAATCTATATGGTCGACGGGCTCATGTGGTACGTCAAACGCGATGTGCCGAACTGGGAGCGGTGCCAAGACGGCACCGCTTTCACCGGGCAGCAGACCTACTATTTCTATCCAGTTGATCCCGCGGGTAGTGGTGAATTCCAGATCGGGTCGCCGGTACTTGCCGGGAAGGACAAGACGATCGGCCCGAGCGGAGCCTGCGGGCAAAACCAGTGGCTTGGTATCGAACTGCCGCTGCGGCTGGACAAGATTGGCTGACTAGCCAGTAGGACCTTTAAGTCGGAAATAAGTCCTGCCACTTCTTGGGCGCGGTCGAGGTTGCCAGATCCGACTGCTGGTACAACTTCCCGTCCGGAGCGACATAACGACCGGTACGCGGATCGTACGGGGCAACCGCGACCGACGGCGCAGGTCGAGATGCCTTGGCCCCGAACGAGCTTGGATGCGCCTGCGGCTGTGCACCATTGACCGTGTCGGGTGGTGGCGGACCCACCGGCGGTGAGGGCGCCGCGGCCGGCGGCGGGGCAGGCGCGCCCTGAGCGGGGACGTCGAGTGGCGCTATCGGCGGAAAGTCCGCGGCCTGTGTCGACATGTTGGCCGAGAGCGACGACGGCGCCGGCGGTGCAGCTGCGCCCAGCGTGCCGGGTGGTGGATTCGCTCCCCGCGGCCCGGCGGGTGCTCCCCGCGGGAACGCCCCTGGCGGCAGCGGTGTTCCCTCGACCGGGCCGAAGATTCGTCGGTCGGCGGTGACCCGGTCGTCGGGCGGTATGCCCTGGGCGAGCAAGTTTGGATCCAACGGGGAAGGGCCGAGGACATGCTGGCGCATCGCCAGCGGCATGAACGGCTTGTCGCTGTTGCAGATTTCGACGGTGGGCGCGCGCTTTCCGGGGTGTCCCATGCAGGGATAGTTGCGGGCGCCGCGAACCGACAGCGGTGAATCCTGCGGCAGTTTGCAGTACAACCCGTCCGGCGTGTCGACGTCGCCGGTGTCGGACGGGGATCGCCATTGGCTTTGTGGCATGAAGCCGACCGTGCAAATGGGCGGATCGTCGACCGTGAGTGCGAAGTCGCCCCTGGACCAACCGTCGGGATGGTTCATCGAGGCTGCCGTTTGTATGTAGCCAACCGATGGCGGCAGCAGCACCAGCAGCTGCTCCAACGAGGGGTGGTAAGTGACGGCGATCTGCCCGATGGTGGTCAGGTTGGCAAGCAACACCGGCAGCGTCGGTTTGATTTGCTCGAAGAGCCGCGATGCCTCATCCGCGGCGCCGGGACCGTTTTGCAGCAATGTGCGAACCCGGGAATCGTCGGTCGCCACCACGTCGGAGATCCCGGCCAGGCTACGCGCCCAGGTGCGAACGGAGTCGGCGGTCTTCGCCTGCGAGTCCAGCAGCGGCCCAGTGTCTTCGGTGAGGGTTCGCGTGCGGTCGACAACGCTGTTGGCGTCGGCGGAGATTCGCGAGGTCGAGTCGGACAACGATCCCAGATCGTATCCGGCCCCGTTGAAGGCTTGGAAAGACTCGTCGAGTAATTGGCCGATTTTATTTTTGGGAAGGCTTTTGATCAAGGCGTTCACCTGATCGAGCATCGGTCCGACCGCTTGCGGAATCGTGGTGTCGCCCATCGCAATAACCGAGCCGTTGTGCAGATACGGCGCCGAATCGGTTCGTGGCCGCAAGTCCACATACTGCTCGCCCACCGCGGAGACGCTCAGCACATCCGCTTGCAGGTTCGCCGGGATCTTGGGCGAGGTGCCAAGCGACAGCGTCGCTTTGGCGCCGTTCGCCGTGAGCGCCACCGCAGTGACCTTGCCGATCTGCACTCCGCGGTAGGTCACGTTGGAGAACCGGTACAGGCCACCGGTGGCCGGCAGCTCGAGGGTGACAGTCATGCGACCGATGCCGAGCAGGGTCGGCGCCTGGATGTAGAAGAGGACCATCGCGATCACACCGATAATCCCGACGATCGCGAAGATCGCCAGCTGGATCCGGACGAAGCGCGTCAGCATCTATCCGCCCCCCTCTGCCGGCGGGATCCCCGGTGGCGGAGCAGGATTCGGCCCGGCCGGCACCGGGGCTGGCGGCGCAGCCGCGGGCCCCGGTAAGGAACCAAACCCCGGGGGTGGAGCAGCGGGTCCCGGTAGCGGCCCCGGCGGCGGAGCAGCGGGTCCCGGCAGCGGCCCGGGCGGCGGAGCAGCGGGTCCCGGTAGCGGAGCGCTGAACTGGAGATTCGGCTGAGCATATGGCGGCTGCGGCGGGCCGGGTAGCGGCGGTGCCACGGGACCAGGCGGCTGTGCGGCACCGGCGCGCAATGGATCATATGTGTAATTCAGGTAATACGGTTCCCCGGGCGCGGGTATCAACTGTTCCTCTAGTTGTCCCCAGTGCGTCCCAAGCAGCAGTGAGCTCTTGAGCTTGGGAATAGTCAGGTCCAACTGGACATGCAGGTTGAAGTAGTCACCTCGAACGGCTCGGTCGACGAAGTTCTGGGTGAACGGGAAGACCGTCGACCCCGCGATCGCCGTGTCAAGCCCCGGTCCGACGTCGGAGAGCGCGCGGATTGTCGGCTCCAGGTTTTTCAGATTCTTGACCAAGTCGGCCTGGGTATCGTTGATCAGCCCGGTGGCGGTGTTGCTGAACACACGCAGGTGGTCCAAGGCGGCCGTCAGCCGCGGCCGCTCCTTGATCAGCACCTCGAGCGCGGGCGGCACCTTGCGCAGCGCCTCGGTCAGAACGTCGCGCTGTCCTGCGAATGTCTCGGCAAGCCGGTTCAGCGCCTGGATCGACGTAACGATGTTGTCCCGCTGCTGGTCGAGTGTCCCCACGAAAGTGTCGAGCCGATTAAGCAAATCGCGAACAGCTCCCTCGCGCCCGGACAGCGCGGCGCTGAAATTGTGGATGATCTCCCCGATCTGCCCCAGCCCGCCCCCGTTGACGACCAGCGACAGCGACGACAGGGTTTGCTCCGTCGAGGGATAGGTCGACGACCGATTCAGCGGTATGGTGGCGCCCGGGCGCAGCCGTCCGGTACCGGGTTGGCCGAGCGGCGGGTTGAGCTCGACATGCATGGATCCCAGCAGGCTGGTCTGTGCGACGCTGGCCACCGCGTTGGCGGGGATGACGACATCGCGCTTCACCGAGATCTCGACGTCGGCGTGCCAGTCTTTCACCGTCATCGGGCCGACACTGCCGACCACGACGTCGTCCATCATCACCGGCGAATTCGACTCCATCGTCAGGACGTTCGCCAGCTCGACGTGATAGATGTCGGCGCCCGCTCCGCGCCCCACCGCGCCGGGCAAAGGTAGCGAGTTGAGGCCGTGGAAGGCGCACCCGGTGGCGGTCAGCGCCACGCAGGAGCCGATGGCGAGTACCCGCCGTGCCAGCATCCGCGCGGTCATGGGTGTGGTCCTTCCGCCGGCAGCAGCGGTGGCGGGGGCGCTGGTGTCGACGGCGGCGGCGGCAGCGGCATCGCCGCGCCCGGTATCCGCGCCGGCGGCACCGCGCCCGGCGGTCCTACGGGATCTCCCGGCAGCCCCGTGTAGGCCGACACCGCGGGCGGGATCTCGGGCGGTCCGGGCTTCGGACCCTCGCCGCCAGGTGCCAGGCGCGGTTCGCTGTAGACAACGTTGGCCGGGTCCATCGACTTCTGAATGAATGGATCGATGGGGAACGGCACACTATTGTAGTTGAGCAGCCGCAACCCGGGGCCGATGAACAGGGCGCACAGCTTGCCCGATTCGGTCGCAGTGACGTTCTCGATGGCTTCGGTCATCCCGCAGCCGGGCACCGGTAGCCCCGCGGGGGAAATGAGCGCACCGGTCTGCGTGGGATTGGCGAAGTCCATGACCCCGAACCCGCCCACGATAGTTCCGGTGTCGGCGTTGTAGTCGTCGAAGAAGTTGCCGAGCGCGTTCGGCGCGCCGTGCAAGATGTTCTCCAGAGCCATGTGCTGGTCGACGATGGGCTGGATGGCATCGCCCAATCGGGCAATCTGTTCACTTGTCTGGTCGCGGGTTTCGGCGATGAATCGCTGCACTTCACCAACCGCCGTCGACAGATCGGTTAGCGCCGCGTCTAGGTCGGATTTGCTGTCGTTGACCACGCTGGTGAGCGTGGCCAGCCGGTCGTTGAACTGCACGATCTGGACGTTGCTGTCGCGCAGTGCCGTGACGAAGGTCTGCAGATTCTTGATGATGTCGACGATGTTGCCGCTGCCATTGGCGAGGATGCGTCCCACCCCTGACAGTTGAGCGAGTGTTTGCCGCAGCTTGTCGCCATTGCCCTGTAGTGCATTGGCGGCGCTGTCGACGAACCGCGCGATCGACGGCGTCGACACCTTGCTGTTGGGACCCAAATCCGTTGCCAGCCGCATTAATTGGGTTTTGACCTCGTCCCACTCGATGGGCACGGCCGTGCGTTGCACCGGTATCACCGCCCCGTCCGCCATGACCGGGCCGCTAGTCCGGTAGGCGGGAGTGAGTTGGACGTAGCGGGCAGCCACCAAATTCTGGGTGACGATGACCGCTTTCGCGTCCGCCGGAATCGGCACGCCGTGGTCGACCTTGAGGGTCATCTTGGCCTGCGTGCCCGCGGGCTGGATGGCCTTGATCGTGCCGACCTTGACACCGGAGACCCGCACCTGATCGCCCGGGTAAATCGCGGTGGCGGTGGTGAAGTAGGCGGTTATCGTTCGTGGACCAAAGAACACATCACGCACAATCAGTGCGGTCCCGGCGACAATGAGCCCGGCCAGGACGGCCGCCGCGATGGCCGTGAGCCTGGTACGCGGGATCCGAGGCATCCGGGAGATCATTGTGATCCTCCGATTCGTCCGCCCAACGTACAGCCAGGGCACGGTGGAATACCGTTGTATGGGTACTGATTCAGCGCCCGCGGTACCGGTGACGGGAAGCCCGGACCGCGCGCGGTGTCGAAGGTGCGGAATCCCCAGAGGTAATCCATGAACGGTTGCCAGAGTTGCGGGATATTGAAGTTCGGCACGAACGCCGAGTAGGCGTACATGCTGGAGATAGCCTCACCCACCGTGATCTCAAACTTCGCGAGGCCGGGCAGTGCTTTGTTGATGTTGTCGCGGTTCTTTTCCAGCATCGCGGTCACCGAATTCAGCTTCTCCAGCGTGGGCGCCAATTTGCTTTCGTTGTCGTGCACCAATCCGGACAGCTGCTTGGCCACCGTCGAGGTGTTTGCCAAAAGGGAGACGATCTCTTGTCGGCGCGTCACCAAGACCTGAAGCAGATCGTCGGAGTTGAGGATGAGCTTGTTGACCTGTTGGCTGCGTTCGGACAGGATTCCGGTGACATCGCTCGCGCTCTTGAACAGCTCGCCCAGGGATTGGTTGCGGCTGTTCAGGCTTCGCGATAACCGGGTGACCGCGTCGAAAGTGGGCCCCAACTGTGGGGCGATCTGGTTGAGCGTTGCCGACAGCGTGTCGAGTGACTGGTTCAAGGTCGCGGTGTTTGTATCGCCGGCGTACGAGGTGAAGTCGCTGACCGCGTCGGTCAGCGAGTACGGCGAGGAGGTGCGGGATATCGGGATGACGTCCAGCGGATGCATCATTCCGCTGCCGGCCGACTCCAGGGTCAGCACCCGCTCGCCCAGCAGTGTTCCGGTGCGGATGTGCGCGGTGGTGTCCGTTCCGAGTGGAACGTTGCCTTTCATCGTGAACGTGACCAGTGCATCGCCGTTGCGCAACGACACGTTCGACACCGTGCCGACTTTGATTCCCGACACCGTCACCGCGTTGCCCGGGGCAAGGCCGCCGGCTTCGGAAAACAACGCCTGGTACCGGACGGCCGTGGCCAACGACACAATCCGATCGGGCGACAGACCCACCAGGATGAGCAGCACGATCAAGACGGCGCCGATGAAGCCCGCCTTAATTAGCCCGGTTCCGCGGTATTGCAACATCAGGGTTCCTGACACCTCTTTGCTTCGGACCTAAACCAGGGGGACACCACTGTCTTGCCCGAAAGGTCCGTACCACGCAGCGTTATCGCACAGAGGTAGTACGGGATGGTGGCACCGAATACGCCGAGTCGGACCAGCTTGCGGTAGTTCTTTGGCGCCTTCTGAAGCGCGGCGTCGAGGCGGTCTTTGTCCTGATCGAGATTAGGGGCCAGCCGACTGAGCTGCTCGATGGTGCCGGACAGCGGTGGCCTGGCGTTGGCCAGCAGATCGGCCAGCGAGGCGGTTCCCTTGCTCAACGCGTCGATAGCGGGGGCGATGGTGTCACGGTCGTCAGACAGTCCGGTGACCAGCCGCTGGAGGCGATCGATTGCGCCGGAGAACTTGCCGCCGTCCTTGTCGAGGGTGGCCACCACGGTGTTCAGGTTTTCGATCAGTTGCTGGATCGTTTGGTCGTTGTCGCCCAAAGCATTCGAGAACGATGTCGTCTTGGAGAATAGCGACTGAAGAGTGCCGCCCTCGCCCTGGAATACCTGCAGCAACGCTGACGAGAGCGCATTGACATCTTGCGGATTCAAGCCCTGAACAACGGGTTTCAGTCCGCCGAGCAGCAGGTCGAGGTCAAGTGCCGGCGCGGTGCGGGCCACCGGAATCTGACCTCCGGCCGGCAGCCGCCTGGTCGAGCCCGGCCCGTCGACGAGGTCGAGATAACGGTCACCGACCAGGTTGAGATAGCGAACTGCCGCCTTGGTGCCGTCGGTGAGCACGACGCTGCGGTCGGCGTCGAATTTCACCACAACCTTTTTGTCCGGCTGCAGCGAGATACCGTTGACGGTGCCCACCCGGATGCCGGCGACCCGCACCGAATCTCCGGTCTTCAGTCGTGACGCATCGTTGAAGACCGCCGAATACCCGGTTACCGCACCGGTGCGGTACTGGCCGAAGATGAAGAACAGAAACGCGGTCAGCACCGCCATCACGACGGCAAAGACACCGAACTTGATGAGCGTCGCGCGGATTGAGCCCCTCATCCGGGGTTTCCGACCTGAGCGGAGTTGCGCGGCGGGCCGGTAATCGGCCCATACAACAACTGTTTGAGCAGATCGGAGTTGATCAGCAGCTGCGGGTTCCCGTACGCCACTGGGTTGGCACCAGTATCTGCGACGAGAAGCTTCGCGTTGGCGTTGAAGGCACGATTCGGAAGGTCCAGGCATTGCGGGCCGCCCGTGGCCGCGACCTTGGGCAGGTTAGTCGGATACCGATAACGTTCGGCCCCAAACGTTAAACCCGCGATTATATTGATGCTCGGTTCCGACAACGGCGGAAACTTCCCATCCTGGGCGAGACCCGCGAAACCGCACCACAGCGCTTTGTTGTACTCGTTGGTCAGATTGGTGGTCGGCACCAGCAGATGGAAGACATCCGTCAAACCCTTCCGGTTGGCGGACAGGACGTCATTGCCGACGTCGGCCAACCCGATCGCGCTAACCAGCAGCGCGTCGAGGTTGTGTTGCTCGTCGACGATCGACTTGCTGATCTTCACCGAGTT
>NZ_DATFZD010000446.1:0-2402 GCF_035314665.1 Mycobacterium sp. | reverse complement strand
TCCGAATGATGAATCGCGTCGTCGAGTGGGTGGCCTTGGCGGGCGCGGTAGGCCGCGGCGTGGCGCAGCGCGCGCTCGACGAAGCCGGTGTCCTTGACCAGTGAGCACTCCCAGCCGCCGATCAGGCCGGCGTAGGCGTCGACGACGAACGCGGTGTAGCCGAACCCGCTGCCGTCGAGCGGGACGTAGACATCCCACGCGAGTGAGTTGTCAAGCAGCGACTGGATTTGGGTGTTCGGTTCGGTGTGGCCAGGCGGCGTTGTCGTCCCAGGGCTGGTTGTTTGCCAGGCACCACCAGAGGCGGCCGAGGAGTTTGTTGGCCAGGTTGCGCAGCGCGGCGTTGTGCTGGTCGCCGGCGGCGCGGCGTTTGTCGTAGTGTTCGCGGGCGCCGGCGGATTTGGTGAGCGTCGCGAACGCCCACCAGTGACACGCGTCGGCGAGGCGTTTGTTGCGGACTTTGCGGGCCTTGACGTAGTGCGAGCGTCCGGACGCGATCGTCACCGGCGCGGTGCCGGAGAACGCGCGCAGACTGTTCGGGTCGGTGAATCGTGTGGGGTCGTCACCGATCTCGGCCAGGACGCGGGCGGCGAGGATCGGGCCCAGGCCCGGTGCCGAGCGCAGGATCGCCGCCTGTGGATGCTGGTCGAATTCGCGGGCCAGCTCGGTTTCGAGGTCGTCGACGGCTCGCTGCATCGCGATGACGATCCCGAGGAGCCCGGCCACGGTGTGGCCCAGTGACTGTTCGACCCGTGGTGGCTGCCCAAGCGCCGGTGTGTGCAGGTCAGTGAGGATCTGCTCGACCAGGGCGGGGTGATTGCCGCGGCCGGACCGCTGCAGCAATGTCACTACCCGACGGCGGGTCAGCTGCTGCCCGGCTGCCGGGGTCGGCGCGGCCGCCAGCACGCTCAGCGCTGCCTTGTGTGTGAGGTTCGGAAACGCTTGCAGTGCTTGCGGATAGAACTCGAGCAGCACCGATCGTAAGCGGCTGACGGTTTGGTGCAGCGCCCAGATTGCCTCCTGGTGCTGGCGGGCCAGCGCCTTGACCGCGCGGCCCTGCTCGCTGACCGCTGGCAGCGGGCGGTGCATGTGCCGGTCGGTGCGCAGGATGTGCGCGAGCACTGCGGCGTCGCCGGGATCGGACTTGCCGCCTGCCTGACCGTAGCGTTCCCGATAGCGGGCCACCGCGCGCGGGTTGATCGGATACACCGTGAACCCGGCCTCGACCAACGCCACGACGAGTAGGTTCTTGTCGGTTTCGAGCGCAATCGGCGTGTCCTCAACGCTGCCGCCGTGCTGTGCGATCAACGCCAGCAGATTGTTGAATCCGGTTGCGCCGGGGTCGATCCGGGACCGGGCGACCAGCGCACCATCCTCGTCGACCAGCGCGAGGTCGTGGTGCGCCTCGGCCCAGTCGACCCCGCAGGTCAGCTTCATGTACTTGTCTCCGTTCCGGTGTCGGTGTTCTCCTTCGTGTTCGAGCTCGAGGTTGGTGCGGCGACCTAATGGACAGCGCTCGACGGCGCGGCATCTCACAAGCCGATCACGGACCTCGTGGCGGACCGGCAGGGTCACCGTCTACGTAGAGATCTCTGACGCGTCCGTGTCATCACATGCAGTGATCACCTGCCGGCAGCTCACCGGCCAGACTGCGCCCGGATCGGTGAAATCTCAGTGACCCCTGCCGGTTCGCGTCTTGCGTGTCGGAACGGGCTCCGACTCTCCCATTAGGTGAAGTCGGCCACGACCAGCAGGTTCGGCGCCGCAACCCGCCAGTGCCGGCCCACCAGGTCGGGTGCCCGGGCCGCAGCCGGGTCGCGCTCGGTGGTGCGCGGCGCGCGGCGAGCACGGGTCACCCCGCGCCAGCCGTTGCGGCGCATGATCCGTTCCACCGTGCGCCGCGCCACCGGGATGCCCTGGCGCTGCAGGTGCGCCCACATCTTCAGGCTGCCGTACAGGCTCTCGGGCGGGCGTTTCCCGTCGGCGTCGGGTTCGTAGTAGCCGGCAAGGATTTCGGTGATTGTGGTGTCCCACAGGGCCCGCTTCGACGGCCCCGACGAGCGGTGCGCCCAGTAGGTGCGCGGGGCGATCTGCACGCCGTGCACGGCCAGTGCCCGACAGATCGGTACGACCCCGAACTCCTCACGATGGGCGTCGATGAACTCGCAGATCAGCGGTGTCGCGGGTCGCACTCCCGCGCGAAGAAACTTGTTGCGGCCTTCAATATTTCCAATGTTATCTTGGGTGGGATGGGCTGTTCTGCCGGTTGACCAGGATGTTTGCGTCGTGGACGGTGTCCGTGACGGGGATGCTGGCGATGCGGTTGGCGCGGAGCTGCCCGTGTAGGTGAGCGATCTGGTCGCGGAGTCGACGGTTGTCGTTGTCGAGTTCGCGGATGCGTTCGT
>NZ_DATFZD010000445.1:0-3895 GCF_035314665.1 Mycobacterium sp. | reverse complement strand
CCACTTCCGTTGTGGCCGAAATATTGGATACAGGCTCTGGCCAATCACTTTCACCGCCAACTTAGTCCGGCACCGAAGGTCGACATTTCGGTGGTTGACGACTGTATTCGGTTCTCAGTTTTCGTATCGACCGAGGTGTCCGTAGAGGATCTGTCCAAACTTGACGATGTCGTCTCCAACGCAGTCAAGAATGCCGGTCGCGCCATCGAATGTCAGCGGTCACGTAATTCCCCCACTTTGAGGGGTTGTCCGTCACGTAATTCCTCCACCCCGGCTGTCACGTAATTCCCCCACCCTGGGGCGGTGTGGCAGCCGGTTGTGGGCCTCGCACACAGGTTCGCTCGACTCACGGATCAACTCGTGAGGAAGGCGCCGATGGCGAGGAGAAGTTTCGATATGTTCGACCTGATCGAGTTGTTCACCCACTGGCATGCGGGGCGGTCCCAGCGCCAACTCGCCAAGAGTTTGGGTATCGACCGTAAGACGATCGCGAAGTATCTGGCGCCGGCGATCGCCGAGTCGTTGACCCCTGGCGGGGAGCTGATCACCGAGGCTGCGTGGGCCGCTTATGTCGCCCGCTGGTTTCCTGAGGTCGCCGATCCCGGGCTGCGGGCCACGACCTGGCCGGGTATCGAGGTGCACCGTGACCGGATCCGCGACTGGCTGACCGCCGAGGTGAGCGCGGCGACGATCGCGCAGCGGCTGCGCGATGAGTATGGCGTGTCGGCGTCGGAATCCTCAGTGCGGCGTTGGATCTGGGCGAACCTGTCCGAGGAGGCGGCGCGAGAGAGGGTGACCGTGGCGCGCGGGCCGGTGGCGCCGGGCAGCGAAGCCCAGATCGACTACGGCAAGCTCGGGATGTGGTTTGATCCCGTCAGTGGTCGACGGGTGGCGGTGTGGGCGTTCGTGATGGTGCTGGCCTGTTCGCGGCACCTGTTCGTGCAGCCGGTCATCAGAATGCATCAAAGCTCCTGGTGCGCTTCGCATGTGGCGGCGTTCGAGTTCTTCGGCGGTGTCCCCGCCAGGCTGGTGCCCGACAACCTGAAGGCCGGTGTGATCCGTCCGGACCTCTATGACCCGAAGATCAACAAGGCCTACGCGGAACTGGCTACCCATTACGGCTGCCTTATCGATCCGGCGCGGGCGGGCAAACCGAAGGACAAACCGCGAGTGGAACGGCCGATGCAGTATGTCCGGGACTCGTTCTGGCGGGGCCGCGAGTTCACCTCCTTGGAGCAGATGCAGGCCGCCGCCGCGGTGTGGAGTCGTGAGGTCGCTGGGGTGCGCAAGTCCCGGGCTCTGGACGGGGCCCAACCCGGGTTCGTATTTGCCACCGTCGAACAACAGGCGTTGCTGCCGTTGCCGCGCAACGAGTTCCAGCTCGCCGTGTGGTCCACAGGCAAGGTCGCCACCGACTGCCACGTCAAGGTCGGCAAGGCGCTGTACTCGGTGCCATGGCGGTTGATGGGCCAACAGGTTCACGCCCGCACCTGCGGAGACCTGGTGCAGATCGTCCACGACACCACCGTCGTGGCCACTCATGTGACGCATCACTGCGGCCGGACCACCGACTTCGAGCACTACCCGCCGGAGAAGATCGCCTTCACGATGCGCAATCCAACCTGGTGTCGCCGGGTGGCCGCCGAGGTCGGACCGGCCTGCACCCAGGTGATCGCCGAGTTCATGGAAATCAACGCCATCCACCGGCTGCGCAGCGCTCAAGGCGTTCTGGCGTTCCGCAAAACTGTCGGCGATGCGCGTCTGGAGGCGGCATGCGCTCGGGCGATCGCAGTGGGCGATCCGAGCTACCGCACCATCAAGGGCATCCTCGCCGCCGGCACCGAACTCGACGGCATCACCGAACCCGCCGCTCCGCACGCCCCGGCCCATCTGCGCGGCCCGCAGGCGTTCGACACCGACACAACCGGCGAGACCGCATGAGTCCACAACCGTATTCGTCTGCTGCCCAGCATTATTCGATCCCCACAAGGAGACCATCATAATGAGCATCCTCGACCCGGCGCTGCGCAACGCGTTGCGCACTCTCAAACTCACCGGCATGCTCGAGACACTGGATGCCCGGTTGGCCCAAACCCGCGACGGCACCCTCGGGCACCTCGATTTCCTGCAGGTACTCTGCGAAGACGAGATCGCCCGCCGCGAATCAGCCGCCCTGACCCGCCGCATCCGCCGAGCCCGCTTCGAGGAACAATCGACCTTCGAATCCTTCGACTTCACCGCCAACACCAAACTCCCCGCGGCGATGCTGCGCGACCTGTCCGCACTGCGGTGGCTCGACGCCGCCGAATCGGTCATCCTCTACGGACCCGTCGGCGTCGGCAAAACCCATGTCGCACAGGCACTCGGACACGCCGTGGCCCGACGCGGCGGAGACGTCCGGTTCGCGAAAACCTCCCGCGTGCTCTCCGACCTCGCCGGCGGACACGCTGATCGCACCTGGGGCCAACGCATCCGCGAATACACCAAACCGTTGGTGCTGATACTCGACGACTTCGCCATGCGCGAGCACACCGCGATGCATGCCGACGACCTCTACGAGTTGATCTCCGACCGCGCCGTCAACGCCAAACCGCTCATCCTGACCTCCAACAGGTCCCCCAAGGACTGGTACAACCTGTTCCCCAACCCCGTCGTCGCCGAATCACTGCTCGACCGACTGATCAACACCAGCCACCAAATCCTCATGGACGGACCCAGCTACCGGCCCCGAAAGCGACCCGGCGCTACCGCGCCGCTAGACAACACCAAACCCACCCGGTAGACCTACACCCGAGGCCCACCGGTGGCGGAATTACCTGACAGCAACCCCGGCGGAATTACGTGACGGTCGACAAATTCAACCGTCCCGCCGGCAAAGTCAATGATGATTGACCATGATTGGCACCAAGAGGCCTTGTCGGACAGTTCCTTTGGTCTCGACGTGTCCTTGGTTGACCATGTCTCTGTTATCGGCGAAACGCTTGCGCCACTGATTGACACGACGAACGCGGGGCCTGGGGACTGTTATCTGGCCACCAGTGGGGACCTCCACCTGGCCACCATTGGGGACTTTTTCATGGCCACGTACAGCGGGCTGGTGGAGTCGGAGCCCCGTTACCAATGAGGAGTCATGGCCGACACCGAGAAGACTCCCGCGATGCTGCTCGACGAGCTGGCCGTCCTGGCCCCCCATCGCCTACGACGACTACTCCGATCACCGCCAAGGATGGGAGGTCGGCTCAGGCAGCGGCATCCGGCACCCCCTCCCGCCTGCACCGCCCAAAGGCACGCACGACACGACAATGAGGTCTTGGGGCATGGGACACCCGCCTTCGACGACGATCGCCGACGCCGCCCTCCGGCGCATACTCGGATCTGAGACCTAAAGCCGTAGGTCCACCGTCATGGGACGGTGGTCGCCTCCGGGCGAGACACGACCAACCTAGCGGCGCTCGACCAACAAACACCATGTAAACCAGGTGTGGATAAGGCCACTGCGGGCGCGAAAGAGAAGGCCTTGGCTGGCGTGCGGCGGACAGCGCGGGACGATAACGGGTTCACAGCGGCCGCCCGAGCTCACCGCCAGCCGTCGATCAGAGCTGGTCCCGGAGTCCCTCGATAAGGCTGACCAACCTTGCGTGATGTGAGCCGGGCCAGTAGATCCGCCCGCACTCCGCGCAGCGACTGAAATCGTCGTAGTACCGGCGGGTCAACGGCTCGAGGTGGTCGATCACCTCGTCCTTGGTAACGGGGATGAGCCTGCCGTTGCACTGCACGCACCGTGTGAACGGCGCCAGCCGTCGTCGCAGGTCCAGTCGCCGTATCACCTCGAGCGTCTGCTCCTCGGGGTGGCCGGCGTGGACGAAGAGGCCATGGGTGATGGCGCGACGCTTCA
>NZ_DATFZD010000444.1:0-22701 GCF_035314665.1 Mycobacterium sp. | reverse complement strand
CTGACCTAACAAAAAACACCAAAAAACTGGCATCAACAAAAAACAACCACACCCATGACACGGGACGCCACAAGCGCAGTCAAAAAAACAACAACAAAAACAAAACCACCAAACACACTATTGAGTTCTCAAACAACACCCTCCGACCGCGCAACAAGCCCCGCGGCTTTTGGCCGCTTACTCGCTGTGCGGACGACGAGGGACCCACCGAAGTGGAACTTCCCTCTGGGACATCGTCGCGCTCGACGGCCGGGCCGTGTCGCGACGACTCGATCAAGTTACGCGAGCGAAAACGCTGAGTCAAACAACCTGCTAGACGGCGCGTTCCAGCGCTCGCACTATCAAGGAACGCGCTCGACCCCGGCAATATTCCGCTTGCCGCGACGCAAGACCAGCCAGCGTCCGTACAGGAAGTCGCTCGGTCGGGGTGCCCACTCTTCGTCCTCGATCTTGGCGTTGTTGACGGACACGCCGCCCTCGGCGATCGTGCGTCGGGCCGCGCCCTTGCTCTGCGACAACCCACTGGCGACCAGGAGATCGATGATCCCGTCCGGCGACCCGGGCTTCAGCTCAGCTACCGAGGTCTCGCGTAGCGCGGCCGTCAGCGTGGACTCATCCAACCGAGTCAGTTCCCCGCGCCCGAACAACGCTTGGCTTGCGTGTTCAACGGCCTCAGTGGCGTGCTCGCCGTGCACGAGGGTGGTCAGTTCACGCGCCAATCGCCGTTGTGCCGCACGCTCGTGCGGCCGCGCGGCTGTGGCCTCCTCGAGTCCGGCCAATTCGTCGGCCGGCAGGAAGGTGAACCAGCGCAGGTATCGGATGACGTCGGCGTCGGCGGTGTTGACGAAGTACTGGTACCAGGCGTACGGAGTCGTCATCTCCGGGTCCAACCACACGTTGCCGCCGCCGGTGGACTTGCCGAACTTCGTGCCGTCGGCCGCGGTCACCAGCGGAACGGTGAGGGCATGCACGGAGGCTGCCAGCTTCTGACGCACCAAGCGCACCCCGGCGATGATGTTGCCCCACTGGTCGGATCCGCCGATCTGCAGCACACAGCGATGCCGTTGGTAAAGCTCCACGTAGTCGTTGGCCTGCAACAGCATGTAGCTGAACTCCGTGTAGGAGATCCCCTCGCCCTCCAGGCGCCGCCGGACGGTGTCTCGATCCAGCATGACGTTGACCGAGAAGTGCTTGCCGACGTCGCGCAGCAGCTCAATTGCTGACATCGCGCTGGTCCACTCGAGGTTGTTTTCGACGATGGCACCGGTAGGCGAGGCGTCGAAATCGACGAAGCGTTCCAACTGCCCGCGGATCCGCTCGGTCCATCCCTGGACGGTTTCGGCGGTGTTGAGCACCCGTTCGCCGGTCTCACGAGGGTCGCCGATCAGCCCGGTTGCGCCGCCGGCCAGAACGATGGGGCGGTGTCCGGCGCGCTGGAAGCGCCGCAGCGCTAACAGCGGCACCAGATGCCCGGCATGCAGGCTGGGCGCGGTGGGGTCGAATCCGGCGTACAGCGTGATCGGACCCCGGGCAGCCTCGGCGGCCAGCGCGTCAAGGTCGGTGGACTGTGCGATCAGTTCACGCCATTGCAGCTCGTCGAGGATGCTCATGCCCACAGCCATCATTTTGCGGCGTGCAAACTCCTGGGTTTAGTCGGGGGAGGAAAACGGCGCATGTTTCCTTTCGGGAGATGTCGGTGGTCCCGCCTATGTTGCCCGTGTGTGCAGATCTCGGTTGCTTCCCACCCGTGAGCAGGCGGCTGCGCTGGTCGGGCATTGTCGCCACGCCCGGTTTGTGTGGAATCTGGCTGTCGAGCAGCATCACCACTGGCAGCCCGGTCGCCAAGCCCCCGGTTACAACGAGCAGTGTGCTCAGTTGACTGCGGCTCGCGCCGAACATGACTGGCTCGCGGCAGGGTCACAGACCGTTCAGCAGCAGGCGTTACGGGACTTTGCGCAAGCGATGCGCAACTTCTTCAACGGCACTCACCGTCGTCCGAAGTGGCGTAAGGCCGGCAAGCACGAGGGATTCCGGCACGTCGGTGTCAAACCGCGCCACATTAAGCGGCTCAGCCGCCGCTACGGGCAGGTGTGGATACCCAAGGTCGGTTGGGTGCGGTTCCGCTGGACCCGCGAGATACCCGACACAGTGAAGTCCTATCGCGTCAATTTCGATCGGTCCGGGCGGTGGCACATCGCGTTTGCTGCTATCCCGCAACCAATCCCGGGACCCGGCGATGGCGGCGTAGTTGGCGTTGATCGCGGCGTCGCGGTGTCAGCTGCGCTGTCTACAGGCGAGTTGCTGCACGCCCCTGGCCTTAGCGCCGCCGAAACCGAGCGGCTGCGCCGACTGCAGCAGCGCTTTGCCCGAGCGCGCCGCGGATCTCATCGGCGAGTGAGGACAAGGCTGGCCATTGCCAGGTTGCGCGCCCGCGAAACAGATCGCCGCCGTGACTGGGTGGAAAAGACCACCACCGATTTGGCGCGTCGCTTCACGATCATCCGTGTCGAGGATCTGCATGTGCGTGCTATGACGCGGTCGGCGCGCGGTACTCGTGAATGCCCGGGCACCAACGTCGCGCAGAAACGGGGCCTCAACCGTGAGATCAGCCGCCACGGCTGGGGACTGCTGGTTGCCCGGCTCAAGCACAAAGCTGCGGGGCGGCTCGAATTCGTCCCAGCAGCGTTTACGTCGCAACGATGCTCCCGCTGCGGGCACATGGCGCCTGAAAACCGCAAGAGCCAAGCGGTTTTCCAGTGCGTCGCCTGCGGCGTGGGCCCGTGCAACGCTGACGTGAACGCCGCACGCAACATCGCCGCCGGACGGGCGGTGACAGCACGGAGAGACCTCGGCGCTGGCCAGTCTATGAACCGTGAACCTCAACTCTGTTCTCCTGCTGCCTAAGTGGAGCGGGGTTGGAATCCTCCGGCTCAAGCCGGCGGAGGACGTCAAAGATCCTCTCGCACTGACGCGGCGGCGCGGCGGGCGACCGGACGGCGCGTCGGATTTAGTCGCTGCCGCCGGGCGCCGGCGCTCGTGGACTGCGCCGGTAGGCCGAGACCTCCGCCCGGCCCGGCAGCCACAGCCGCCAGGGCCGGTCAGCGGCGTGGCTGATGCCGACCCGTGGACCTACGGCCGCCTCGAGGGTGTTGTTGAGCCTCAGCCGCACCGGACTGTCCGCGGCAAACAGGTCGACGCCGTTGTCGGACATGGTGATACCCAACGCCGAGCAAAGATTCCCCGGTCCGCGCGCCAGCGCGATGGTACGGATGGACGCACCGCGCCGCGACTGGGCGACGTCGAGCCCGGTCTCGATCGCAGCGGCCCTCAGCAACACCGCGGCGGCGACGCCGTCGGCAGCGCACACCACGTTTGCGCATACGTGGATGCCGTGGCTGCGGTAGGTGTAAAGCCGGCCCGGAGGTCCGAACATGATCGCACTGCGACCGGTGGGACCGCGATACGAATGGGCGGCGGCATCCGGCCACGGACCGTCGGGCACCCCGCCATAGGCCTCTACCTCGACGATCGTGGCGGTGACCCCGCGACCGGTGAGGGTGGCGCCGAGTAGTCGCTGCGCCGCTCCAACCGGATCGACCACGAGTTGGTCAGCGCCCATCGGAAAGATTCTGCCTGCGGCCCTTGACAGCTAGGCCGCAGGGGCGGATATTCATCCTATGATGACTTCATCACACGATGAATTATCCGCGAACGGCCAGGAAGCAGCCGTCGACATCAGCCACTTGCGGGTGATCCGCGGCAAACGCCCGGCGCTGCACGACTTCTCGGTTCGCATCGCCCGTGGCAGCGTCACCGGCCTGCTCGGTCCGTCGGGCTGCGGCAAGACCACGCTGATGCGTTGCATTGTCGGCACCCAGCTCATCGCCTCGGGCACGGTCCGGGTGCTCGGTCTGCCGGCCGGCTCGGCAACCCTGCGCAGGCGGATCGGGTACCTGCCTCAGGACCCGACGATCTACGACGACCTGCGCATCGTCGACAACGTCCGCTATTTCGCATCGCTTTACGGTTTCGACGGCCACGCCGCCGACTCCGCGATCGAGCGAGTGGGGCTTAGCGATCACAGCCCTGCCTACTGCGGCAATCTCTCCGGTGGTCAACGAACCCGGGTGTCGCTTGCGTGCGCGCTGGTGTCCCAGCCCGAGTTGCTCGTTCTGGACGAACCCACCGTGGGATTGGACCCGGTTCTGCGGGCAGATCTCTGGGAGCAATTCACCGAGTTGGCCCGCGGCGGCACCACGCTGCTCGTTTCCAGCCATGTGATGGACGAAGCCGACCACTGCGGAGACCTGTTGCTCATGCGCGACGGTCACTTGGTCGCGCAGACCACCCCGACCCGACTAAGAGAGGACACCGGATGCACGTCCCTGGAGCAGGCGTTTCTGTCCATCATCAGGGAAAGCACGAAGCGCCAAGCCGGGTAGGACTGCACGGGAATCTCAAACCGTACCGCGCCACCACGTTACGGATCCTGCGCCAGCTGGCCGCCGATCCCCGCAGCATCGCGATGATTCTGGCGGTGCCGGTACTGGTTATCACGTTGATGTACTTCATGTTTGAAAACGCCCCGCACCGTCCGGGCGCACCAACGCCGTTCAACAATGCCTGCCTGATCCTGCTCGGCCTCTTCCCACTTTTCGTGATGTTCATCATCACGGCCATCACGATGCAGCGGGAACGCGCATCGGGGACGTTGGAGCGCATTCTGACCACCCCGTTGCGTCGACTGGACCTGCTAATCGCTTATGGCACAGCCTTTTCTATCGCCGCTGCGGTGCAAGCCACCTTGGCCTGCATTGTGGCGTTTTGGCTCCTCGGGTTCGACACCGCGGGCAGCCCGGCATGGGTGTTCGTCATCGCGGTCGTCAACGCGGTGCTCGGCGTCGGCCTCGGACTGCTCTGTAGTGCCTTCGCCCGCACCGAGTTTCAGGCGGTGCAGTTCATCCCGCTGGTGATGGTGCCTCAGCTGCTGCTGGCCGGCATCATCGTCCCGCGCGCGCTGATGCCGGACTGGCTGCAATGGCTCAGCAACGTGCTACCCGCCAGCTACGCGCTGGAAGCGCTGCAACAGGTGGGCGCGCATTCGGAGCTGACGTCCGTCGCGGTGCGCGACATCATCGTGGTGTTGGGGTTTGCGCTCGCCGCGCTGTGCCTGGCCGCAGCCACCCTGCGCAGACGGACACCTTAGCGTGACGGCCACCAACACCGGGCGCAGAAGGCCCGGACGACCAGCGGGAAGTTCAGATACCCGGGATCGGATCCTGGCCAGCGCGAGAGACCTATTCGCCCGCAATGGGATTGCGAATACGTCGATACGCGCAGTAGCGGCGGCGGCCGGCGTCGATTCTGCGTTGGTGCATCATTACTTCGGCACCAAGGAAAAGCTATTCGCGGCGGCGGTTCACATCCCGATCGACCCGATGGCCGTAATCGGCCCTTTGCGCGAAGTGCCCGTCGAGGAGCTCGGTTACAAGCTGCCTTCAATGTTATTGCCGCTGTGGGATTCCGAGATCGGTGCGGGTTTCATCGCCGCGCTGAGGTCGGTATTGACGGGCTCCGAGGTGAGTCTTTTCCGCTCGTTCATCCAAGAAGTGATCGCAGTCGCGATCGGGCCGCGTATTGACAGTCCCTCGGGCAGCGCGATGATCCGGATCCAGTTCGTCGCCTCGCAGTTGATCGGCGTCGTGATGGCCCGCTACATCCTGGAATTGGAGCCATTCAAGTCGCTTCCGGCTGAGCGGATCGCGCAGACTATCGCGCCGAATTTGCAGCGCTACTTCACCGGGGATCTTCCGGACCTGCTTGCGCCATAAGCCGGGCGTGTTCGTCGTCGTCGACGTCGTGGGCCTCGTCGACCAGCAGCACCGGGATGCCGTCTTCGATCCGGTAGGCGCGCCGCAGCCGCGGGTTGTAGAGCACATCCCCAGCCAGCACTAGCGGGCCTTGGTCGGCCGGGCAAACCAGGATGTCCAACAGCGCTTCGTCAATCATGTTGGCCTCAATTGTCAATGCGCACCGGACATCTCGGTCCGTGCCGCGCCCGTCAACCGTCGGAACTGGCTGGCGTACGCATCGAAATACCAAGCGTGCCGTCCCGGCTTGGGAATCCCGGCCGCTCGCAAGGGGCTGACTGTCGGACGATAGGTGGCGCTCAGCGTCATCTCCCCCACCACGTGCACGATGTCGGGGCCCAACCCGAAGGGCATGGCCGCCACCGCCTCGGTGAGATCCGCCGCTGTGATCGTGGCGCCCGGCCGCAACGTCACCGCCGTCACTGCGACTTGGTGACCGTCCATCGGGACGCCATAGGTCACCGCGAGATCGACCGCCGGAATGAGCCCGATCGCGTCGGTGATCGGGTCGCAGAACACAATGCCGCGGGTGGTGCGCACGGTCGAGCCGCGCCTGCCCACCAACCAGAAGTCGCCGTCGGCGTCGCGACGGAACAGGTATTCGGTGGAGATCCAGGTGTCGGCGGGAGCGAACACGCCACGTTTGACCGACGCGGTCGGATCGATGGGTCCGCGCGGCTCGGCGAGTAGCACACCCACCTCGTTGGGGTCCGGAACCCGGACCAACCCACGGTCGGTTTCCAGGATCAGGTCATGTTCGGCGTCGTAGGCGCCCAGTTCGATATGCCCGGCGCCGGGCAACGGCCGGCCCTGACTGCCGATCTTGGCGCCCGACACGTTGGCCAGCACCGCATGCCCGTCGGTGGTCGCGAAGAACTCCACGACACGCGCCGGGGCGAACACGTCGACGATTCGCTGCCACAATCCGGTCGGCATACCCGAGCCGATGAACAACCGCACCGGGTGACTGCCGCGCAATGCGAAATCCGGATCGTCGATGACATCGCGGAGCATGGCCCACGTGTAGGAGACGACGGTGACGCCGTACTGGTGCAATTCGGCGACGAACCGGTCCGGCTGCAGGCCGCGCGACAACGCGATGCGGGCACCGCCAACCACCGCACCGCCGAGGCTGACCAGTAGCCCGGACTCGTGATGCAGCGGCGTCAGGCAGTACACGGTGTCGTTGCGGCCTAACGCCGCGGTCGAGGCGGTGCCGAACGCCGAGAGCGCCCAGCGGTAGTTGGTGATCTGCTTGGCCACGAGTTGCCCGCCGGCGGTGCTGAACGCGATGAACGCCAGATCCCGCGCGTAGCCCGGGTTGGCCCGGTACCAGGCCGGCAGCTCCACGGCGTCGGGGTCGATCTGTTCCATGTCGATGACGCCGGCGTCGTCGGACAGATGCAGGTCGCGGGACTCACCGCCACCGAGGACAAGGATCTGCCCGGGCAGTTGCCGCGCGGTCTCGAGATTGGTTGGGTCGGTGATGATCTCGCTCACTCCGCCGAGCCGGACCGCTGCGGTCAGGTCGACGTCGGGCTTCAACAGGACGGCGACGGCGCCCAACCGCGACAGCGCGGCGATGGCCACCAGCGCGCTTGGCCGGGTTTCCATCAAAACGCCGACGTGTTCGCCCTGACGCACCCCGACTTCGATGAGGCCGCGCACGACGTTGTCGATGCGCCGGTTCACCGCCTCGTAGGTGTGCACGCGCCCGTCGAAGAGCAGGAACTCACCGTTCGGCGCATCGCTGGCTTGTTCGGCGATGATCCGGCCAAGCGAGATCCGGGTGTGGTCGTTGATCTGGCCCAGTCGAGCCAGCCGGGGCAACGTTCGGACGGTCTCAACGGCCAATGTTCGCATCGACTTGTTCGCTGCGACGACGGCGTCGGCCGCACCGCGGGCGAGTGTCAGCGCCACCTCCGATGCCTCACCCAGGCCGTGAATCACCCGCGCACTCAACGCAACGCCGCGATCCTCGTGCTCCTCCGGCTGATCGGCCATCGGGAAGATGTCGGTGGGCTTGTCGCCGTGACCGGAGATCCATAGCACCCAATCGGCGACGGTTGGCCAAGACTCTTGTGCCGCTTTGGATCCGACGACCAGCCCGAAGTGACCCGTACGCACCGAGTACTCGTAAACCTCGGCGTTGGGCGCGGCGCGCCGGATACCGCGCACCGCGGCGGGCTGGCCGATGTCGTCGACTTCGCCGACGAAAGCCAGTACGGGACAGGTGATATCGGTCAGCGTCACCAATTGGCCGTTGATGGCGAAACCGCCGGTCATCATCCGGTTGTGTGCGACGAACTGCTTGAGCAGCTCGGAGATCGCCGGGCCGGACCACGCGATCCAGCCTTCTGACTCCAGGAATCGGCGCTGGGCCTCCCTTGGCAGCAGCGCCTCACGGTCGTGCAGCTGGCGCACGAAATCGACCCGCGCTTTGGCGGTCTTGAGCGGATCGAGCATCTGAAAGCCGGCGCGCGCCAACCAGCCTGGGATATCCAACCGGTTGAAGACGTGGTCGGCCATGAAATTGGCAACACCGGGAGCAATGTTGGGCGGAAGGCCCATCGGCAGCGCGGCCAGGGTGTCTACCGGCGAGCCGAACGTCACAATGCTGGCGATGCTTTTCGAACGCCGGTAGGCCGCCGCCTGGTAGCAGAACATCCCGCCCTGCGAATAGCCGACCAGGTGCACATCCTGACCGGTGATGTCTGCGGTCAGGTCGAGCGCCTCGCTCAGCGCGACGATGTGATCGGCCAGATTCCGGCGCATACCACCCTCGACCTTGTCGGGTGAGCCGAAGTCGATGACCCAGGGATCGAGCCCGGCGGCGTGCAGGATGCCGACGGCCCCGTCCTCCCGGGTGACATCCCACATGTTCGCCGACATCATCATCGGGTGCACCAGCAGCACCGGCGGCCCCGCCTGGGGGTGCCCCGGCCGACTGTCCGGTGGGAAGTACCGTCGAAGCTTGTACATCGGCGCGCTCTCGACAACCTGGGACGGCGACGGAGAGTTGCCGGTTTCCAGCCCGCCGAGGCGCAGGACTTCCAGGCCGTTCTGCGCCGTGGCCATCAGACGCTCGACCGGTCGCGTGACCGCTGAAAAATTCAGATCCATGCCGCCGCTCCCCTTTAAACCTGAGACGTTTCTGTGCTGCTTGTGGGCCTGACAGCGTGGTCATCATGGCACATCGCAAAGGGTGGGCCCGCAGCTTTGAACACGGCGCCAGTGCGTTCGCCAGCCTAGCGGCGATCGCGAGCGCGGCTGGAAGCCGGGCGAAGCGGGTCGCCGCCATCAGCACGGTCGCTCGCCGGTTCGCCCGGATCGCCCACGTAAGGTCTGGACGGTGGCACACCTGCTGGGCGCCGAGGCCGTGCACCTGGAGTATCCGACTCAGGTGGTCTTCGACTCGTTGACCATCGGAGTAAGCGACGGCGACCGGATCGGCATCGTGGGCCGAAACGGCGACGGCAAGTCCAGTTTGCTGGGTTTGCTCACCGGTCGGGTGCGTCCGAATTCCGGGCGGGTGACGCAGCGCAGCGGACTACGGGTCGGCGCGCTCAGCCAGGCCGACATCCTGGATTCGCGCAGCACGGTGGGATCGACGCTGGTCGGCGACCGGCCCGAGCACGAATGGGCCGGTAATCCGCATATCCGCGACGTTGTCGGCGGATTGGTCGCCGACATCGGCTGGGACGCGACGATCGGCACACTCAGCGGTGGCCAGCGGCGCCGGGTCCAGCTGGCCGCGCTGCTGGTCGGCGATTGGGATGTCGTTGCCCTGGACGAGCCGACCAACCACCTCGACATCCAAGGCATCACCTGGCTGGCCGGTCACTTGCGCCAGCGCTGGGCCCGTAACAGTGGTGGCCTGCTGCTGGTGACCCACGACCGGTGGTTCATCGACGAGGTGGCTACGACGACGTGGGAGGTGCACGACGGGATCGTCGAGCCGTTCGAGGGCGGCTACGCCGCATATGTCTTGCAGCGAGTCGAGCGGGACCGGCGGGCCGCCGTCGCCGAGGCCAAGCGGCAGAACCTGATGCGCAAGGAGCTGGCCTGGCTTCGCCGCGGCCCGCCCGCGCGAACGTCGAAACCAAAGTTCCGGATCGATGTGGCTAACCAGCTGATCGCCGACGTACCGCCGCTGCGCAACACCGTCGAGTTGGCGAAACTCGCCACCGCGCGGCTCGGCAAGGACGTCGTCGACCTGCTCGACGTGTCGGTCTCGTTCGACGGGCAACCCGTGCTGCGCAATATCGAATGGCGAATCGGCCCCGGAGAACGCAGCGGCATCGTCGGCGCCAACGGCGCCGGCAAGTCCACCCTGCTCGGACTGATCACCGGCGCCGTGCAACCCGACAGCGGAAAAGTCAAGCGCGGCAAGACTGTTCGCTTGGGTATCCTCGACCAACGAGGCGACGAGCTGGCGCCGTTGGGGGGCGAACGGGTCGCCGACGTGCTGGGCCGGCTGCGCAGCGATTATCACGTCGACGGCCGCGAGGTCACTCCTGCCCAGTTGCTGGAGCGGCTCGGGTTCGCCGGCGGCCAGCTTTCGGCGCGGGTCGCAGACCTATCCGGCGGCCAACGCCGCCGGCTGCAGCTGATGCTGACGCTGCTGGCCGAGCCCAATGTGCTGCTACTCGACGAACCCACCAACGATGTCGACACCGACATGCTGGCGGCCACCGAAGACTTGCTCGACTCGTGGCCGGGCACATTGATCGTCGTCTCGCACGACCGCTACCTGCTCGAACGTGTCACCGATCAGCAGTACGCGATCCTCGATGGCCGGCTGCGACATCTGCCGGGGGGTGTCGACGAATACCTGAGGCTGGCCGCGCAGGCGGCCACAACGCGTGCCGCAACGTCGGCCACCGGAACCTCTCGGCCGCAAGCGATTTCGGGAGCGGAATTGCGCGCCACCGAGAAGGAGATCGCTGCAATTGATCGCAGGCTGGCGCGGCTAGCCGACCAGATCGCAGCCAAGCATCAGGACCTCGCGGAGCATGACCAATCCGACCACGTCGGAATCACCCGGCTCACCGAGGAATTGCGCGACCTGGAAGGCGACGTCGCCGAACTGGAGAGCCGTTGGCTGCAACTCTTGGAAGTATTCGAGTGAGCTTGTGCGCGCTCAGCCATCGAGCTCGCCGAGGTGTTCGGCATCACCAGTGTCGCCGAAGGCGTCGGGGATCAGGAAACGGCGCAAAGACTCAGGGAATTCGGCTGCGACGCCATCCAGGGAAACTTCCTCTGCCGTCCGTTGCCTGCTCGCGAAATTCCCCACGTCCCGGCAACTCCGGTGCTCACGGCACCGCGGAGACTTGCTTGACCTCAACGGTCAAGCCCGGCCAGGGCCGCAGGGCGGCGAAGTTGCGTGCCCTGATCCGCTGAGAAGGCAGAAGCAACGTAGTCCTGGCCACCAGCCGGGCCAGCATGACCGTCATCTCGGTGGTGGCCATCGCCGATCCCACGCACCGATGCAGGCCCGCACTGAACGGGATGAACTCGTGCGGCGCCGGCCGATGATAGTGCTCAGAGTCAGGATCCCACCGCTGCGGACGAAACTCTTCAGGGTCGGCCCACACGTCGCTGATCCGGTGGGTCACATACGCGCTGAATATCAGCGTTCGCCCAGCCCGAATCCGGTGCCCGTCAAATTGGATGTCACGTTTAGCTTTTCGGGCCGAGATCACTCCAGGGCTGTACAGCCGCAGCGTCTCCTGCACGACTCCATTGAGGTAGGTCAGCGCCCCGATGTTCCGCGCGCTCGGTGGCCCGGCGTCTAAGACCCCGGCAACCTCAGCGGCTGCGCTGTCCCAGGCGCCCGGAATAGTCAGCAGTGCATAGATGGCCCACGCCAGGGCGCCGCTGGTGGTTTCGTAACCGGCGGCGATCAGCCAAACGACTTGGTCACGAATCTCGTTGGGGGTCAATGGCTGCCCGTCATCTGGGCGTCCGGTAATCAACGTGGTTAGCAGGTGATCGTCGGGACGGGGATGGATGCTCGCGTCGGCCACCTGGCGGTCCACGAAGTCGTCGATGCGAGCCCGCGCCGCCATTGCCCGCCGCCACCCGGGTGATCTGATCAACTGTTGGGCTCGCATCACCTGAGGTGGGCGATGCGTCAGCGCAAGCAGGGGTTGCAATTGGTCACCGAGAAAGTCGGCATGCTCGGCGATTCGTGAGCCGAAGAGGGATTCAGCGATGCTCCGCCGCACCGCGGCACGCAACGAGTCGTATATGTCGATTCGCTGCCCGGGCTGCCAGCGGTCGATGACCGCGTCGACGTTGGCGGCGATGATCGGCACGTAGTCGCCGACCTGTCGGCGATGCAGGGCCGGGGCGACGGCACTGCGCCGGCGACGGTGATCGGCTCCGTCACTGACCACCAATGCCGTCGGGCCGTCGACCGGGACGAGAACCTGAAATGCTTCCTGCCAGCTGAACGCGTCGGCATTGGCGAAGACGAACCTGTTCGCCTCGGGTCCGAGCAGATATGTGTAGCCCAGTCCCGCTATCCCGGAATTGATCACCGGGCCGCGCCGCCGATACAACGCCAGCAATGCTTCGCCCGGCGGGTACCGGACCGCCCGGCGCGTTCGGTCCCGCATGCCGACCTCCTACCGGCTCAGCTGTTGCCGAAGTCGTTCGGCGACAGCCCGGACCGCCTCGAGTTGCGCGGAGACGCGTTCCGGCGCGGTTCCGCCCCGCGCGTCGCGCGATGACACCGAGCCCTCGATGGTGAGCACTTCTCGCACTTCGGGGGTCAAGTCGCTGCTGACGGCGACCAGCTCGTCGTCGGTCAACTCCTCCAGGCCGACCCCGCGCTCCTCGGCGACCCGCACCGCCGCGCCCGCCGACTCGTGGGCGTCCCGGAACGGAACACCTTGGCGCACCAGCCATTCGGCGATATCCGTGGCGAGCGTGTATCCCGCCGGGGCGAGCGCCGCCATCCGGTCTGTGTCGAAGGCCAGGCTGCCTACCAGTCCGGCCATCGCCGGCAGCAGCAGCTCCAACTGCGCGACCGAGTCGAAGACCGGCTCTTTGTCTTCCTGCAGGTCCCGGTTGTACGCCAGCGGCTGAGCCTTCAGCGTGGCCAGCAGCCCGGCGAGGTTGCCGATCAACCGCCCGGATTTGCCGCGAGCCAGCTCGGCGATGTCGGGGTTCTTTTTTTGCGGCATGATCGAGCTGCCGGTCGACCACGAGTCATGCAAGGTCACGTACCCGAATTCGGTTGAGCTCCAGATGATGATATCTTCGGCGAGCCGCGACAGATCGACACCGATCATCGCGAAAACAAACGCCGCCTCGGCGGCGAAATCCCTTGCTGCAGTGGCGTCGACGGAGTTCTCTGCTGCTGTTGCGAAGCCGAGCCGTTCGGCGATCGCGTCCGGGTCGAGCCCCAGCGACGAACCGGCCAGCGCCCCGGAACCATAGGGGGACACCGCGGTGCGCTCGTCAAGGTCGACGATCCGGTCGACGTCGCGCAGCAGCGGGTGGGCGTGGGCAAGTAAATGGTGTGCCAGCAGGATCGGCTGAGCCGACTGCAGGTGCGTCTTGCCGGGCATGATGGCCCTCGGGTGAGCGGCGGCCTGCGCCGCCAATGCACCGACAACGTCGAGCGCACCGGCTGCGACTCGTCGTATCGCGTCACGCAGCCACATCCGAAACAGCGTGGCCACCTGATCATTTCGTGAGCGGCCGGCCCTGAGCCGACCGCCCAGGTCGGAACCGACGCGCTCGATCAGTCCGCGTTCCAGCGCGGCATGCACGTCCTCGTCGATGACCAGCGGGCCGAAGCTGCCGTCGGCGACGTCCTCGGCGAGGCTGTCCAGCCCGGCCAGCAGCCCGTCGCGCTGCTCTTCGGTGAGTAATCCGGCCTGGAACAGCACCACGGTGTGCGCCCTGGACGCGGTGATGTCGTAGGGCGCCAGCACCCAGTCGAAGTGGGTGGATTTACTCAGCGCGGCCAGTGCTTCGGACGGGCCGTCGGCGAACCGCCCGCCCCACAGCGATCCTTCGTTGGTGGTCATGTTTAGTCGGTGGCGCGATCTCGTCGCGCAGCTAGCTTCGACGACAGGCCGTGGATCTGCACAAAACCACGCGCGGCGGTCTGATCAAAGGTGTCGCCCTCGTCGTAGGTGGCCAGGTTGAAGTCATACAGCGATTCCGCGCTGCGCCGACCGTTGACGGCAATGTGGCCGCCGTGCAATACCATTCGGATTTCGCCGGACACATGCTCCTGGGTTTTGGCGACGAAGGTTTCCAGCGCCGCCTTCAAGGGCGAGAACCACAATCCGTCGTAAACCAGCTCCGCCCAGCGTTGGTCGGTGTGCCGTTTGAACCGCCCCAGCTCACGCTCGAGCGTGACGTGTTCGAGCTCGGTGTGCGCGGTGATCAGCACCATCGCCCCCGGTGCCTCGTAGATTTCGCGGCTCTTGATACCTACCAACCGGTCTTCGACTACGTCGAGCCGTCCGACTCCTTGCGCGCCGCCGCGGGCGTTGAGTTCCTCGATCGCCTGTAGCACCGACACCGGTTTTCCGTCGATCGATACCGGTACGCCGCGCTCGAATCCGATGATCACCTCGTCGGGGGTGTTCCAGTTAACGGTGGGATCTTCGGTGTAGGAATAGACGTCCTTGGTCGGCGCGTTCCACAGGTGTTCCAAAAAGCCCGTTTCGACCGCCCGCCCCCAGACGTTCTGGTCGATCGAGAATGGTGAGCGCTTGGTGACATTGATAGGTATGGCGTTCTCTTCGGCGAAAGCGATGGCCTTCTCCCGGGTCCACGCGTAGTCGCGCACCGGTGCCAGTACCTCCAGATCAGGTGCGAGCGAGGCGAATCCAACTTCGAAGCGCACCTGGTCGTTGCCCTTGCCGGTACAGCCGTGCGCTACGATCCCGCCACCGTGCTCGCGAGCGGCCGCGACCAGATGCTTGGCAATGAGCGGTCGGCTGATCGCCGACACGAGCGGGTAGCGGTCCATGTACAGCGCATTGTTCAAGATGGTCGGCAGGCAGTAGCCCTCCGCGAACTCGTCGCGGGCGTCGACGACGACCGCTTCGACGGCGCCGCAGTCCAGCGCCCGCTGGCGCACCACCTCCATGTCCTCACCGCCCTGGCCCAGATCGATCGCGACCGCGACGACCTCCCGGCCGGTCTCCTTGCCGATCCAGCTGATCGCCACCGAGGTGTCCAAACCGCCGGAATACGCCAAGATGACGCGCTCGGACATGAATTGATCTCCTTGTTTCGCCGGTTATTTAAGGTCTTGGAGCACGGTTGCCAGCTCAGCGCCGCTCATCGGTTCGCGGGCCGCTACGAAGATGGTGTCATCGCCGGCGATCGTTCCGACGACGTACGGCAGGGCTGCCCGGTCGATGGCGCTGGCCAAGTAGTCGGCCGCGCCGGGCGGGGTGCGCAGCACGGCGAGGTTTCCGCTGGCGTCGGTAGACACCAGCAGCTCGCTGAGCAGCCGCGACAGCCGTGTTGTGCCGCCGGATACCCCGCGCAGGGGGCTGCCGTCCTCGGGCACCATGTAGACGCCAACCCCGCCGTCGGCGCCGCGCAGCTTCACCGCGCCGAGCTCCTCGAGATCCCGCGACAGGGTGGCCTGGGTGACCTCGATACCGTCGGCGGCGAGCAGCGCGGCCAACTCGCTCTGGCTGCGCACCTCGGCCGACGACAGGGTCGCCACGATGCGAGCCTGCCGGGCGGCCCGGGTGATTTCGGTTGTGGTCTTCGACCCGCTGCGCGTCATCTCGACTGCTCCAAAAGCCACACCAGCAGCGCCTTTTGCGCATGCAGCCGGTTCTCGGCCTCGTCCCACACCGCGCTGTGCGGCCCGTCGATCACGTCGTCGGTGATCTCGTGACCTCGGTGCGCTGGAAGGCAGTGCAGCACAACAGCTTCAGAGTTAGCCAAGGAGAGTAGCCCGGCGTTGAGCTGGAAAGGACGGAACGGCCGCACCCGATCCAGTCCGTCGTCCTCCTGCCCCATCGACGTCCAGGTGTCGGTCGCCAGCACGTCGGCGCCCGACGCGGCAGCGGCGGGGTCCGTGGTGACCGTCACCGAGGCGCCGGTGTCCGCGGCGCGCCGCTCGGCGGCGGCGACCACCGATGGGTCGGGGGCAAAGCCGTCAGGAGCGGCGATCGTCACGTCCATGCCGGCGGTGACACCGCCGAGCATCAGCGAGTGCGCCATGTTGTTGGCGCCATCGCCGAAGTACGACATGCTCAACCCGCGCAGGGATCCAATGCGTTCGGCGACGGTCTGCAGATCGGCAAGCACCTGGCACGGGTGGAATTGGTCGGAGAGCGCGTTGACGATCGGCACCGTCGCGGTTTCGGCCATCGCGGCGAGCCGGGCTTGCCCGTAGGTCCGCCAGACGATGGCATCGACATAGCGGGACAACACTTTCGCGGTGTCCTGCAGGGTCTCCTCCCGGCCCAACTGGGTGCTGCGGCCGTCGACCACCACGGCGTGCCCGCCGAGCTGGGCGATCCCGACCTCGAACGAAAACCGGGTGCGGGTGGAGTTCTTGTCGAAGATGACGGCGACGCCGCGCGGACCCTCCAGGGGGCGGCGGCTGAACGGATCCTTCTTCAGCTCGACAGCCAGCGCCAGCACTTCGGCTTGTTCGTCTGGCGACAGGTCGTCGTCGCGCAGAAAGTGGCGGGTCATCGTGTCCCCTCAGCGGTATCCAGGATGCCCGGCAGCGCAGTGACGAAGGTGTCGATCTGGTGTTCGGTGATGATCAACGGCGGCGCCAACCGAATGACGTTGGGTGCGGCGGCGTTGACCAGGAAACCGGCGGCACGAGAGGCGATCTCGGTTTCCTTCGCGGCCGGGGCACTGAGCACCACCCCACACAGCAAGCCACGGCCGCGGACATGGTCGATCAGCGGATGACCAAGCGATTCGATGCCTTGGCCCAACGTTTTTCCGAGGACTTCGGCGCGTCGCACCAAATCTTCGCTGGCTAGTACCCGCAGCACCGCCCGAGCCGCCGCCGCACAGATTGGGTTGCCGCCAAAGGTGCTGCCATGCAGACCGGGTGTGAGCAGTCGCGCGGCCGGGCCAACCGCCAGGCATGCCCCGATCGGCAGTCCACCTCCGAGGCCTTTGGCGAGCGTCACCACGTCGGGGGTGATGCCGTCGTGCTGATGGGCGAAAAACGCACCGGTGCGGCCCATTCCGGTCTGCACCTCGTCGAGAACCAACAGCGCGCCATGGCGGGCGGTGATGTCGCGGGCCGCCGCGAGGTAGCCGTCGGGCGGGACGACAACACCGATCTCCCCCATGATCGGCTCGAGGAACACGGCGGCGGTGTCGTCGCCGACCGCAGCGTCCAGGGCCGCGGTGTCGCCGTATGGCACGTGTGTGACGTCACCGGGCAGCGGTGCAAACGGTGCCTGCTTGGTTGGTTGGCCTGTCAGCGCCAGCGAGCCCATCGTCCTGCCGTGAAAAGCTTCCTGGGCGGCAACCAGTTTCGTGCGCCCGGTCAGCCGGGAGAGTTTGAACGCCAGCTCGTTGGCCTCGGTGCCGGAGTTGCAGAAGAACACCCGCGCCTCGGCGTCGCAGCCAAGCAAGCCGACCAGCGCTTCGGCCAGCGCGATGCCCGGTTCGGCGGCATACAGGTTAGAGGTGTGCCCCAGCGTTGACATTTGCCGCGTGACGGCGTCGATCACGGCTGGGTGACGGTGTCCCAGGACGTTGACGGCGATGCCGCCAAGCAGATCCAGGTAGGACTTCCCGTCCACATCGGTGACCACGGCGCCGTCTCCGCTGGCCAATGCCACCGGCGGGATGCCGTAGTTGTCCATCATCACCGCGGACCACCGCTGCTGCATCCTCTCGGTGCGGGTCACGCGCTCACCACCTTCGTGCCGGTGCCCTCGTCAGTGAACAATTCCACCAGCACGCAATGCTCGACGCGGCCGTCGATGATGTGCGCGCTGGGTACGCCGCCACCGACAGCGCGCAGACATGCCTCGATCTTGGGGATCATCCCGGTCTCCAATGTCGGCAGCAGCTGTGCCAATGTGGCAGTGTCGATTTCGGTGACCAGCGAATCACGCTCGGGCCAGCGGGTGTATAGACCTTCGATGTCGGTGAGCATCAGCAGCTTTTCGGCTCCCAATGCTTCGGCCAGCGCCGCCGCTGCGGTGTCGGCGTTGATGTTGTGCACGACGCCGTCGCTGTCTGGCGCCAGCGTCGAGACCACCGGGATGCGTTGCGCCGCAATAAGGTCAAGCAACGCCGCGGTGTTGACATGGTCGACGTTGCCCACCAGCCCGATGTCAGTGGGCACACCGTCGACGGTGACACTGCGCCGGACCGCCGTGAACAGGTGTGCGTCCTCGCCGGTGATGCCGACCGCATAGGGTCCGTGCGCGTTGATCAGGTTGACCAACTCGCGGCCCACCTGACCGAACAACACCATTCTGGCCACGTCGAGCACTTCCGGTGTGGTGACCCGGAAGCCGCCCTTGAAGTCACCGGAGATCCCGAGCCGCTCCAACATTGCGCTGATCTGAGGCCCGCCGCCATGCACGACGACCGGGTGGATCCCGCAGTTACGCAAGAACGCCATGTCGGCGGCGAACGCGGACCGCAGCGTGTCGTCGGTCATCGCGTTGCCGCCGTATTTGATCACCACGATCTTGCCGTGCAATTGCTTGAGCCACGGCAGGGCCGCAGCCAGCACCTGGGCCTTCGCTTGCGTGGGCAACGCGCCGGTAGTCATGAACTGTAGGCCGAATTCTCTTCGACATAGCCGTGAGACAGGTCGGTGGTGCGGATGGCCGCCTGGCCGTTGCCCATTTTGAGGTCGATCAGGACGTCGATGTCCTCGCCGGACAGGTCCACCTGACGCGCACCCGCTTCTCCGACGCCTTCGACGAACACCGCAGAACCGTTGAACGACACGGTGATCCGGTCCGGGTTGAGCGTGAACGGCGCCATACCGACCGCCGCGAGCACCCGGCCCCAGTTGGGATCGGAACCGAATAACGCGGTCATGACCAGGTTGTCGCGGGCGACCATCCGGGCGACCGAGACTGCGTCGTCGTCGGTGGCGGCGCCCGTCACGGTCACGGTGATCCGCTTGGTGACGCCTTCGGCGTCGGCCTGCAGCTGAGCGCACAGGTCATCGCAGACGCGCAGCACCGCGTCGTCGAGATCGGTTTGGGACGGCACGATCTCGCTTGCGCCCGAGGCCAGCAGCAGCACCGTGTCGTTGGTCGAGGTGCAGCCGTCGATGTCGAGGCGGTCGAAGGTCCGCGCGGCGGCCCGGCGCAGCGCGTCCTCGAGCGCGCCGGACTCCGCGACCGCATCGGTGGTGAGCACGCACAACATGGTCGCCAGCGACGGCGCCAACATCCCGGCGCCCTTGGCCATCCCGCCAACGGTCCACTTGTCCGGATGGTGCAGCGCAACCTGTTTGGGCACGGTGTCGGTGGTCATGATGGCCCGCGCGGCCTCTTCTCCGCCGCCCAGCCCGCCGGCCATCTCGTGCACGACGTGACCGACCCCGGCGAGAACCTTGTCCATCGGCAGCCGGTCGCCGATCAATCCTGTTGAGCAGACGGCGACTTCGATCGCACCGGTCTCGGTGCCCCAGTCCGACAGCGCGGCCGCAACAGCTTCGGCGGTGGTGTGGCTGTCCTGGAAGCCGGCCGGCCCGGTGCACGCGTTGGCGCCGCCGGAGTTCAGGATCACCGCCCGCAGCCGGCCGGTCATCAGCACCTGCTGTGTCCACAGCACAGGTGCCGCCTTGACCTGATTGCGGGTGAACACGCCGGCGGCCGCAAGGTCCGGGCCTTCGTTGAACACCAGCGCCAGGTCTAATGCACCCGAGGCTTTGATGCCGGCGGCGATCCCGGCGGCGCGGAAACCGGCCGGGGCCGTCACTCCCTGGGCACGCACCAGAGGGGCCGCATCGGTGAGGTCGGTCACGGCGCCACCCCGACCACCGAAAGGCCTTCGGTCTCCGGCCAACCCAGCGCCAGGTTCATCGACTGGACGGCGGCGCCGCCCGTGCCCTTGACCAGATTGTCGATCGCCGCGATGGCGATGAAGGTGGACGCGTCCTCGTCGACCGCGACCGCGATGTGCGCGGCGTTGCAGCCGATCACCGAGCCGGTACGCGGCAGCTGTCCTTCAGGCAGAAGGTGAACGAAAGGCTCAGCGTGGTAAGCCTTTTCGTAGGCCGCGCGCAACTGAGACAACGGTGACTGGGTAAGGGCACTACACGTCGCCAGGATTCCGCGCGAGGTCGGGATGAGCACCGGTGTGAACGACACGGTGACATCCCGGTCGGTAGCCTGCTTCAGCCCCTGAACGATTTCGGGGGTGTGCCGGTGTGCGCCGGCGATGTTGTAAGCCCGCGCCGAACCGATCACCTCCGAACCGAGCAGGTCGGTCTTCGCGGCGCGGCCGGCGCCGGAGGTGCCGCTGACCGTGACGACGGTGACGGCGGGATCGACGAGGTCGGCGGCCAGCGCCGGAAAAAGCGCCAACAGCGCGGCCGTCGGATAGCAGCCCGGTACCGCGATGCGCCGGGCGTCGCGCAGCGCGTCCCGCGCGCCGGGCAGCTCCGGTAGCCCGTAAGGCCAGGTGCCGGCGTACTGCGAGCCGTAGAAGCGCTCCCACGCGCCCGCGTCAGTCAGACGGAAATCTGCACCGCAATCCACCAACAGCGTCTGGGCGCTGAGCTGTTGCGCTAACACCGCCGAGTGCCCATGCGGAAGCGCGAGGAAAACCACGTCATGGCCATCCAGTACCTCGACCTCGGTGGGCTCGAGTACTCGCTGGGCCAGCGGTAACAGGTGCGGGTGATGGTCGGCCAGCGTGCTGCCGGCACTCGCGGCAGCGGTCAGCGCACCGATCGTCAGCCGCCCGTCATGGTAAGCCGGATGCCCGAGCAGCAACCGCAGGATTTCGCCGCCTGCATAGCCACTGGCGCCCGCCACCGCCACGATTGTCATGACGGCAATACTGCATGACTATGCATGTTCTTGCAAACTAATGCTGGGCTCTCTAGCGTGTTCGCGCCACAGCTGCGGCGGGCATGTCCGCCTGACATCCTTGCTCCGGAGGCTGACTTGCTCGCCGGGCTTTTCAGTGCGGGATTCTGATAGCCGCTTTTCTGGGGTTGCCTTCTGAGCTGATTTGAGGCATCTGTACCGGTGAGGTCAGCCTGGGTGTTCGTGCCCAGGCTGACCACACCCGGGGCCACTCGACACTTTGTTCGACACGCTTTAGGTACGCAGCACCGCCCCGAGCCGCTCGGCGGCACACCGCACGGCCGCGTCGCGGGCCGCGCTGGCCTCGTCTTCAGTGAGCGTGCGATCGGCCGCACGGAACCGCAGCGCGAACGTCAGCGACTTGCGGCTTTCCCCGAGCTGCGGGCCGGTATAGACGTCGAAGAGCCGAACATCCTCGAGCAATTCCCCCGCACCGTCGCGGACCGCGTCTTCCACCGTCTGCGCTGCGACGTCCATGTCAACGACGAGGCTGACGTCCTGGAATACCGCGGGAAACGGCGAAACCCGCGGCGCCGCCAACGATTCGACGATCGGCATCGCGTCAAGGTTCAGTTCGACCGCGCACGTACCCTTGGGCAGCCCGGACCGCTCGATCACCGCCGGATGCAGTTCACCCGCATGCCCGACCAGTCCGTCGCCGACCAGCACCTCGGCGCACCGGCCGGGATGCCAGGGCAGATGCTGGGCGGCCCGCAGCACCACCTCAATTCCGCTGGCACGCGCGACGGTTCGGACCGCCTCGAACGCGTCGGCCGCTTCGGCGCGCCGGCCCTCACCCCAGGGGCCGCGCGGTTCCCGCAGCCCGGTCAACACCGCGGCGACGTGCTCTGGTTGGCGCGGCAGCGACCCGTCGAGCTGGGCGACTTCCTCGTCGGTGGGACGCCGGTCCACCGGGATCAGCCCGGCGCGCTTGGTCTGTGCGGTTGGCTGCACCACCTGCGCGATGGCGAACAGCGCCACGTCGACGATGCCGCGGGACACGTTGCGCGCCAGCGCCTCCAGCAGCCCCGGCAGCAGCGTGGTGGCCAGATGCGGCCGATCGGCCTCCAGCGGGTTGAGCACCTGCGTGGTGCTGCGTCGCGGATCATCGGCGGGCAGGCCCCAGGCGTCGAATACGCCGGCCGGGAGAAACGGCGTTGGCAGGACCTCCACGTAGCCCGACAGCGCCAGCGACTTGCCGATCGCGCGGCGACGGCGCTGTTTGGCCGACAGGCCCCGCCCGGCCGGCGCGGACGGCAGCACCGATGGAATGAGTTCCAGCCCCTCCAGCCGCAGCACCTCTTCGACCAGGTCGGCCGGCTGCAGTAGGTCTGGCCGCCAGCTGGGCGGTGTCACGGTCAGCGTTTCGTCATCACCGGTCACCGCGGCGCCGATCTGCGTCAGCCGCCGGACTGTCGTGCCTGGCCGATAGCTCACCCCGGCCGTGCGGTCCGGCAGGTCGGCCGCGATCGGGATCGGCGGTAGCGACCAGTCGTCTCGCGGCGGGTCGCCCCGCCAGTCGGTCAGCTTTTCCGACACCACGCCGCCGGCGATATCGGCGAGCAATCCGGCGCAGCGGTCCAGCGCCGCCACCGAGATTGCCGGGTCGACCTCACGCTCGTAGCGGCGGGCGGCCTCGCTGGGCAGGTGCAGCCGTCGTGCGGTGCGGGACACCGCCGCCGGATCCCACACCGCGGCCTCCAGCAGCACGTCGGTCGAGTCGTCGCGCATCTCGGTGCTGCCCGACCCCATCACGCCGCCGATCGCGGCGGTCGCGACGTCGTCGA
>NZ_DATFZD010000443.1:0-15888 GCF_035314665.1 Mycobacterium sp. | reverse complement strand
CACGCTCGGCGGGGTGGAGGCTTAGGTGGAGCCGACGAGTCCGCGCGCTTCGATCAGTCTGGTGATATCGGAAGGAGCGACGATGCCGACCACCCGGCCGTCGTCAACGACCAGCACCCGGCGGTCGGTGGTCGAGGAAATGCGTCGCAGCAGCGCGGTGACCGGCTCGTCGGGAGCAGCGGTGGGCACCTGGTCCAGTGGTATCTCGGCGTCACGGACCAAGGTGCTCTCGCGTTTGTCGGGGGCGACACCACGCAGCTGTGACAGCGTGATCAGCCCGGTGACCGACCCATCGGGCGCCTCCACCGGATACGCCGAATGCCGGTCGCCGAGCAGGTAATTCTCGATGAAGTCTGACACGCTGATCCAGCCGGGAGCGGTGCGCGGATTTGCCGACATCGCATCCGAGACGCGCACCCCGGCGAGGGACTGCTGGTTCACGGCTTGTTTCTCTTCCTCACGAGCGACCATGAGCAGGTACCAGCCGATGAATACCAGCCACACACCGCTGATGAGGGACTTCGTCAAGAACTCCACCAGGCCCAGCGCGATCAGGACAAACCCGAGTACCTGTCCCGCCCGGGCGGCGCCGACAGTGGCACGCGTCTTGTCGCCGTACCGACGCCACAGAATCGCCTGCAGCATCCGGCCGCCGTCTAATGGCGCACCCGGCAGCAGATTGAACAGCGCCAGCAGCAGGTTGATCCCGGACAGCCACCAGGCCACCGCGACCGCGAGCGGTGCCACACCCGCCGCGCGCAGGACGGCAGCCAACCCGGCAAACAGCGCTGACAGCAGCAGGCTCATCAGTGGACCCGAGAAAGCGATCCAAAACTGGGTTTTCGGGTTTTTCGGTTCGCCCTCGATGCGAGTGACACCGCCGAACATCCACAGCGTGATGGACGACACCTTCAACCCGGCGCGGCGGGAGACCACCGCATGGGTCAATTCATGCGCCAGCAACGACGCCAGCAGCACCACAGCACCAATGACCCCAGCGATCCAGTAGTCCGACTTGCTATAACCCGGCACCATGCTCGGCAAACTGATGGCCAAGCTCCATGCGAACAGCCACAGCAGCACCAGGACGCTCCAGTTCGCCCTTACCTGCACCCCGCCAACTGTTCCCAGCGGAATCCCATCTGACATGTCGAACCCCTCGAGACCTTCGCGGTGGCGGCGATCGTTGCGATGCCTGCTACTACCTGGCGGCCGAGTGATGGCCGTTCGGCGAGTTCATGACCGTTATTACCTCCCGGTCATGGTCTCCCCGGTCAAGACCCTCGGCGTAGGGTCCAAAGCCATCTGATGAGCCGTAAAAGATCACCCGATGGCGGCGGTGGGTGCCGCGAGCCGGCATGCGCGGATCGGTAGGCACCACTAGCGGTGAGGATCGCATCGGCGGCGAATCCGAGTGCCCGTCCGGCAACGATGCCGCCGCCGGCCGTAACCGTCCGTCGCTTGTCCTTGCGGGGCCGCGGCGATTACCCCGAGGAGCGTCAAGAAAGCCAGCGGGGTCCGCCGACCGGTCAGTGGCTCAACCATATTGAGGCCGTCCGTTCGCGTTATGCACGGCAAAGCCAAGAATCAGTGCTGCCGAGAGTGCGTCGTAGCCCGCAGCCGCGGAGACGCCTACAAGCTAAACCTTCAGCGAGGCAGAATAAATCCGGTTGCAATCGCAACCATCACCGCAAGCCGGGCGGCGGCAGTGCTCCAGCCTGGTGCCGGGATGTCAACCCGGCGTGGGGCCGAGCCCGCCTGCGCGGTGATCGTCGATGATCCGGCGGATACGTTCAATGAGTGATTGGCGGATGTGTTCCATTGGATTTGCCATGTCAATCCCTTGCTCATGGTGCAGACCAGCCGCCCCGGCTGCCAGGCGTATTGCCGGGCAGCCGGTGCGCCACTGGCCGTGCGCGACGGGTCAGGCCGCTTGATTCGGCGCTCGGGGGATCACCCGCGACACTCGCTTCTCTGCGGTCCTGAGATCGTGGCGGGTTCCAAACGAGCTAAAGATTTCTGTGAGACCGATGAGGACCAGCATGATGCCGGTGACAAGGGCGAGCACGGCGATCGAATGGAACGGCCACGCCAGCACAACGATGCCGGCGATCACGCTGATGACGCCGAAGAAGATGGTCCAGCCCCGTCCGGGCAGCTCCTTGTTGCTGATCGCAAGCGCCGTTGCGGTCACCCCCTGGAAGATGAACCCGACGCCGATCCAGACGCCCAGCAACAGAACGGCATACCCCTGGTCGAAGAACCGGAAGGCCAGTACACCCAAGACCAACGACAGCGCGCCGGAGATGAACAACATCACCCGGTAACCGCCCGACACCTCCAGGCCGAAGGCCATGATCACCTGGGCGATGCCCGACGCCACCAGGTAAATGCCCAACAGCACCGACGCGGCAAGAATCGATACCCCGGGCCACACCAGCACAAGGACACCCAGAACCAGGGCCACGGTGCCCATTAGCAGCTGCGCTACCCACATCTCCCGCAGCGGGTTTGCAGTTTCAGCAGTTGTCATAACAATTACCCTTCATTTCGCAGGTAGCTCAATGCTCGCGGCGCCGGGCCCGGCCCAATAGGGACGTCGGGTCATCAAAAAGTGCCAATGGTCACTTCATGAGGGCACTTCGATGCGCCCCCACGGTCGTGTCGGGATCGAGCTGCTCGACGAACGGATCGAGCACTACCAGGCTGGCGCCGATCCCGTTGCACAGGATCAGCGGGACGCCGGTTCCCCACCTGATTGTGAACGCGGGTCTGCCGGCCGAGCAACCGCTCGCCCCTGAAACCGTCGACGTAGGGCGAAACGCATCGATGGGCATCGGAGGATCGCGCTACCGCCTTGTTCGCCTTTCAACTTGGTGAGAGGCGTTGCAGCACAGTCAGGTGGCATGGGCACTGCGCTATTCACTGCGCACCACCAGCACAGAGCATGCCGGATGGTCGAGGATCGGGTGGCTGTGAGGCCCGATCAGACGGGTCAGTTCGTTGGCGTTGACACTACCGGTGACCAATAACTGAACCGTCTTGTTGCGGGTGTCGAGGTATTCAACCGCACCGCCAGGGGCCTCGCTTCGCTGCACGCACACATCGGGATAGCGTTCTCGCCAACCGCCTATCCGCTCCTCGAGTTCGTGATACCTCACCGCATCGAGGTCCCACCGCCCCACCCCCAATGCCAGCAGCGGGGCTTTGCGTAGCCGCGCCTCGTCCATCGCCTGCTGCACCACATCGTCGTTGCCCGGACGATGATCAACCAATACGACCACCCAGCCCTCCGGTGGCGGCTTGCGACGAATAATCGCCACCGCGCAGCGCGCACCAGTGGCGAGCGCCACCGCGGTCGAGCCGAGCAGCCGGTGGGCGACGCGACCGATGCCCACCGTACCGACGCAAACCATGGCGGCGCTCTCAGACTCCTCCAGCAGAATCACTTCATCGACGCCCCAGCGAACTGCCGTGTCCACCTTGACCGGCTTCCCGAGCTCGTGCACCGTCGCAGCAGCCCCGCGCAGCGACTCCTCGGCGTATTCCATTTCTGGCGCGCAACTTTCGGCCGGGGCGTCGATGACACTCACCAGCCGCAGCGGGACCTCGCGGCTGACCGCTTCGTCCAGCGCCCACCGGGCTGCAGTGACCGCGGCCCGCGAACCGTCGATACCCACCACAACCGCACTCGTTGCCCGCCGCCGCGCCATGGCCTGATTCGTCTTTCCCGCTGTGAACCGCTGATTGGCGGCGCGATCAGCCTTGGCGTGCCACGATGACCGGGGCGCGCACCGCGTGCACGACCGCGGTGCTGACCGAGCCGAGGAGCATCCCGGCAAAGGCGGCGGCACTGGCCGCGTGACCGGAGGGCAGCGAATCGGACGCCGGGTAGCGTCGCAGGCGCCGCACCGGCGAAACGGACCGGTAGCCGGGCCGCTCGCGTCGCCACACGCGCTTGGCCAGCTGATTGGTCACCAAGCTTGTCACCGCCAGGCTGACCACACCACGGCCCGCGCCGCGCCAAGCCGATCGGCTGCCTGACAGTGCCATGGCCGCCGCGATCGCAAGCCACAGCTTGGCGTGATCGGCGGCACGGCTCAGCGCGGGCATGGTGGTGTCCAGCAGCGGACTGCGGGACTTGGCGACCGCCTCGAACACCTCCGCGTCAAGCGCAGCGAGCCCTTCGGTAATTTGCCGCAGCGCCCGGGACTTGCGTGGCCGCCCCACGTTCATCGATTCAAACTATCGCATCGACACCGAGCAGCCTGGCATGTTCCATCACGCCCGCGGCGTAGGAGAGTCTCGCCGGGGCGGCGACACGTCGCTGCTCAACGGCACCGCTGGATCACCAACGGCGGCAACTCGACCTGGTATACCGTGAGGGCGGTGACCGATCGGTGACGACCAGCGTACGTGGGGCCAAGTCCCGCGAGGCGAAAAACGGTCCTCGCGGCGACCCGTGGTTGTCACCGGACGAGCGACACCAGCTGGGTCGTTCCCGCCGGCAGGTGCTGCCGAGATCGACACTTGCCGAATTCGTTAGGCCTGAGAATCGTCCAGATCCGGTCACGCTGCTGGAATCTCAAGCGGTGTCGAGAATTCCGGAGTTGGTGCCCATCCGCTATGGGCGCATGCTTGCCTCGCCGTTGGCGTTTTTCCGCGGCGCGGCGTTGATCATGGCGTCCGACTTAGCGGCCGGTCCCCGCACGGGCCTGCAGGCGCAGCTGTGCGGAGACACGCACCTGTGCAACTTCGGCTTGTTCGGCACTTCCGAGCGCAACCTGGTGTTCGATATCAACGACTTCGACGAGACCCTGCCCGGCCCCTGGGAATGGGACGTCAAGCGCCTCGCGTCGAGCCTGGCGGTAGCTGCACGCACAAACGGCTTCACCCCAGACGACCGAGAACAGGTAGTGCGCTCGAGTATGAAGGCCTACCGCAAGCGGATGCGAACGCTGGCGATGATGGGCGAATTGGACGTCTGGTATGCCCAGGCCCGCGTCGATGCCGCGCTGCAGGCCAGCGTCAGCCCCAAGGAAGCCAAGGAAATCCAGCACACCGCGGACAAAGCCCGCTCACACGACAGCACACAGGCACTGACAAAATTGACGCGGGTAGTCGACGGGCGCCGGCAGTTGGTCAGCGATCCGCCGCTGCAGGTGCCCGTCGATGAGTACGTCAGCGAAGCTGAGGCCCGCATCTATGAGCTGCGGACGGGCGCGCTCATCGACGCCTACCGGAAGAGCCTGAATGTGAACGTCCAGGTGCTGGCTCACCGGTTCCGCTGCGCGGGCACCGCGCGCAAGGTCGTCGGCGTAGGCAGCGTCGGCCTGCGGACGTGGGTGGTGCTCGCGTTGGGTCGAGACGACGATGACCCGCTGGTGATGCAGGTCAAAGAGGCACAGCCCTCGGTGCTCGAGCCCTACCTCGGACCCAGCGCCTACCCCAACGCCGCGCAACGGGTGGTGGTCGGTCAGCGCGAGATCCAGGCCAGCGGCGACATCCTGCTCGGCTGGCTGCGCACCGTCGGCCCGGACGGACACCTGGGCGACTATTACGTACGGCAGTTGCGCGACTGGAAGGAATCGGCGACCGTCGAGGCGATGGACTCGAAGATGCTGACCGACTATGGACGCGCCTGCGGGGAGGTGCTCGCCGGCGCCCACGCCCGAACGGGCGACCGCATCGCCATCGCGGGGTATCTGGGCAGCGGCGACGCCGCTGACACCGCCTTGACCCGGTTCGCCGAGGCCTACGCCGAGCAGAACGAGCGCGACTACGCGGCCCTGCGCGAGGCGGTGAGGAGCGGTCGGGTGGCCGCTGAGCAGTAGCGGTGAGGTCAGCCAGAATCCGTTGTGGTGGCCGGAATTCGAAAGAGAATTTAAGAAACGTCGCTGCCGTTACGGAACCGCACGGCTAGGCCGGTTCACCGCCGGCAACCCAACCCCGCTTCCACGCCGACAGCTTTGGGTGGGGGCGCTCGGTGGCGCGCCAGCCGGTGCGCGGCCCGCCTCGCTCGTGTCGTTCGCCGCCCTTGCTCGCATGCCGGTCCTCTGTTCATCTCGCATGCCGGTCCTCTGTTCATACAGTGCGGCGAAGGCGATCACGACGCTGGCCCAGATGATGCCGAGGGCCCAGCCGGCGATCACGTCGCTGGGGTAGTGCACGCCGAGGTAGACGCGGGAAAAACCGACCCCGGCGATGATCACGATCGCGGCCGTCCAGGTGGCGACGCGAGCAGGTACGGACCGGATCATCCAGTGGTCGAGCGCCCACGCCGAGATGAGCGCCGACGTGGCGATGCCCATGGCATGCCCGGACGGAAACGAGTAGCCGTGAGCGGCGACCACGGAGTAGGGCAGCGGCGGGCGTTGCCGATGGACAACAAGTTTGACCGCCGTGGACATCAGGCCGTATCCGGCCATGCCCAGCGCGGCGACCACGACGGGCAACCAGTTGCGGATCCGCCACGCCACCAGCGTGCAGATGACCAGGGCCACCGCGGCGGCGGCTACGGGGCTGCCGATGATGCTGAGCGCTCGCATGATGAGGGTCTGGACCGGGTGGCGGTGCCCGGCCAGCCAGGCCACGGTGGGCTGGTCGACCGCGGTGATCCCGTCTCCTTCAAGGACACTGTCGAACACGTAGGCAAACAGCACGGTCAACCCGCACAACACGACCGCACCGATGACCAGCACGCCCACGGGGGGACCGCTAAGTGTTTTGGCCGTGTCGCGAATTCGTTTGTGCAGAGGAACTTTCGGGCGAGTGGCCGAAGGCCGCCGCGTCGGCTCGGTGCCCGCGGCGCGTCGGTCCGCGTGGTGCGCTAACCAGAGCGCAGTGCCCGCTATCACCGACACAAGTACGATCAGCGCTGCGGCGGCTATCTGGATGAGGTGCATAACGGGAAGCTCCAAACTCCTACGACGTCAACTGCGATTCGCGCGGTGCAGCAGGGCTGTCGGGCCCAACGTCGCGCTGGCCACCAACAGCCCTGCCGCCGATCGGTTTTGGTGGTGGGTGTCACCCCTTGACTGGCGCCGAGCGGTCGGTCGCGCTGGGTAGCTTGGGTCCGCGGCGGATTTCCCTGCGGATCTGAAACGACCGCACGATCTGCATGAGCCCCAACACGACAAGCCAAATGCCGACCACCAACGTGAGCACCAGAATCGAGTCGAACGGCCACGCCAACACCACCACGCCGGCGATCCAGGTGAGGATGCCACCAAAGATGTACCAACCGCGTGCGGGCAGTTGCCGATTGCTGATCGCGGCGACTATCTCCGAGACCCCCATGAAGATAAAGCTCACTCCGATCCAGATCGACAGCAGCAGAACGGCGTAGGCATCGCCGAAGTGGCGGAAGGACAGCACGGCCAAGACCAGGGATAGCGCACCGCTGATGAACAGCAGCACCCGCTCGCCGGTCGACGCTGGCAGGGCGAACGCGAAGAACAGCTGGGCCAGACCTGCAATCAGCAGGAACACTCCGAACAGCGTGGCGGCGACAAGGATCGACTTCCCCGGTAATACCAGGATCAGCACGCCCACGAGCAGGGTCAACACCCCCGACGCGAAGGCTGGTTTCCACAACTGTCGCACAAAATCCGGCGGTTGCAGACCGGTGGGTGCGTGATTATGTTCTGCGTGACCGGTGTTCGTCATTGCTCCTCCTATGACTTGTTTCTCTTGCTGGTGTGTCGTCCGGCTATGCCGCCGGCGTCACGATCACCGGGACTCTGGCCGCGCGGGCAACCGCGTGGCTGACTGAGCCCAAATGCTTTTCGGGGGGTCCGCCGCGGCGGCGGCTACCCAGCACGACCAATTGCGCGTTCTTGGATTCTTGGATGAGCCATCTGTCCGGAACGTCACAGACCAGCCGTGACTGCACTCGGACCTCGGGGTAGCGTTCGTGCCAGCCCGCCAACCGTTCTGCCAGCACCTTGGCGCCTTCGTCGCGATCCTTTCTCCAGTCCACGCCCAGGACGGGAAAGACTCCGACGTCGCTCCACGCGTGCAGCGCCACCAGCCCCACGCCGCCCGGCGACGCTTCGTCGAAGGCCAGTGCGGTGGCCGCTTCCGATGCCGGTGAGCGGTCGATGCCGGCGAGCCGTCGATGCCGACCAAAACAGGTGCGTCGCCGGGTGTTTGGTGCTGTGCCGGTTCCGGCGCATGCACGATGGCCACCGGGCAGTGAGCGTGGTGGATCTGAGCCGCGCTGACCGAGCCGAGCACATGTTCCTCGACTGCGTCCCGACCGCGGCTGCCAACCACGATCATCCACGCGTGCTTCGACGCCTCCACGAGGGTTGGGGCGATGGCGGCGTACTGCATCTGTGTGTGCACGTCGAGCGGCGTGGCGGCGGTCTGGCCAACCATCGCGCGTGAGGTGTCCAAAATCCGACGCGCCTCATCGAGCTGCGACTGGGTGATGGCGTCCCCGGTCGGTCCCTCGGCAGAACGTGCCCACGAGGGCGCCACCACATGTACCAGCTGCAGCGGCAGGCCGTGCATCTCGGCCTCCCGCGCCGCCCAGCGCACCGCGGCATCGGAGACACCCGATCCATCGACACCGACGAGAATTCGCGATCGTGTGACACCTGTCGACATCATCCGGACCTCCCGGCGGGGCATGCACCGCAAGCTCTGTATTAACACCTGGCGTTGCGCCGCGCGGGCCAATGCGGATATCACCGCCCGGCAGCGACTGACGATATCGTCGCTCACGACGGTGGCTTCACTTGACGTCGTTCGACAACAGATTTCTGCTGCGACATCCCCGGCCGGTCGAACGAGATCGATGAAGGCTTCGGCCGCCGCGTCCACGCCCGCGTGAGTTAGATCATCTGCTTCTGCGTCATCGACCGCATCACCGGCCACCCGATCAACACCGGCACCCAGCAGGTGATCACCCGGTACAGCAGCACCGCTGGCACGCCGACGGCCGCGGGCAGCCCGAACGCCGCGAGCCCGCCGATCAGCGCCGCTTCGACGGCGCCGACGCCGCCCGGGGTGGGGGCCAACGAGGCAAGCGTTCCGCCGACCATGGTGACGATGGTGACGGCGATGAACGTGGCACCGCCGCCGAAAGCCTGGACACTCGCCCACAATGCCCCCGCATTGCCGAGAGTTGTTGTGGCGCAACCGAGGACGATCAACGCCAGCCGCTGAGGTTCGCGAGCGAGTTTGGCGAGGTCGCCCATCACCCCCTTGAGTCGCGGCCGCACTGTCGTCTGCAGCCACTCGCGTAGCACGGGCACGAACAGGAACGCGCCGACAAGCCCGAGTGCCAGGCCGGCGACCAGGTACAGCACCGTTTTGGAGGGGACGAAGTGCGACAGATCGGCTGACGCGCCGGCAGCGGCACTGAAAATGATCAGCAACACAACATGGGTGATGACTTGCACCGCCTGCTGCATGGCCACTGCCGCGGTGGCGCGCACGGTGCTCAGACCGCTCTTCTGCAGGAATCGCGTGCTGAGCGCTAGGCCGCCGACGCCAGCGGGGGTGGTGGTTGCGGCAAAAGTGTAGGCAAACTGGAGGAGTACCAGATTTCGGAAGCTCACCAACCGGTCGGCGCAGGCCCACAGTGCGGTCGCCGCACCGATGTACGTCAACGCCGACACCGCGACCCCCAGCAGCACCCACCGCCAGTGGGCGGTCCTGATCGCGGACAAGAACGATGGCGCGGAGCTGATGTACGGATAGGCCACGTAGACCAGCCCGACGAGCAGGACCAGTTGAATGACCTGGTTGCGGGTGAACCGGGTGATGGTCTCGGTCTGGATTTGATCGGCACCTGTCTGGCGCATCACCTCGTCACGCGCGGCAGAGATGACCGCGCCCGAATCGCCGACCGACTTCCGGAGGCGGCGTGGCAGAGCCGATTTCGTGAGCCGACCGGATGCCGTGAGGACCGAGTCTTTGCCGAAATGGGTGATGGCCGCGGCCACCGCGGACTTCGCGTCGTACACAGCGGTCGTCGTCACCAGGAGCTGGGTGATGTCCGATTGGAGCTGGACGTCGGTCGCGCCATACTCGGCGCTGTCGAAGCCGCCGAAGCGCGCGCTGCCGTCATCGACGGTGATCTCCGAACTGCGGAGGTCACCGTGGGAGATCTGGTGGTGGTGGAGCAGCCGCAGCGATTCCCACACGCGGGCGACGGGTGTCGCTGCCGCGCACTCGTTGATCGGGATTCCGCGCTCGGGAGTGTGCGTGTAGAGCATCCATCCCCGCTCAAGCTCGGCGACGGTGATCGTCGACGTGTTGGCGACGCGGACGTCTCCGATGGCGAGGGTCATGAGTGCGCGATGCTCGACGGCGCGGCGGATGGAGGCGTGCAGCGGTGGGGTTTCGCTGCTGCGCAGTCTCAGCTTCTGCCAGAGCTGGCGCAGGGCCCCACCGCTGCGTTGGTTCTCGCCGTACATCTCGAGGATCGCGGCCGAATCCGGTTGCGCCGACGTCGCCGACAAGACGAGGGGTCCGTGGCCGGCCGGTTGCACCACCGTGATTGCGGTCACCGCGAATCCGCGCCGGTCCATCGCCCGGACTGCGCTCTCGAGGGGCACCTCCAAGGCGGGGGTGCCGACCACCCAGACCACCAACGCGCCGACGAACCAGCCCACCGCCAGCCCCAGCAACGAGCCGGCCGGCACCACGGCGCTGACGAGAAGGTGGATCGGCACGAAGGCCAGCAACAGCGCCCACCACGACCGCCGCAAGCGTGCGGGCAGCCAGGGGCCGGCCACCGTGACCATTGCGGTGACCATGGCGATCCACCGAGGGTCATCGACGAACTGCGACACGGTCGTGTCCAGCCGGTCGGACAGGTTGAAGTGCCATCTCGGCGCGTCGATGCCGTTGTCGCTGATCGACAGCGCCAGAACCGCGATAAGCCCGGCTGCCGCGTACGCGCCGAGCAGTTTCCATTGGCGGGTAACGATGAGGCTGATGAGGATGACGAATGGCAAGGCCATGATCGCGACGCCATAGACGACGTAGACCAGATTGGACTGCCCGGGCGTCAAGACTCCGACGATTTCGGAGATGGACTTCTCGAGGGCGGCCCACTTCGTCCGAGTGATTAGCGAACCCGCGATCACGGTCGCCAGGAACAGTGCCGCGAGCACCACCCGCACGATGTCGTTGGTGCGTCGATTCAATGGCTGCAACAAGCTGCCCGAAACGGTGATCTCCCGCCCGTCAACTTGCATGTTCAGCGGTCTTTCGGATCGGCTCCAGCGCCGCGCGTATCAGCGGTTCGCCGACAACTTAACCGGAGCCTCGGCCATTACTGCAGGCGATTCGAGCACGGTTCGACGGGCGGGGGCTGGAAACGGAACGCTACAGCGCCACCGCGCCAGCCCCCGACCCAACCAACCTCGCCTCGCGCCCACACCGGTTTTAGAAGAGGATGGGGCGATCACCACGGTTGAGGGCACCTTATCGCGGAGGAAAACAGATGTCCTCAGTAAATCTACTTGTAGCCCGGCGGCGCCTCTACCAGCGATGCAGCATATAGATTGGCCGACCTTGAGAGTATTTCGGTCCTTACCGTTTCTGTTGCAGATAGAAACAATTTGGCGTGCGAACAGTGGGCCGCGTGGGGCGGTGGACCTGGGGGCTGAGGCGCAGATCGACTACGGGCGGCTGGGCTGTGGTTTGATCCCTGTGCTGGCCGACTATGTCTGCGGGCTGGTGGTGACCAACGATGTCTCGGCGCGCGATGTGCAGCTCACTAAAACCCAATTCTACGAGGCGAAGTCTTACCCGACGTTTACTCCGGTCGGCCCCGCGCTGGTGCTTGTCGACGCCGACGAGCTCAAGCGCTTCGGTGACCTGCGGCTGCTGGTCAACGGGCAGACCCGCCAGGACGTGCTCGTCGACGGCGACATGATCTACCCACCGGTGCAGGCCCTGCAGGCGCTTTCGCGTTTCCAATGCCTCGACGCCGGCGATCTGGTGTTGACCGGCACCCCCGTCGGCACCGCGATCAGCGCACCGCCGAAGCCGGCGCAGGTCGTCTCCTCCCTGCTGCCCGAGGAGCTCAAGTGGAAGATCTTCTTCTCCGGCCAGGCCAAGAATCCGAAGTATCTGCGCGACGGCGACGTGGTCGAAGCCAGCGTGGCCACCGATGACGGGGCAATCGACCTCGGCGCGCAGCGCACCGTCGTGAGGTTCGCGTGAACGCGGCGGCAGCCGGTGCCGGGGTCCGGGCGTCCGTGCCGGTCGTGGTCATCGGCGGAGGCCCCACCGGCATCACCGCCGCGACCCTTTTCCGTGAAACGGATGTGGTCGGCGTGTCTGCCGATGCTGATGTGTCTGGTGTTGCGATGATGTTTGACCGTGTGATCTGGAATTGGTCCGAGTTCTGTTGCCGCACCTTAGCGGCGTGGTGATCGACGCCGTCCGTGAGGACGGTGGGGTGGTTCGGATCGAGGGGCACGCACGTGCTGTCGTCGGTAACTGCGGGCGGTGCCACACCCCGTCGGCGCGGGCTCACAGTTGGGAGCGGCGACGGCTGGCGGACATGACGAGCGAGGGGCGGCCGGTGGAGCTGCGGCTGCGGGTGCGGCGGTTCTTCTGCGACAACACCGCCTGTGCGGCAAGGACGTTCGTCGCGCAGGTGGACGGGCTGACGGTGCGCTACGGACGGGTGACGATGCAGCTGCGGCGTGTGCTGTGCGCGATTGCGGTGACGGTGGCTGCTCGCGTGGGGGTGCGGTTGGCGGCGCGGCTAGGGATCTCGGTCGGCCGGGATACGCTGCTGCGGCTGGTGCGGGCGTTGCCCGACCCGCCGGTGGCGTCGCTGCCGCGCGTTGGGGTGGACGACTTTGCGCTGCGCCGCGGCCACGTGTACGGCACGGTGATCGTCGACATGGACAGCCACCGCCCAGTCGACGTGCTGCCCGACCGCACCCGCGACACCTTCGCCGAGTGGCTGCGCGCGCACCCTGGCGTGGAGCTGGTGTGCCGGGACCGGGCCGGTGCCTATGCCGAAGCGGTCCGCACCGCCGCCCCGCTGCGCGGGTTCGCCCGGGGCGTGCGCGCCGACCGGGCCGTAATCGACGCCGCGCTCACCCTCAACGACAGTTCCGGCGCGGTCGAAGGCAACGTGACCAGGATCAAGGCGATCAAGCGGCAGGTATACGGCCGCGCCGGCTTCGAGCTGCTCGGCAAGCGAATCCTCCACCGCACCGAGCCGATTGACGTCCCAACACCCACACCGACGAGGAATACAGCCGCGACGCGCGGCCGCAGGGCGTAGACACCGCGGCCCGGGTTCGGCGATGCTGACGCAGTGAGCAAACGCCGCACCCGATGTCCCCACGACCTGCTGCGAACCGCCGCGGAACCGCCGCCCGCACCGCCGCAGATCACCCACGTGCCCGGCATGGCCGGCCAACTGCTGGCCGAGCTGGCCCCGCTGCTCGCCGAAGACGGCTACCACTTCGACGACGACGGTGTCCTCGACGGGCCCGACCTCGACGACCCCACCGTGTTCCACGCCGCGCTGCGCCGCGCGATCGAACGCCACAACCTCCAACAATCCACCCCGGTCGGCGCTACTCGCGAAAACGCCTGCACCACACTGCAGCTCGCCCTGCAAGCAATCGCGATCGGCGATACCTGTTCCGCAGGCGGGCTGCTCGACGGCGTGCGGCCGGTCGCCGCCACACCCGCCGGCGCCACCGTCGCCGCCTGCATCGGCGTCGGCCTCGGCCTGCTCGACGACTGGCTCACCGCTCGCCACCCCGACACCCCGAACGGCCTGGCAACCCGCGCCCGTCTCCCTGACGGGCACTGGCTCGGCGAACGCGCCGCCACCGACATCCTCGCCCTCGCCCGCAAACACCGCGCCTTCGACGCCCAGAACCAGCTCATCATCGCCCACGGCGGCCGCAACGTGCACTACGGCACCGCGCTCGCGCTCACCGGCACCCTGCACGCCTGGGCCCGCCTCACCGGCCAACACATCGGCGACCTCGCGCCCCTCCACATCACCTGACCCACAAGCCGTTTCACGGAATTTACGACAGAGCCCTTTTTCATGGCCACGGACAGGCCTTCCGGTGCCGCTGCCGAACGAGCTCTCACTGCCGCACGATCTGGTTTGCGAAGGTACAGCTTGGTCGGCGTCGAGGCCGCATCCCGGCACCGAAACGCCCGCGGCTGCCGCTACTCCGCCCCTGCCGGCGAATCGGCGTGATCAATGGTGACCGTTCGCGACGCTAAGTCGCTGACTCACAACGAATTCGATGGCGCAGCAGAGGCCACGAAGACTTCGGCTGAGCGTCGCGACGAACCGATCTTGTCAGATCAGTGCCGCGCACCAACTCGTGACAAAAGTGCAAGCACAGTGGTAGGCGTGAATCAATCGGCCCAACTCTCATCTCATTTCTAGATAAACAAGAGTTGATCTCGTCGACGATTGAAAATGGCACGTCTTCCATGTGGGCGTGGTAGTTCGCCACAATGCCGCACATCGCCGAGGTCAAACCGGCAGAACGGGAGTCAGCTGTCGCTGTGGTGACGGACAACGCATCCATGAGCCGCCACGCCGGTGGCAGGTCACGGGCGACTGGCCTCATTTGAAGCGAGCGTGTTGGCCTCGGCCCGCGCACGCAGAGCATAGATCACGGTATGCTCAGCTTCGTCGATTGCGTCCAGGGCGTGCCCGATTGCCTCCTGTGCGTTCGATTCAGCCTCCGCGGCGTAGTGCGCAGCCCCAGCCGCGTCCAGTTCCGCCGTCTTCTTCTTGGCGTCTTCTCTCACTTTGACCACGTGGGCACGCCACTGGTCGCGAAGTTCTTGCCAGTGGCCGGACGCTTTGCCCTGGGCGGTGTCGGCCCTCGTACGGTCATCGGCCGTTTCGGGCCCCTTATCTTTCGTGGTTGGGGGTTGGCTCCGAGTAGACTGGCCGACCTCCTGTACATTTTTGAGCGACCATTCCGCTTGCTTGCACATCTGCTGAAAATAATCCGTCAGATCGGTCTCAACCATCAGGTACTCCTTATCTCACCTCAGCCGGGCGGTGCCGCCAGCCACACCCCGCAGGAAGGCTATCACCACAGCTAACGCCGCCCGACGGTTGCTCAGCATCACGACCGTCGCCTTCCCGTTCTTTCAAGTACCGTTGCTTGTTGACTGCAGCCTAAGCCGCGGATGCTGCGGCACAGCTAGTGGCAAAAGTCCCTGAGCAGCGACCCGATGGTCCCTTCCCTGCTGCGGCTTCCTCGATGTTGCTATCCGGCCATTATTTAAGTCAGTTGATCGATGACGATGTGATGACTTGGGGCTGGGTGACGCTGACGGAATTGTTCAAGCTGACACATCGTTGACAGGTGTCCCGGGACATGGTTTACACCTATTGCCGGTTTTGTGGTGAGTTTCCGCATTTGACGCCACGGGGTTGGTAGTCGCGGGTGGGGTCTAGCACGAGTTTGCGGATGAGGTGGCCGGTGTCGCGGTCGAGGACGCGGATGTCGACGTCATCGATGAGGACGATGACGGTGGTGCCGGTGCGGTGCTTGCTTAGCCCGATGTGGTGTAGGCGGCTGTTGTAGCGGATGGTGATGAGGCCGGCGGCGTCGATGCAATCGTGGCGTACCCGGTAGTGCGGGGGGATGTGGTATCCGGTGGGGAATGCTTTGGGGCGGGCGTTGAACGCGTGCAGGGGTGTTCGCCGGTCGATGGCGCGGTGTGGCCGCACGGTGTTGTAGTAGGTGTGGTCCGCATTCGGCCCGGCCCGCTGTGGCAAGCGCATTCCGTCCGCCCCGGGTTTAAGATGAGAATGTGGGAGTGGGCGGCGGCGATGCTCGCCGTACCGCTGTTCTTGAAGCGCGAAACCTCTGCAAGTCGTTTGGCCGCGGGGCCACCGTAACG
>NZ_DATFZD010000442.1:0-30167 GCF_035314665.1 Mycobacterium sp. | reverse complement strand
ACGCAGCTTGAGCAGAAACGGAATCGCCCCGATGTGGTCCTCATGCGCGTGGGTCAGCACCAGCGCCTCGACGTCGTCGAGCCGGCCCTCGATATGACGCAGATCGGGCAGGATCAGGTCGACGCCGGGTTCGTCGTGGGTAGGGAACATCACCCCGCAGTCGATGATCAGCAACCGACCCAGATGCTCGAAAACCGTCATGTTGCGGCCGATTTCGCTGATTCCGCCCAACGCGGTGATCCGCAGACCGCCAGTGGCCAGCGGACCCGGTGGCGATGCGTCTACATCCACTTGCGAGCCACCGTAAGGCTCACCGCAGCACCGAAGCCGCGCGCATGTCGCTGGCCAGTTCGTCGACCTGCTCGGCGGTCGCGGCCACCTGCGGCAGCCGCGGGTCGCCCACCTCGATGCCCTGTAGCCGTAATCCTGCCTTAGACAACGTGACCCCGCCGAGACGACTCATCGCATTGCACAGCGGGCTGATCGCGACGTTGATCTTGCGGGCGGTGGTGACGTCTCCGGAGGCAAAGGCGGACAGCAAGTCCCGGAGTTGACCGGCCGCCAGGTGCGAGATCACGCTGATGAATCCGGTGGCCCCCATCGCCAGCCAGGGCAGATTCAGTGTGTCGTCGCCGGAGTAATACACCAGGCCGGTTTCGGCCATCAGCTGTGCACCGGCGTGCAGGTCACCCTTGGCGTCTTTCACCCCGACGATGTTGGGATGCGCCGCCAGCGCACGCAAAGTCTCGGACTCGATCGGCACGACCGAGCGTGGCGGGATGTCGTAGAGCAGCACCGGCAGCGGGGTCGCGTCGGCGACCGCGGTGAAGTGCGCGATCAGCCCGGCCTGCGGTGGTCTCGAGTAGTACGGCGTGACCACCAGCAGTCCGTGTGCGCCCTCGGCGGCACACGCCTTGGCCAGTTGGACGCTGTGCGCCGTGTCATAGGTGCCCGCGCCGGCGATGACCCGGGCCCGGTCGCCCACCGCCTCCAGCACGGCCCGCAGCAGCGCGAGCTTTTCGGCATCGGTCGTGGTCGGCGACTCGCCGGTGGTTCCCGATATCACCAAACCGTCGCAGCCGGCATCGACGAGGTGATTGGCCAATCGCGCCGCGGCCGGGATATCCAGGGAGCCGTCGGGCCCGAACGGCGTCACCATGGCGGTCAACAGCGTGCCCAGGCGCGTATAGACGTCGAATCCGCTGGTGCTCACGCACCCAGATTACCTGGCGGCGCCAGCCTTTTTAGGTAGCGGCGGCTCAGGCCTCGGTGGCTAGCGGGCTTGTCGCCACCTCGGTGCCGTCGGCCAGCGTTCCGATCTGGAAATCGCCGAACACCACGGGCGCGACGTCAACGAGCTGGCGCAGACATGCGATCGCCAGTCGCCGGATCTCGACATCGGCGTGCTCGCTGGCCCGCATCGCGATGAAGTGCCGCCAGGCTCGGTAGTTTCCGGTGACGACGATGCGGGTCTCGGTGGCGTTGGGCAGCACGGCGCGGGCGGCCTGACGAGCCTGTTTGCGCCGTAACAGCGCGTTGGGTTGATCGGCAAACTTGGCTTCCAACCTGCTCAGCAGCTCGTTATAGGTAGCTCGGCTGGCGTCGGCGGCCTCGGCGAGGATCTGCCGCAGCTCGGCATCGTCTTCGATACCCGGCGGCACGACGACCTGGGACTCCCTTTCCGGCACGTAGCGCTGCGACAGCTGCGAGTAGGAGAAGTGCCGGTGCCTGATCAGCTCATGAGTGCACGACCGCGAGATGCCGGTGATATAGAACGACACACTCGCGTGCTCGAGCACCGAGAAATGCCCGACGTCGATGATGTGTCGCAGATAGCCGGCGTTCGTCGCGGTCTTGGGGTTGGGCTTGGACCAGCTTTGATAGCACGCGCGGCCGGCGAATTCGACCAGCGCTTCCCCGCCGTCGGCGTCGGTGCTCCACGGCACATCCGGCGGCGCGAAGAACTCGGTCTTGGCGATCAGTTGCACGTGCAACGGCGCGGTCTCGGCCACGGCGAACACCCTAGCCCGGCGACGATGCGGTCCTGCCGGCCACTTCGGCTTGCCGAGGTTGTCCACCGCCTCGGCGACGGCGCAGGTTCACCACTGCGGCCCGGCCGACGAATGCGGGATTCAGCAGGCGAAAGGGAGCATCGATCAGGCTGTTGACTCGAAAGAAGCGCACAGCGACAACCGGATCGGACTCAGAGGCTGCCAGCGCCCAATCCACCAGCCGGGTGGCAGCCCGCATCCAACTCGACCGTCGTCCGGTCACCCCCGGGTGGGCCAGGTCCAGGCTCGCCACCATCTGCCAGGCCACGCCGACCGATTTCGCTGCGGCACGGAAATATCGCCGCGGCAGGTCGGCGTCGCCGGAACGCAAACACTTCCGCAGCGCGACGGCCTCCAACGCGGCCACCGTCATCCCTTGGCCGTAGATGGGGTTGAAGCTGCAGATTGCGTCGCCGCAAACCAGCAGACCATCGGGCAGTCGGGTCATCTTGTCGTAGCGTCGCCACTGGCTGGACGGCATGTGATGATGCGCGACGTCGCCGATCGGTTCGGCGGCCCGCATCGCCGCAATCAGGTGCGTGGGACAGTACGCCTCAGCGAATGACAGCATGCCGGCCAGATCGCGGGGCGGCTGGTGCCCCACCATCCCGAAGACGGTGAACATCCACGTGTCGTTCTCGTAGCCGCTCAGAAACATTCCGGCCGGCCTGTCCGGCGCGGGGCCGATATCGACCAGCATTTCCTTCAGCGTGCCCGCGGGGATTCGCAGTAGTTGGCTGACGTAGTTCGTGTGCATAACGATGTGGTCCTCGACCGGTCGGCCATACCCGAGGCTCTCCAGCAGGGCCGGCGTGTGCGCACCGCGGCCCATCGCGTCCATCACGACATCAGCCGTAAGTTCCCGTTCGACACCCTCGTCGCGGCTGACCATTCGCACTCCGGTGATGCGCCGACGATCCGGTGTCGCGGCCAACTCGACCACCTCGTGGCGGCTGAGCATCGTCACGTTGCTCATTGCCTGAAGGCGCCGCCGCACACGGTATTCCAGAAAAGGCCGGCTCGGCATGTGAATCGCCAGCGCTTTCGGGTCCTTCACGACCCTTCCCGAGCGGACAACCTCGTGGCCGCCGAAAGACAAAAGAAGCTCGGACAGCTCTCCGTTACCCCACACGGGCGCACCGTCGGCGACCAGATCATCGAGAAACCCGGGGAAGAGCTCGTCCAAGATCTGCGCGCCGCGGGCCAGCAGAACATGAACGTGCCGGCCCTGTGGAACGCCGCGTCGGACAGCGGAATCGTCGGGTAATTCGTCCCGGTCGACGACCGTGACCGTCTCGAAGAACTCGGCCAGAACTCGTGCGGCAAGCAATCCGCCCATGCTCGCTCCGAGAACGACCGCATGCTTGCCAAGTTCTGCCACTGACGATCTACCTGGCTGCCGAGTCATGTTGGGGCGCAACCACAGTCGCATCTGCGATGACTATGACGGCGTCATAACCGGCGGCTGTTGCCTTCACACGGTGTTGATCCAAGAAGTCGCGATAGCTGTTTTCATCGCCGCGCGCGAGCGCCAGCAGCGCCCGCGAACGCAACAACGGGAGTTCGTGGAGCACAAAGCCGGGATCGGTGGGTACGGCGGCCAGTCGGTCGATCGCCGCTTGCGCTTTATGTTGGTCGCCATCGGATCCGCGTCGGACCAGCAGTTGCACCAAGACTTCGGTGGCCCTTCCGCGCCAGATCATGTCGCCGCTTTCGTACGCACCATCCACGACTGTCCGCACCATTTCGACGGCACCGTCCAGATCCCCGGTGCGGGCCTTTTCTATAGCAAATTCGGGGTCGACGATGATCAACGGGCTCAGCGAGAACCGTTCCGCCAGTGAGGCATCGCGCGTCTTGGTGAACAGGTCGAGGCCCTGGTCGCGTTGCGTTCCGTCGCGAGTGACCAGAACCAGGCCTCGGCTGAGGAGACCCATGAATAGAACGAAGTCGTCGCTGGAACCCTCGGCGATGCGCAGCGCCTCGGCGGTCTCACGCATGGCGGTCTCGTCGGCCGGCAGCGCTCCGAATGGAATGGACGCCACGTACTTCCACAACAGGGCGAAGACGTAACTCGTCGGATCGAGCGGAGCTGCCATCGCGATTGACTTGGCGGCATCGTCTAGCCACCCTGGCATTCCCAGGCACATCTTGACGTGCCCGCGCATCGCGATCGCGGTGCTCAGCGGTGAACCGAAGATCAAGTTGCCCTTGGTGGGGTTGCCGTCGGCCAAATCGATGAGTCGATCCGCCAACCGCAGTGCCTCGATCATCTCGCCGGCCTGGCATTTGGCGTAGATCGCAGCGAACAGCAGAGCCACGGTCAGCGTCGGATCACCGATCGATTCGAGCAGCTCGCTCTGCTCCGAAGCCACCTGCGCTGCCTCGCGGAAGCGGTTGTGAAAAGTCAGCGCCATGATGAACCCGGTCATGCCGATCGCCAGCGACACCTTGTCGTCGGCCGCGGTACACAGACCTCGCAGTTCGTCGAAACCGGTGTCGGCGATGCTGCCGCCGGTTCGCCACAGGGTGCCGCACAGCAGGTTGCGCGGGGCGATCTGCAAGGACGCCCGAAACGGGGTGTCGGGCGGTAGCCGGTCGGCAACCTGGCGAGCCCGCTGCCAGTTGGTGCGGGCCGCCCGAATGTCGCGAAACGACGACCAGGCGCCGGCGCGCATGTGCCAGTCAAACGCTGCGCGCAAATCCCCGGCAGCCTCCAGGTGTTCGGCGATCAAGGCGGCGTTCTCGTCGGCCGCCCCGGGATCCTGCTGTTCGATCGCGTTGGCCAACCGCCGGTGCAACTCGGCGCGCCCGGCCTTCAGCTGTGACTCGTAGGCGACGGTCCGGATCAACGGGTGTCGAAATGCGTACACCGCGCGCGGGGTGAACATCACCTGGTCGATCAGCTCCACCTGCAGTAGCTCGGCAATCGCATTGGTTGCCTCGATGTCATCCAGCAAGGGGGCCACCAGCTCAACCCTGAACCGCGCACCGACGACCGCCGCGGCATACAGGAACTGCTTGGCCGACCTACCCAGACGGTCGACGCGGGCGGCGATGGTGGCCTGCAGTGTGCCCGGCACGCTGATGTCTGCGGCGCCGTCACAGCAGATGTACGCGCCGGGATCGCCGTCGAGCACGCCGCGCTGAGCCAGGTCACGCACCATCTCTTCGGCGAAGAACGGGTTCCCGGCGGCGCGCTCGGCGACCCGCGCGGCCAAGGCACGCACCGACGGGTCAGTACCCAGCAGCTCGGTGGTCAATGCCGCGCTCTGCGCCGCGTTCAGCGGTGCCAACGAGATCATCTGCCCACCCGGCGTTCGCGACAACATACCCCGGTATTCGGGACGATAGGTCACCAGCACCATCGAATGGATTTGCGGCACAACAGTGACGAACGCAGCGAGCATGGCCTCGCTGACCTCGTCGATCCAGTGCACGTCCTCGATCACGTACTGCGCCGGTGCGGTCCGGTTCAGGGCGACCGCGTTCAACAGGGCCGCCAACCGGCGCCGACGGGCATCGGCGGTGATGTCGGGCAGTGCGGCGTCGGGGTCGCCGATCCCGAGCAGGTCGTCCAGCAGCAGCAGATCCTCGGGGTTGGCGTCGGGTATGCGCGCCCGGATTCGCGCTCGACCTGCGTTCTCGTCGAGGCCGCTGACCCCGAAGACCCTGCGCAAAAGGCGCGCCACCAGGAGAAACGGCACCTCGCGGGTATGGGATTCGCAGGCGACGGAAAACACCTCGACGCCGCGGCCAGTAGCCAGCGTCACGGCCTCGCGCATGATGCGGCTCTTGCCGATACCGGGTGGCCCAACCACCCCGACCACACAACCGGCACCGTTGATCGCTTGATCGAGGATGCCGGCCACGGTGTTCATCTCCCAGGTGCGTCCGACCAGGGTCGGCTCGCGCCGGCCGATCTCCACGCGCTCGGCGGCGGCCCTCAGTAGCCGGCGCGCCGGTAACGGCTCCTCGGCGCCCTTGACGTGGACCAACTCGGGCGCCCCCAGCACGGTGGCGTGTTCGACCAGCCGCGCCGTGGACTCACTGAGCATCACTCCGCCAGGCGGGGCCACCGATTCCATCCGTTGCGCCAACCCGACCTGCTCGCCGACCGCGGTGTACGCCCTTACATCAGAGCTGATTTCGCCGGCAATCACTTGGCCTGAGTTCAGCCCGACTCGCAGCCGCAGCGTGACGCCGTCGCGGCGCTGTACCCCCTCGGCCAGCTGCCCGATCTGCTCTTGGATGTCCAACGCCGCCAAACAGGCCCGAAAAGCGTGATCCTCCAACGCGACTGGCGCACCGAACAGCGCCATGATGCCATCGCCGGTGAACTTGTCGACCGTGCCGCCATAGCGTCGCGTAATCGTTGCCGCGCAGCCGAAGACGTCGGCCATGATCTCGCGCAACCGCTCCGCCCCGAGCGTCGAGGCGATCGTCAGGGAATTCACCACATCGGCGAACAACACCGTCACCTGCTTGAACTCAGGCTGCTCTCCGATTTGTGGTGCAGGTGCCCCGCAGCCGTCACAGAACCGGGCGCCGTGGCGAAGCTCAGTGCCGCATGCTCGGCACACCGCGCCTGCTGACCCCATCCGCCTCTCCCGCCGCTGATCAGTGGTGCGAACCGCCTGATGCACCAACAGAGTGATTATCGGCTGCCGGCGCTGCCGAGGAAGCCGTTTGGCGCACACGACACACGCAGGCAACACTTTTGGTCAGCCGCACCCGGGTGAGTGCCCTATCATTTTCGCAGCAGAAAACGTAAAGGAAATTAACGATAATCCGTATTCCCGCTGGATAATTGCATGTTTATGCACTAGTTCCCACCCGCTTCGAGTAAGTTTTGGTTTCCCGGATTTCCCATGCGAGGAGTTTCTTGTGTCTTACGACGAAGCGTTGGAAGCCCTGAAAAGGGGCGAATACGAGAACGTCCTCAAGTGGTTTGAAGCTCTTCTCGCCGCGGAGCGCGACGCAAAGGCGTGCGCGCTCGCCGCCCTGGCCCGCTTCAAGCGTCAGGACTACGAGGACGCTGCAAAGCTTTACGCCGAGGCGTTGACAGCCGCCGGCGTTCACGACCCCGACTGGCAAAAGATGAAAGCCCTCGCAGAAGCCAACGCCACCGCCAAGATCAAGGTCGAAATACCAAAACCGGTGTACTTCGACGCCAAAACGCTGTTGAAGCCTCCACAGGTACACGACGGAGACCTGCCCAGGCCGCTGCGTCGTCGGTGGGGCTGCCGCTGCTTTAAGCGTCTGCGACTCGTCCTGGGCGACGCGCTCGGCGCCGTATTGACCGTGTTCATGAATTGGCTTATCGAATGGGTGGGGCGGAAAATCGGCTACCGCGGGAGGATCTGGACCGACTGGTACCGCCACGGCTGGGCGATCGGCGTTCTGATGCTGGCCTACATCAGGGAGCAGCTAAACGCGCACAACTTGATAAGCACCTACCCGCGCGGGACACTGGTCGGCTTTCAAAAGCCGGGCCAGAGGCCGCCACTGGGCGTCACCCAATTCCGCACGGCCGACGGAAGCTGGAACAACCTCACAGATCCGAAGGAGGGCGCCGCAAACACGCGATTTTTGCGCAACGTTGATCTCTCGGTCACCTGCCCTGAGGATGAGGACCGACTCCTGAAGCCGAACCCGCGCGAGATCAGCCGCAAGCTGCTCACCCGCCCGATCGGTCCCGATGGCCGGCCCAAGATGGAGCCCGTTGAATTCCTGAACCTGCTGGCCGCTTCCTGGATTCAGTTCATGAACCACGACTGGGTCAGCCACGGCGACACCGACCCCGACAAATTCATCCACGTGCCGCTGGTCGATGGCGACTCGGCACGCGACCGGTACCGACAGGTCCACTTGGGGATCGGCGCAACGCAAACCGACCCGACCCGCAAACCTCACGGGGAGCCTGCCTGCACGAGTTCGATCAACGAGGTCACGCATTGGTGGGACGGGTCGCAGATCTACGGCAGCGACAAGGACACCCAGAAACGCCTGCGCAGCGGCGAGATGGGCAAGATGAAGCTGCGCAACGACGGCACTCTGCCTCTCGCCACCGACGTGGAGGACACCGGCTTCAGGCGCAACTGGTGGGTAGGCCTGACGATGTTGCACACCCTTTTCGTGCGCGAGCACAACGCAATCTGCGAGATGCTGTACGACGCCTACCCGGCGTGGGACGACAACCGCCTCTTCAATCTCGCGCGGCTGATCAACGCCGGGGTGATGGCCAAAATCCATTCCGTCGAATGGACCCCGGCCATCCTGCCCAACCAAACACTCGAAACAGGGCTGAACTCGAACTGGTACGGCTTGCTCACCTACCTGAAGCCGAAGGCCAAGGAGCGCGAGACAGTGTCCGAGGTGAACATCCGCAACCCCGAACTCGGCGGCATCGTCGGCAACCCAATCAACAGACATCACAGCCCGTTTGGGCTATCCGAGGAATTCGTCGAGGTCTACCGTCTACATTCGCTGCTGCCCGAGACCTTGCAAATATGGAGCCGCCTCCTGAAGCGCGTGGTGAAGGAAGTGGCCCTACCCGCGACGCGCCAGCATGGCTCGGTCGAGCTAACGAAGACCTACGCGATGTCGGACCTGTTCTACTCGTTCGGCAACCAGCACCCGGGCGCGTTGGTGCTCAACAACTATCCGCGCTTCATGCAGGAGCTCAGCGTCGCGGGCAATGTGTTCTTGGACATGGGCACAGTCGACATCGTGCGCGCACGGGAACGCGGTGTGCCGCGTTACAACGAGTTTCGCCGTCAGCTGGGGCTGACCGAGATTAAAAGCTTTGATGACCTCACCGACGACCCCCGTGTGGTGACGAGGCTGCGGTCCGCGTACAACGACAACGTCGAGGACCTGGACCTGCTGATCGGCACGCTGGCCGAAAGCCATCGACCCACCGGATTCGGGTTCGGTGAGACGGTGTTTCAAATCTTCATCGTGAGCGCGAGCCGACGGCTGCAGGCCGACCGCTTTTACACCGACTGCTACAACGAGGACGTGTACACCCCGGAAGGCTTGCGCTGGATCGATCACACCGATCTGAAGACCGTGATCCTGCGCCACTACCCCGAGCTCGCCGACACCGGCCTGGCCAACATCAAGAACGCCTTCGAGCCCTGGGACGACACACCCAAGCTGGATCCCAAACGACATCCACTGCGCGAGTGGGACTGCGAACTGAAGCCTCATCCGCGGCGCGGCGACGCGTACCGCCATGTCGAGCATCTTCGGGAGCGCGAATGCTGAGATGGATTCTCCGGCGCGGTTTTTGGGACTTCATAACCTTGGCGAAATTCGCTTTTGCTAAGCCGGTCAACATCAAGTTGCCAATGGCAAAGTGGGGTTACATCAAACCGATGCGGATGAGCGAGGCGATCCCCGACGTGTCGCTCGACAAAGTGATGGTGTGTCCGCCCGCCGACATCCCCGAGGATGAGCGCTCTTGGCACGGCATTGTCTATCGCGCACAGGTATGGGCCTACAAGATCTATTCACCGATGCAGCCAGGCCTGCCAAGAATCGACCCTGACCCGCACGTGGCGTTGAAGCGAGCGTTCAACGGGTTGCGTCGCAGCCTTTTCCACGACCCCGAACTACCGCCCGAATATCTGGGCAGTCCGGACCTCGGCTCGCTGGCGGTGCGCGGTCCCTACGCTTGCTACACCAAAAGCCGTGCCGACGGTGCCTGGGAGTGGGACCTGACCATGCTCGACGACTACGAACATCACCCCGGGCTGGTGAAGATCGGTGCGCGGGTGCTGTTCCGCGAGAATGCGCGAAAACGTTTGCTGCAGGCCTATCAAATCGACTGCGCGCTGGGCACAATCACGCCATCCCATCCAGAGTGGGACCAGGCCACCAAGATTGCGTTGTGCGCCGTCTCGACGCACCTTTCACTCGTGCGCCACTTCAACTGGGTGCATTTGACAGGCGGCGCGCAGTTGGCCATCGCTACGCGCAACAGCCTCCCGAAGGATCACTCGCTGTTCAGACTGCTGTGGCCGTACATTTACGGCACCCTGCAGAGCAACGACATGGTCACCCGCGGGCAGATGGCGCGCGGCGGCGACTTCGAGACCACCTTCAGCTTCACCTTCAAGGGCATGTGCGACTTATTCGACGACACTTACCGAGAATACCAGCACAGCGTCAACGACCCTGAAACCGATGGTAAGTCGCGGGGGCTGCATGGCGCCGGCTTCGATAAACCGACGCAGGACAACCTGGAAGAGCTGTTCGACGTCATGCACAGATTTGTGCAGAACTATCTCGAGATCTACTACCCGCGAGATCCATACGGCACCATCGCTGTGCGCAAAGACAAAGAAGTGATGGCGTGGCTCGACGAACTTAACGTGCTGCTTCCCAACGGCGTTGGTGTAAGCCGCAAGAACGTCACCTGGGACGAGTTGGCGCGAATGCTGGCGGGCCAGCTGTATTTGGTGACCGCGCAGCACGAGATCCTGGGCAGTTTTATGTGGAACTACCAGCTGTGGACACACCGCCAGCCGGCGCGGATCTATGCGGATTTCCAAGCCGAGCCACTGGACGTTTACCAGCGCCTGGTCAATGCAAACTACACCCTGAACGTGCACCGCCGCGCACTGATACACAACTTCGATCACATCGCCCTGAAGGAAGCCCGGGTCGCGCTGTCGCGGTTCCAAACCGACCTTAAGGCGCTGCAGAAGAAGATGGAAAGCACTCCGCATGCGGTGTGGCGAGTCTACCCACGCGACTTGAAGGTCAACATCAACGCTTAATCGCTGGAAGCCGGTCCGCGTGGCTACCCGGTCAGCGGCTCGCCCCGACGCAGTGAGCCGATCCAGGCGTCGCGCCGCTGGCCGCGCTGTTCGAGCAGCCCACAGACCGTTCCTTCCATCCGGAACCCGCAGCGTCCGGCAACCCGTCGCGACGGCCAGTTGCCCACTTGCGCAAGCCAATAGACCACCTCGATACCGGGTAGCCCGAAGCCCCAAGCCAGTGCCAGCCGCAGCGCACGAGTCATCACACCCATGCCCCGCGCCCATGGGGCCAGCCCGTAGCCCACTTCGGCGCCGCCGATGCCGTCGAACTGCAAACCCACGCTCCTGGAGAAACGGCCGTGGTATGCGATCGCGAACATCGCGACGTTAGCCCGCCAGTTTGCAGCGACCCTTTTCACAAAGTCCTCTGCGTCTGACTCCCGGTATGGCACCGGAACCCGCGTCCAGCGCTGGAACTCGGCGTCGCGGCATTGCGCAACGATGTTGTCCACATCGCCGGGAAGCGGCAGGCGCAATACCAGATCCGGGCCGTCGGTCAACTGGGGAGCCTTCGGCAGCCGCACACGTTTGCCTGATGTCATCGCGATTGCAGTCGCGTCCGCAGTTCGCCTGCCAAATCGCCGCGGTCACCGACCGTCACGCCGGCCAATCCCAGCCAGGTGGCCATCGTTTCCAGCTCATCGACCAGCGCCGCGGCCACCCGCGACGGCGGCCGGCCCGGCTCGACGTATGCCCCGACGACATGCAGCGCATCCGCGGCGCGCTCGGCCTTGAGGTCGACCCGCCCGACCAACTCACCGTCCAGCAGAAACGGCCATACGTAGTAACCGTATTGGCGTTTGTTCGCCGGCGTGTAGATCTCGATGCGGTAGTGAAATCCGAACAGCCGCTCCACCCGTGGACGGAAAAATATCAGCGGGTCGAACGGACACAACAGTGCGGTGCCGCGGTTATGGCGCGGAATCGCCTGCCCCGCAACCAAATACGCCGGCGCCGACCAGCCGTCGACATCGACGGGCTCCAGCTCACCGTCGGCCACCAGTTTGGCGATCGCCGGCTTGGCCTGCCCGGCGGCCAGCCGGAAGTAGTCGCGGATGTCGGGCTCGGTGCCCACGCCCAGCGCGGTCGCCGCCCGTAGCGTGAGCTCTCGGACGGCGTCGTCCTCGTCGACCTCCCGCGCCAGCACATCGGGCGGCAACGCCCGCTCGGTCAGGTCGTAGTGCCGGGCGAACCCGACCCGGGTCGCCGTGGTGAGCACCCCGGAGGCGAACAACGCCTCGGCGACCCACTTGGTGTCGCTGCGGCTGCCCCACCACGCTCCCCGCGGACCGCGCGGCCCGGTCGCCAGATGCTCCTCGATTTGCCCCGCGGTACTGGGACCGAGCTCGGCGACGGCGGCTACGATCTTGTCGGCGAGCCGCGGGTTGGCCTTCACGATGTGGGTGCCCCACCGGCCGTGATGGTACTGCCGCATCCGCCAGCGCAGCAGCGGCCAGTCGTCGACCGCCATCAGCGCGGCCTCGTGAGCCCAGTACTCCACCAGGAGCCGCGGCGACCGGGCGGAATGATCCCAGGCCGCACGGTCCAGAACAGCACGGTCGTACGGACCGAGTCGGCTGAACACCGGCGCGTAGTGGGCGCGCACGACCACCGACACCGAATCCAGTTGCAGCACTTGGGTGCGGGAGATCAGCCGCCGCAGGTGCGCCCGGGTTACCGCGCTGCTGGGCCGCGGCTCGCTAAAGCCCTGAGCCGCAACGGCTAATCGCCGGGCTTGCGCGGCGGTCAGCCTGACGGGCCGGATCGACACGGCGCCGAGAATACGCTCGGTACTGACACTCTCGGCGGTAAGGCTACGGCGGGCTCAATCCTCCGGCGGATTCTTGAGTTCTTGGTACGCCGACTCCAGATCGGCCGGAACCCCCTCAAGGTCGCGGTAGACGCCCATCAACTGCTCCAGGACCTTGACTCGTTGCTGACTCGCCTCGTCCACCGCCCGCCGAGCCTGCTCGCGATAGTGATCAGCCTCGAGCTTCGCGTCGGCGAGAACTTGCTCACGTTCCTGCTGGGCGTCCCGCCAGGCCTCAGCGATCGCCGATTGATTTTCAGCCGTCATCCTGTCCAATTCGGCCGCGACCTTTGCTTTGGCGTCGTCATATTCGGCTTGGCGGGCGTTTAGCTGCGCATCCAGGTTCACCAGTAGTTCTTTGTGCTTTTGCTGCTCGCCGTCGGCCTCGGCCTTGGCCTTGGCGATCAACGCCGATGCTTCGGCCTGCGCCTCGGCCTGCATCTCGGCGACCTCGTCAACCGCCTGCCGCAACATCTTTGCCATCCGTTGTTGGACCGCGTGCGGCGACGGTGAAGTGTCCGTGAGGAGGGTCACCTCCTTGCGCAACGCGGCTGATTCATCGTCGAGGTCTTTGAGCCGGGTCCTTAAGTTCTCGACGTCGTCGAGCAGCAACTGTTGCTTGGTGGCCAGCTCCTCGATATAAGCGTCCACCGCAGCCGGCTTATAGCCCCCCAACGTGCGAGAAAACGCCCTCGCGGATTCGGGTTCCATCGCCAATGCCCCCTTCTGAAATCGCCTGCTCGACGCCTATGACCGGCCTCTAGTCGAGGATATGTCAGGTCGTACCGTCGGCGCAGACCGAGCGCTCATGAGCGGAGGTAGGTGTGGAACCGGTAGCGCAGCCCGGTGCGGCTGGTCTCCCACTCCCCCGTTGTACCGGTCCACGTCTCATCGAGCAGTGGGGCGACGACGTCGCCGTCATCGCGGGGCAGATCGATGTCGACCTCGGTAACTTCGCAGCGGCTGGCCCGCGGCATCGCGAGTGTATAGATCTGTTCCCCGCCCACGACCCAGGTGTCCGGATCGGTCAACGCCTCGTCCAGGCTTCGCACCACCGTTGCGCCTTCAGCCATGAAGCCAGTCTGGTGGGTCAATACGACATTTCTGCGGCCCGGCAGCGGACGAAACTTCGCCGGCAGCGACTCCCAGGTACGGCGGCCCATCACCACGGTGTGACCCATCGTCAGCGCTTTGAAGTGGGTCAGGTCCTCCGGCAGCTGCCATGGAATACCGCCGCTACGGCCGATGACTCCCGACGTCGACTGAGCCCAGATCAGACCCAGTTCGCCGCCGGGAGGCGTCATACCGCGACGGGCGCTTTGATCGCCGGATGCGGATCGTAGTTCTGCACGACGACGTCGTCGTAGGTGTAGTCGAAGATCGAATCACGATGCGCCAAAACAAGTTTCGGGTATGGCCGCGGGTCGCGGCTCAGCTGTTCGGCGACCTGCTCGACGTGGTTGTCGTAAATGTGGCAATCACCGCCGGTCCAGATGAACTCGCCGACCGCCAAACCAGACTGCGCGGCCATCATGTGGGTCAGCAGCGCATAGCTGGCGATGTTGAACGGCACACCGAGGAACAGGTCGGCGCTGCGCTGGTAGAGCTGACAGCTGAGCCGACCGTCGGCCACATAGAACTGGACCAGCACATGACACGGCGCCAGCGCCATCCGCGGAATCTCGCCGACGTTCCATGCCGAGACGATAATGCGTCGGGAATCCGGATCGGTCCGCAGCAGCTGCAACGCAGCGCTGATCTGGTCGACCTGTTCGCCGGACGGCGTCGGCCAGGACCGCCACTGCACGCCGTAGACCGGACCGAGATCACCTGTGTCGCTGGCCCATTCGTCCCAGATCGTTACTCCGTGCTCGTGCAACCAGCCGACGTTGGAGTCACCGCGCAAAAACCACAGCAGCTCGTAGACCACCGACTTGAGGTGCACCTTCTTGGTGGTGATCAGCGGGAAGCCGGCCGACAAGTCGTACCGCATCTGGTGGCCGAACAGGCTGCGGGTGCCGGTGCCGGTGCGGTCGGATTTGGGGGTGCCCCGCTCGAGTACCAGGCGCAGTAGATCCTCGTACGGCGTGGCGATTGGCACGCGGCCAGCTTACGTCCAACTCCGCGGAGTAGAACGGATGGCATGCCGAACATCACCGACACCATCACCACTCCCGACGGCACCTGCACCGTCCGACTGTTCACCCCCGAAGGCGAAGGTCCCTGGCCCGGGGTGGTCATGTACCCCGACGCCGGCGGTGTGCGCGACACCTTCGACGAGATGGGCGCCAAGCTGGCCGACTTCGGTTACGCGGTGCTGGTGCCCGACGTCTACTACCGCCAGGGCGACTGGGCACCGTTCGACATGGCGACCGCATTCACCGACGACAACGAGCGCAAGCGCCTGATGTCATTCATCGGCAGCATCGGCCCCGAGAACTGGGCCTCCGATGCGAACGCGTATTTCGACTACTTGGCCGGCCGACCCGAGGTCAGCGGCACGAAATTCGGCATCACCGGCTACTGCATGGGCGGGCGCGCGGCATTGACCGTCGCCGGGCTCGTTCCGGACCGGGTGGCGGCCGCGGCGTCCTTCCATGGCGGCGGGCTGGTCACCGACCAGGCCGACAGCCCGCACCTGCGGGCCGACCAGATCCAGGCAGCGGTCTACGTGGGCGGCGCTGAGAACGACGCGTCGTTCACCGACGACCACGCCGAGCAGCTCGACAAGGCGCTCACGGCGGCCGGCGTCGAGCACACGATCGAGACGTATCCGGCCGCGCACGGCTTCGCCGTTCCGGACAACGCGCCCTACGATGCCGTCGCGGCCGACCGGCACTGGAACGCGATGCGTGACTTCTTCGGGGCACACTTGGGCTAGCCGCGGGAGGGGGCCGGATCGCGGTCGTAGGCTCCCACCCATGCACGTAGACGCGATGACGACCCCGGCACCGCTGGGCCGGATCGGCGACCTCGCCCGACGAACCCAATCCGCCGGGTTCTCCGGCCTGTTGTTCACCGAAACGGGCCGCACGGCCTACCTCAACGTCGCCGTCGCCTCGCAGGCCGCACCCGAGCTCGAGATGTCCACCGGCGTCGCGGTGGCCTTTCCGCGTAGCCCGTTCGTCACGGCGGCCACCGCCTGGGAGCTTCAGGAGGCCACCGGCGGCAAGTTCCGGCTCGGTCTGGGGACGCAGGTGCGCACGCACGTCGTGCGGCGCTACGGCGTGGACTTCGAGCGGCCCGGTCCACGGCTGCGCGACTACCTGCTCGCCGTCAAGGCGTGCTTCTCGGCCTTTCGCACCGGAAAACTCGATCACCACGGCGAGTTTTACAATCTCGATTTCATTACGCCGCAATGGAGCCCGGGGCCCATCGACACTCCCGACCCCAAAGTGGATATCGCCGCGGTGAATCCGTGGATGCTGCGGATGGCGGGCGAAGTGGCCGACGGGGTACACATCCATCCCCTCGGCGAGCCCGGCTACCTGACCCGTCACGCGCTGCCGAACATCGCCGAAGGAGCGGCGAAGACGGGACGTTCACCGTCGGACATCGCGCTCATCGTGCCGGTGATGACGATCGTCGGCGACGGCGACGAAGAGCGCGACAAGGAACGAGAACTCGTGCGAGCCAGCATGAGCTTCTACGGGAGCACACCGAATTACGCGTTCGTCTGGGATGAGGCCGGGTTCGACGGCACGACCGCTCGGATTCGCGAGAAGCAGAAGGCCGGCGACTTCGCCGGCATGGCGGCCCAGATATCCGACGAGCACATCGCCGTCTTCGCCACCGAGTCGACCTGGGATGGCTTGGCCGACGCGCTCACCGCGAAGTACGCCACGATCGCGACCCGGATCGTGCTGTACAACTCTCTTAGCGCCCTGGGCGATTCGGACCGCGTCGAGCGGTACGGCGAGGTGGCGCGCCGGGTCAGCGGCCGATCAACCGCTTCATGAAGTCGGGATAGCGCGCGCCCTGTACCTCGATATGCGCTGCGGCGTCATCGATTTCACGCAAATCGGCATCCGTCAACTCGACGTCGGCCGCGCCCAGGTTTTCCTCCAACCGTTCCAGCCGACGGGTGCCGGGAATCGGCACTATCCACGGCTGCTGTGCGAGCAGCCAGGCCAACGCGATCTGGCCGGGCGTCGCGCCCTTGCGGGCAGCGATCGTCTGCAGGAGGTCGACCACTGCGCGGTTTGTCTCGCGGACGTCGGCGGCAAAGCGCGGGATGCTGCTGCGGATGTCGGAGCTGTCGAATTGTGTGCTCTCGCGGATACTTCCGGTGAGGAAGCCTTTACCCAGCGGGCTGTACGGCACGAAGCCGATGCCGAGTTCGGCCAGCGTCGGCAGTATTTCCGTCTCGGGTTCCCGCCACCACAGCGAGTATTCGCTTTGCAGGGCGGTCACGGGTTGCACCGCGTGGGCGCGACGAATGTTCTTCGCCGACGCTTCCGACATCCCGAAATGCTGCACCTTGCCTTCACCGATCAGCTCCTTGACCGTCCCGGCCACGTCCTCGATCGGAACCTCGGGGTCCACCCGATGCTGGTAGAGCAGGTCGATGGTCTCGACGCCAAGGCGCCGCAACGAATTGTCGGCAACGTCTTTGATGTGCTCGGGCCGGCTATTCAGTCCGTTGATGTTGCCGTCGGCAGCGAAGGCGAAGCCGAATTTGGTTGCGATCACCACCTGCCCCGCGAATGGCGCCAAGGCTTCGCCGACCAGTTCTTCGTTGTCGCCATAGGCTTCGGCGGTGTCGAAGAAGGTGACACCGCGGTCAACGGCGGCGCGGATCACCGCGATCATCTCGGCCCTGGACCCCGACGGTCCGAAGCCGCGGCTCATGCCCATGCAGCCCAATCCGATCGCCGAAACCTCGAGGTTGTCGCCGAGGATGCGTTTGTCCATGGTTGAACTCCTTTTGGCTAGGACACCGGCAGGTCGACCAACTCGGCCAACCGTGCGCGATGGCGGTAAGCGGTGCCGAACGCCAATTGATCGCTCTTGGCTCGCTTCAGGTAAAGATGCGCCGGGTACTCCCACGTCATTCCGATGCCGCCGTGCAGCTGAACACATTCTTCGGCAGCGTGCACGGCCGCTCCGCTGCAATAGGCCTGCGCGACAGCCGCGGCGATCGTCGCGTCGTCGTCTCGCCGAGCGCAGGTGTCGGCGGCATATCGGGCCGCCGCCGCAGCGGCATTGACTTCGATCCACAGATCGGCCAGCCGATGCTTGATCGCCTGGTAGGACCCGATCGCCCGGCCAAACTGCTTGCGCTGCTTGGCGTAAGCCAGCGTGGTATCGAAGCACCACTGCGCGATGCCGAGCTGCTCGGACGCGAGCAGGGCCGCACCCGTCTCGAGCGCCGCCCGCACCGCAGCCTCGGCAGCGCCGACGCGCGACGACGCAGCCGACGAAAATTCAATATTTCCAAGGGGCCTCGTCATATCGAGGCTGAGCACCGGCGACACGTCGACGCCCGCCGCGTCACGAGAGACGGTGTGCAACTCCAGCCCATCGGGTCCGGTCGCCGGGACCACCAGGACGTCGGCCTCGCCCGCGCCGGCCACACTGGTGACTCGTCCGGTCAGCCCGTCGCCGCTCCAGGCGACACCGCCAACCGCGTCGTCGGGCGCGGTGGACAGCGGCACCACCAGCGCGGCGGTGAGCGAGCCGGCCGCTAATCCCTTGACCGTCTCGGTGGCCTCGGTACCGGCGGCCTCCAACAGCGCGACGGTGGCCAGCACCGCGCTGGACAGAAACGGCACCGGCGCGACGGCCCGTCCGATCTCCTCCATCACCACGGCCGCCTCGCGGGCGCTCGCGCCCGCGCCGCCGAGTTGCTCGGGCACCAGCAGGCCGGCCATGCCCAGATCGGCGGCCAGAGTGTGCCAAACATTCGAAAAGTCATGCGGGGCAGGGTCATAGACGCTCATCACCGATTCCGGCGGGCACCGGTCGGCGAACAGGCGGCGCACGCTGTCCCGCAATGCTTCTTCGGTGTCGGAGTACAACAGATCGCTCATTTGTCTAGATCCTTAAAAGCAATGTCCTTGTCGACCCGGTGTTCCGGCGGCAGTCCGAGGATGCGCTCGGCGATGGTGTTGCGCAGGATCTCCGACGTGCCGCCCTCGATCGAGTTGCCCTTGGCCCGTAGGTAGCGATACCCGGGCTCACGCCCGGTGAAATCGACCCCCTCGGGCTGACGCATGGTCCAATCGTCGTAACGCAGACCAAATTCGGGGTGTAACTCGATTTCGAAGCCCGAAATCGCCTGGGCCAGACGGGCGAACGTCACCTTCATTCCGGCGCCCTCCGGGCCGGGCTGACCGGCGGTGAGCCGCTGGCGCAGCCGCAGGCTGGTCAGCCGGGCGACCTCCGCTTCCACCCACAGCCGCATCAGCTCGTCGTGCATTGCCGGATTGCGCAGCTGCGGTTCGGCCCGCCAGGCGCCGGCGACCTTTCCGATCATCCCGGTTTCGCGGCCGATGCCGGCCATCGACCCGATGGCAACACGTTCGTTGTTGAGCGTGGTGGTCGCGACCTTCCAGCCGCCGCCCTCGGCGCCGAGCCGGTTCGCGTCGGGTACCCGGACGTCGGTCAGGAACACCTCGTTGAACTCGGCTTCACCGGTGATCTGGCGCAGGGGACGGACCTCGACGCCGGGGTCGGTCATGTCACACACGAAATAGGTCAGCCCCTGATGTTTGGGCACGGTCGGGTCGGTCCGTGCGACCAGGATCGCCCGCTGGGCTTTCTGCGCGCTCGACGTCCACACCTTCTGCCCATTGACGATCCAGTCCCCACCTTCCGAGCCGTCCCGCACCGCGCGGGTGGAAACCCCGGCCAGGTCGGATCCGGCGCCCGGCTCACTGAACAACTGACAGTAGAAGTGCTCTCCGGTGAACAACGGCCGCAGGAACTTTCGCTGCTGCTCCGCGGTGCCGAAGGCGGCAATCGTCGGCGCCGCCATGCCCATCCCGATGCCGTTGTGTGGTCCGCCTCCCGGCGGCGCGCCCGCCGCGGCGAGGTCGGCTTCGACCTGCGACTGAAAACTTCGCGGCAGCTCCAGCCCGCCGGAACCGCGTGGGAAGTGCACCCACGCCAGACCGGCGTCGAATCGCGCCGCCAGGAAATCCTGTGGGTCACTGCTTGACGGGTCGTGCTCGTCGAGCAGCGCCCGAACCCGGGCGCGCAAATCCTCAGCGATCGCCTGCTCGTCGGCGCTCATCGGAATCCTCCCGCGTCGCCGAGTACCTGGCCGCCGTCGATCACCATGGTGTCGCCGGTGATCCAGCTCGCCTCGTCCGATACCAGGAAGGCAACCGCAGCCGCGACGTCGGGCGGTTCGCCGACGCGTCCCAGCGCGGTCCGCGCCGACACGAGCTCTTCGTGGTCCTTCCACAGCGCCTCGGCGAGCCTGGTGCGAACCACGCCTGGGCAGATCGCATTCACCCGGACTCGCGGTGAAAGTTCCAGTGCCAGTTGCTTGGTGACGTGAATCAGCGCGGCCTTGGTGGCGTTGTACAACCCCATGTTCGGCGACGAATGCATGCCGCCGATCGAGGCGGTGTTGATGATGGCACCGCCGTGCTCACCCATCCAGGCCTTGACCGCGAGCGACGTCCACAGCAACGGCGCCCACAGGTTGACCTCAAAAATCTTGCCGAACCGGGCGTGATCCTGCTCGATCAGCGGGCCGTATGCCGGGTTGGTGCCGGCGTTGTTGATCAGGATGTCGATGCCGCCGAAGCGGTCGAGGGTCAGATCGACGCAGCGTTTTGCGGCGTCCTCCTCGACGGCGTGGGCGGCCACACCGATCGCGCTGCCGCCGACCTGTTCGGCCGCGGCGTCGGCGCTTTCCTGCTTACGGGCGGTGAGCACCACGTTCGCGCCGTCGGCGGCCAGTCGCTGCGCAATGGCCAGCCCGATACCGCGCGAGGCGCCGGTGATGATCGCGGTTCGGCCGGCCAGATTCTGGGCGTTCGTGTTTTGGGCGGTCACAGCGTGTCTCCTTGCAGGCTGCGCTGGTAGCGGCGCATGCCGCTCAGCCAGCGGTCGTAGTCGGTGGCCTTTTGCCGGTACATGTCCAGCACGATGGCGTGCGGCAGGATCAGAAAGCGCTCCTCCTCGATCGCCGCCAGCACGCTGTCGGCCACGTCCGCCGGTTCCAAGACGTCGCCCGCGGTGGTCACCGCTCGGGTGGCCAGCTCACCGAGCGGGTGACCGGTCTGCTCGCCTTCATACAGCAGCTTGGTGTTCACCCCCATCGGGCACAAACAGCTCACCCGCACCCCTTGGTCGCCGTAGGTGATGTTCAGCCACTCGGCGAACCCGACAGCGGCATGCTTGGTCACCGCGTAGGTCGCCGATCCCAGTTGGGTGAGCAACCCTGCCGCCGAGGCGGTGCTGATGAAGTAGCCTTCGCCGCGTTCGACCCAATCGGGTATCAGCAATTGCGCAGCGCGGATATGCGCCCGCAGGTTGACGTCAATGGACCGGTCCCACTCCTTCTCGGTGGCCTCCAGGCCCACGACGCCGGTGATGCCCGCATTCGCGAAATACATATCGACCGGGCCGAATCCGCTTTCCGCGAGGGTGATCAACCGCTGGATCTGCGCCGTGTCGGTGACATCCGCGCCCGCAGCGATTGCCGCACCGGGCCGCTCGGCGTTGATCCCGTCTGCCACCGATCGCGCAGCGTTGGCGTCCAGATCGGCGACGACAACGCGCGCGTCCTGGTGCGCCAGCTTGGCGGCCAACGCGCCGCCGATGCCGTTGCCGCCACCGGTGACGATGGCGACCTTTTCGGCGACCTTCACAACCGACTCCCTTCATTTCTGGATAGCAGCCGGGTGATCCACGCCCGGGACTCCGCTGGATCGATCACATCGTCGAGCTCGAAAGTGGTAGCCGAGGTGAGCGCCTTGCCATGTTGGTAGGCCGCCTCAACCAACTTGTCGAACAGGTTCTGACGTTCGCTTGCGTCGACGACGGCGGCCAGTTCCTTGCTGAAGCCCAGCCGCACAGCACCTTCGAGGCCCATCCCGCCGATCTCCCCCGTCGGCCAGGCCACCGTGAACTCCGGGGCATGGAATGAGCCGCCGGCCATGCCCATTGCTCCCAGCCCATAACCCTTGCGCAGAATGATCATCCCGAACGGCACGGTCAGCCGGGCGCCAACGATGAACAGCCGGCTCATCCGCCGGACCGCGCCATGCACTTCGGCATCCGGGCCGACCATGAAGCCAGGTGTGTCGCACAACGAAATGATTGGCAGCCCAAAAGATTCGCACAGCGTGAGGAAGTCAGCGATCTTGTCCGCCGCTTCGGCGTCGATGGCCCCGCCCAGATGATGACTGCTGTTGGCCAGCAATCCGAATGCCACGCCTTCGACGCGGACGAGCGCGGTCACCACCCCGACTCCGTAGTCGGGCCGCAATTCCAGCACGGATCCGACGTCGACGACCGATTCGATCGCGTGGTGCACGTCGTAGGCCCGTAACCGGTTCTCCGGCACGGCATGTCGCGCCCGCCGCGGGTCCGGAGCCTCCCAGTCGACGACCGGGCCTCCGAAATACGACAGGTACTGTTTGGCCAGTGCTACCGCGTGCGCCTCGTCGCGCGCGACCAGACCGACGACCCCGTTACGCCGCTGTACGTCGATGGGCCCGATGTCCTCCGGCCGGTACTCACCGAGTCCACCGCCTTCGATCATTGCCGGGCCGCCCATGCCGATGTTCGCGTCCGGGGTTGCGATGATCACATCGCAGGCTCCGGCCAGGGCCGCATTGCCGGCGAAGCAACGCCCGGAAACAATCGACACCAACGGAACTTCGCCGCTGAGTGCCCCGAGCGCGCGGAACGTCGGCACATCGAGACCGGCGACACTGGCGACGTCGGTGTCACCGGGGCGGCCACCGCCGCCCTCCGCGAACAGCACCACCGGCAGCTTCCTGCGGGCGGCCACGTCGAAAACCCGGTCGGTTTTGGCATGGTTGCGCATGCCCTGTGTGCCGGCGAGCACGGTGTAGTCATAAGACAGCACGGCCGCCTCGGCTCCCCCGATTCGTGCTACCCCGGCGACCAGGCCGTCCGCCGGGGTGTTGGCGATCAGGTCGTCCTCGGAGCGCCTACTGCGCTGCGCCGCGAGCGTCAGCGCGCCGTATTCGACAAAGCTGCCCGGGTCCACCAGGTCAGCGATGTTCTCCCTGGCGGTGCGCCGATTCTGCTTGTGCCGCTTGGTAATAGCAGCCGGACGGCCCTCGTCCAGAGTGAGTTGGTGACGGCGACGAACCTCGTCGAGGTCACCACGATCCCGGTCCAGGTCGCGGTCGGCGATGCCCGCAAGACCCTGAGCCTGCGCGCCCACGCCGGTACGGGTGAAGACCACCAACGGATCTCCGGTTCCGACAACCTGCCCCGGCGTCACCAGAGTCCGAACCGTGCACACCGCGTCCGGCGCGGTCAGCACATGCTGCATCTTCATCGCCTCGAGCACGACCAGCTGCGCGCCCGCAGCGAACTCGGCACCTTCCGCGGCCGCCTCGACAACGGTGCCGGCCAACTGTGCGCGCAGCACCTCCTCGCCCGGATACAGCTCGAGCGGTGCGACTCGGCTCTCATGACGACGAGACTGCGCGGCGCCGACCAAGGTTGCAAGGTTCTCGTCGACGAAACCTGTGGTGACCAGACCTGAGCGAATTTGGCTGTGCGACAGAACTTCTCGTAAGAATCCGATATTGGTGCGAATTCCCTCGATACCGAATTCGGCCAGGGCCGTCTCTGCTTTACGCAGCGCCGCAGTAAACGACGATCCGCGCACCCGGGTAATCACTTTGGCCAGCAGCGAGTCGTAACGCGGGCTCGGCGTCAGCCCGGGACGGCCGAAGGTATCGACGCGCACACCGGGCCCGCTCGGCGGCGTAAACACCGTCAAGGTGCCCGCGGTGGGTATGACCGAGCCGTCGGCATCCATGGTTTCCATGTTGACCCGCGTCTGGATCGCGATGCCGCGCACCGCCGCGGGCGCACCGACCACTTCGCTGCCGCCAGCGACGATGCCTGCCGGCAACCTCAACTGGTGGAAAGCTGCTCCGCCGGCGATTCTGAGCTGCACCGCGACCAGGTCGATCCCGGTGACCTCCTCGGTCACGGTGTGCTCCACCTGGATTCGGGGATTGACCTCAAGAAAGACGAATTGCTCACCTGTCACCAGAAACTCGACCGTGGCGATTCCGCAGTAGTCGACCTGTGCGCAGAGCCGAGCAGCGGCCCGGTGCAGGTCGCGACGCATCGTTGTGGAAATACCCTGTGCCGGAGCGATTTCGACCAGCTTTTGGTAGCGTCGCTGAATGCTGCAGTCCCGGTCACCGAGCGCCAGTGCGCGGGACGGCGTTGCAACGATCTGCACCTCAATGTGTCGCGCATCGGCCAGATGCGCCTCGGCGAACAGCGCCGGGTCGCCGAAGCCGAGTTGGGCTTCGGCCGCGCACTGCCGGTAGGCATTGTCGATTTGGTCGGCGCTGCGGACTATCCGCATCCCCCGGCCGCCGCCGCCGGCAAGCGCTTTGATCACGATCGCTTCGTCGTGGTCGGCGGCAAATGCACGGATGTCCTCGACGCTGCTGGGCCCGTCCGTGGCGGGTAGCACCGGCACCCCGGCGGCGACTGCGGCTCTGCGGGCTGACGACTTGTTGCCGAACAGTTCGAGCACGGCAGCATCTGGCCCAACGAACGTGTACCCCGCCGTCGCGCAAGCGCGCGCGAATTCCGCCTGTTCGCTGAGGAACCCGTAACCGGGGTGGATCAACTCGGCGCCGGACTTCTTGGCGGCCGCCAACATCGCGGCATGATCCAGATAGGCGGCCGGGCCGGCGCCGGGCAGGCCGATTGCTTCGTCGGCGGCGTGCACGTGCGGGCTGTCGGCATCGTCCTCGGCGTAGACGGCCACCGTGCCGAGTCCCAATTCGGTTGCGGTTCTGATGATTCGGAGCGCGATCTCACCACGGTTGGCGATCAGCACTCGCGTCACATCCGGTCCTTCGTCGGGATGACCATATCGCATCCGGATCACATCATCCGCTACCGCGGTTTTGTGACTGTGGCGGGGCTGCTCAGCAAACTTCCGCCAAACGCAGCAAACCCGACCCACGTAACCAGTAATCTCATAGCCAGCGGCGATGCAAGGGAGCGAGTTATGAAGCAATACCTCGTCGCAGGACTGGCTGGCATGGTGGTGGCAGGCGGACTGATCAGCGCGGCACCCCCGGCCGGCGCCGGCTGCCTGTACGGCGGATGGATGGGCGCTCTCAGCAGGTGCGATGGACCCGTCCAGCCTGACGGCACCTGGCAACGCTGCGTGGTATTTGAAACGATGATTGGCGGCACCGGTACCGACCGCTCAACCACTTACCTGCCATCGCACAGGTGCGATGTGATGGGTCCCGACCAGCATCCTTGGGGTGCCGCCTTCAATGACCCACCCACGCACATCGACGACTGAGCCGACAACCCTCAGCGAAAGGTCAGAGCAGCATGAAGCAATACATCGTCGCGGGACTGGCCGGCATTGTGATGGCAAGCGGACTGATCACTGCGGCACCCCCGGCAAGCGCAGGATGCATAAACCCGGATTGGCCGGGGCACCCACTTGCACAGATGTGCGACGACCCCGTCACCTCTGACGGTCTGTGGCAACGCTGCATGACGTACTACCCGAACGGGCTTCGGTTTCAAGGGGAGACCGACTGCTACCTGATGAGCGCCGGCAATCCACCTGCCGGCGACGCCATCTTGGCCACGCCACCAACGCATATCGACCCTTAGAAGACGCTGCCGCTTTGCCTGCTTGAGGGAGACACCGGCGCGATTGTCCCTTGTCCAACTAACTTTGGGCGCTCCGCGTCGGAGTCAGTCGCGCACCGGGTGCGTAGCGGCCAGGCAAGCTGACGCAGATATCCATCCGGCTCGACATCGTCGATACCGTACTGCGCCGGCCAGCGGTCTGCGGGAAGATACAAAGTTCCGAATAAGGCGTCCAGAACCGGGAACTCGCCGGCGAAATTGGTGTTGTAGACCTCCGCCTCGCGGGCGTGATGCCAATGGTGGAACTGCGGAGTGGCGATCACCCAGCGCAGCGGGCCCCAGCTGATCCGGACGTTGGCGTGGATGAAGATGGCTTGCACCGTGATGAGGATGACGAACGCGCCGAGACTGACCCGGCCGAAGCCCAGCGCATACAGCGGCAGTACGGCGGCAGAGCGACCGAAGGTCTCGTCCAGCGGGTGCAAGTGATTGGCGGCAAGCCAATCCATGTCGCGGACGCTGTGGTGCACCCGGTGGAACCGCCACAGCAGCGGCACCTCATGCGCTGCGCGGTGCCCCGCATAGCCGCCAATCGTGGTGATCGCGAATCCAGCAACGATCTGCACCCAGGTTGGACTCGCGGCGATACCGAGCCGTAGCGGTGCGGGCACGAACGCGCGCAACACACTGCCCACAGCGATCACCGAGACCACCAGCCCCACCTTCAACGCGGCACCGTTGACCAGATAGTGCACCACGTCGGTACGCCACCCGCGGCGCAGCACGCGGCGGGGGTGCAGCGCGAACAGTCGTTCGAGGGGGATGAAGATAACGGCCAGAATCGCCAGTCCGAACACGACATTGCTGCGCACACTCAGCGCGGCCAGCACCACTAATGCCGTCAGCACAGTCAGCACTGCTCCGCTGACCCCGAGCTGTGTGGCCGGTCCAGCCGCTGCGACTTCTACGGTTTGCGGCGGAGGCGCTACGCCGACCGGATCGGTCGGCGCTGAACCGGTCTTGGCCAATCGACCCCAACCCGCGAGCACCGCGCACCCCAACACGATCCCGATTGCACCGGCGGCGAGGTTCTGGGTGGCCACCGCGATAGCAACCATCACCACCCCCGACTGCACCGACAGCCCGGCCACGTTCAGCGACCTGTGCCCGGCGAGCAGTCGGTAACCCTGCCATCCGACCCAGACCATCGCCAGCAGCAGCAACAGCGCAGCGATCCCCATCCCGCGACCAGGATTCGAGCGCGCCAGATCCAGGGTCACGATTGCGGCCGCTAGGAGCCCGGCCACCTCGACCGCGTGCAACGCCACCAGCGCTGCCACCACACGGCGTTCGGAGTGCATGACATCCAGCATGCTCACTCCATCAGCGTCGCGGCAAGCGTGCCACCCAACTCGTAGGCACGCTCTCGGACCGCGGCATCGATTGCGCCGGTGATCTCCAGTGCGTCGGCGGCTTTGGCCAGCGACATTCCGGTGGCCACCTTTTCCACCGACGTCGCCGCGCCGACGGTGTCGTTGTTGCCGTGTACCCAGAGGCCATAGGGGCGGCCCGCCACGTGATCCAGACTCGGGTAGTAGACGGTGTCGAAGAAATGCTTGAGCGCCCCGGACATATAACCGAGATTGGCTGTGGTACCGAACAAGTAGCCGTCCGCGTCGAGCACGTCGGGGACGGTCGCCGCGAGAGCGGGCCGCACTACCACCTCGACGCCGTCGATCTCAGGGTCGTTGGCTCCCGCGAGCACGGCCTCGAGCAGTTCGCGGGTTGCCGGCGACGGGGTGTGGTGAATTACCAACAGCGTCTTACTCATTCGCGGCCCTGCAGTGCTCGATACAGCTCCAAGGCGGTCTTCATGGCTTCTCGCGCGCGGCCGCGATCGCCGGCGTAGTCGTAGGCGCGCGCCAGCCGGTACCAGCGCCGCCAGTCGTCGGGATCGCTGTCCAATTCAGCACGGACCGTGTCGAACAGGGCGTCGGCCGCGTCGCGCTCGATGCGACCAGATGGTCGGCGCGGCAGCGCGCTGACGTCAAGCTCCATCCCGTCTTCGGCGACGAGTCGGGCCAGCTTCTGATGGGTGAACCCGGCGCGCAACGTCGCGGCCATCGCCCAGAGACCGATCGCGGGCAAGATCAACAGCGCCACGCCCAGGACGACGGCGACGGCACGCCCAGAGGTGATCATCAACACGGCGGATCGGCCGAGCAACACGATGTACACCAGCAGCGCCGCGCACATGAACGCGATCGTCAGCTGGATGCGCACACCGCGCGACGCTTCGGTCATTTCGGTCATTGCAGATTGAGCAGAGACTCAATTCCCACTGTCAAGCCGGGATGCTCGGCGACCCGACGGACTGCCAACAGCACACCGGGCACGAACGACGTGCGGTCCAAGCTGTCGTGGCGGATGGTCAGCGTCTCCCCCGCGGTGCCAAACAACACTTCCTGGTGGGCCACCAGCCCGGCCAACCGCACCGAGTGCACTGGGACACCGTCGACATCGGCACCGCGTGCGCCCGGCAAGCTCGTCGTGGTGGCATCTGGGTTGGGCGGCAGGCCTTTTCGTGCTTCGGCGATCAGGGCGGCCGTCCGAGCGGCCGTTCCCGATGGGGCATCGGCCTTGTGCGGGTGATGCAGTTCGATGACCTCGACGGACTCGTAAAAGGGTGCGGCCTGCTTGGCGAAATGCATGGACAACACCGCCCCGATCGCGAAGTTGGGCGCGATGCGCACCGCGACATCCGGTTTTGCGGCTAGCCACGCCCGCACCTGCTGCAGTCGTTCGTCGGTGAAGCCGGTAGTTCCAACGACAGCGTGAATGCCGTTGTCGATCAGAAACTTCAGATTGTCCATCACGACGTCGGGATGAGTGAAGTCGATGACGACCTGGGTGTTGTTGTCGGTCAGCAAGCTCAGCGCATCACCGGCGTCCACCTCGGCCGACAAGGTCAGATCCTCGGCGGTCTGCACCGCCTGGACCATCGTCGCGCCGACTTTGCCCTTCGATCCCAGCACCGCTACCCGCATGAGTTCACCCTAGACGGGCCGAGTTATCCCCAGTTCGGCCTTTATCCACAGTTGGGTCTTCGACGGCGGCCGACGTCCCCGGGCCTGGGTATTGTTTCGAACATGGGTTCGACTTGCATCGCCGTGCCGCCCGAGGTGGTCGCCGCCTTCGACGCGCTGGACGCGGCCGTGGCGACGACCGGCGAGTTGAACCTCGACAAGTACGCTCCCGGGGTCCGGCTGCATGCACTCGAGCGGCTGGAGACCGCCCGGCGTCAGCAGAAGGTGCCCAGCCACGATCTCATCGCGGGCCTGGCCGAGGAGGATCCGGCCGACGTCGGCGGCCCGGTCCACAAGGTGATCGCCGATTGGCTGCGGATCAGCTGCGCCGAGGCGCGTCGCCGGATGCGCGATGCCAGACAGCTCGCACCGCGGATGACGATTACCGGCGAGACGCTGCCGCCGGAGTTGCCGGCGACTGCCCAGGCCTGGCGGGACGGCATGCTCGACGAGCAGCACTTGCGGGTGATTCAGACGTTCGTGCGTGACCTGCCGGCGGACACCCCTGTCGACCTAGCTGAGTGCGCGGAGCGCTTCCTGGCCCAGCAGGCGACGAAGCTGCGGCCCGACCAGCTGGAGAAGGTGGCGAACCGGTGCGCGGTGCTGATCAATCCCGACGGAAAGTTTTCGGACATTGACCGCGCCCGGCAGCGCGGCTTCACCTGGTCGGCGCAGCGGCCCGACGGGATGAGCGTCGGCAAGCTGGTCGCTTCGCCGGAGCTGCGCGCCAACCTGGACGCCTGGCTGGCCCGGTTTGCCGCCCCGGGCATGTGTAATCCCGGCGATGAAAGCCCTTGCGTCGTGGGCGAACCCGACCAGGATGTCGCGAGCAAGGACTTGCGCAGTCATGCCCAACGTCAGCACGACGCGCTCAATGCGGCATACCAGATATGACACTGTTAGGGCGGCTAAGCTAACTGCACCATGCCCAGGCGGACCAACGTGACCACAGTTTCCGATCCACAAACCTCGAAAGTGGTGCCGCTGCTTCAGAGCTTGGCGCGAGCTACCAGCACCTGCTCACGCTGACGCGGGCGTGACAGCGGCGGCTCAGAGCCGCGCGCCTGTGGCCTTGATGAGTGGCCGGAACGGGGCGAGCGTGCGTCGCCACGACCAGGCCGACCCTATCGCCGACAGGATCACGCACGCGCACATCAGAGTCCACACGAGCGCCCCGCCGGGGTTGAGCGGGCGAACGGATGGAACGAACATGGTGCCGAGCTGCACCGCCGACGCGAGGGCCGCGAGGGCGTAGGCCGCGAGGTACATGATGATGGTCGACCGCGCGCCTGGGGCGACACGGTAAAGCGTGATCAGTGTCCGCAGCGCCATATGTCCGATGTAGCCGACGACTGCGATGAGCACGACGAAGTATGAGCGCATCCATATCTCGCCGCCGAGGGGGAGCATCACCAGGGACGGCACGGGATGGGCCGACTTGGGCCAACTGGACTGCCAGAAGAACATGAGCATCAGCGCGATAGCGACTTCGGCGGCGGGCAGTACCCGCTGAAAGACAATCGCCCGCACCTCGTTCTCGTCGGCGAGCCTGAACGCAACCCCCATGAAACTTGTT
>NZ_DATFZD010000441.1:0-15742 GCF_035314665.1 Mycobacterium sp. | reverse complement strand
CAAAAGTCCGTCGCAGTAATAAAGTCTGTTCGATTGCTTAACGCTTTGTGCGACAAGGTAACTAGACCATGTCCTTGTCGGTCAGCCACCGCATGACCGGCCAGCCGACGAACACCGGTAGCCAGCAGGTGAGCACCCGATACAGCAGCACCGACGGCACGGCGACGGCCGCGGGCACGCCGAAGGCGGCGAGCCCACCGATCAGCGCGGCTTCGACGGCGCCGACACCGCCAGGGGTGGGAGCGGCTGAGGCGAGGGTCCCACCGACCATCGTCACCACGGTAACGGCGACGAACGTGACGTCGCCGCCGAAGGCTTGGACGCTGGCCCACAGCGCTATCGCCGAGCCGATAGTCGTTCCGGCACAACCGAGCAGGATCAACCCCAGTCGCTTCGGTTCGCGGGCAAGCGCGACGAGGTCGGTGGTGACCTCCTTGAGCTGTGGCCGCACGTCCGTCGCCAGCCAGCGCCGCAACCTGGGCACGAACAAGAATGTGCCGGCAAGGCCCAGCGCCACGCCCCCGAGCAAGTACAGTAGGGAGGCTTTCGGGACGAAGTGCGACAGGTCGGTTCCCGCACCTGCGGCGGCGCTGAAGAAGATCAGCAACGTGACGTGGACGATCACCTGCACGGCTTGCTGCAGTGCCACCGCCGTGGTGGCTCGCACCGCGCTCATTCCGCCCTTTTGCAGCAACCGCACGCTCAGCGCGAGCCCACCGACGCCTGCCGGGGTGGTGGTCGCGGCAAAAGTGTTGGCTACCTGGGTAACTAAGATTTTCCAGTAGGCCACGGCGCCACCGGCACAGGCCCACAATGTGCCCGCGGCCCCGACATAGGTCATCGCCGAGACAAAGAGCCCCAGCACCGCCCACCAATAGTTCGCCTTGTTCAACTCGGTGAAGAACGTCGGCACCGTGCTGATGAACGGATACGCGACGTAGACTAGCCCGCCGAGCAGGATCAGCTGGATGAGCTGGCCGCGGGTGAACCGGGTGATCGTCTCGGCTTGGATCTTCTCGGCGCCGGTTTGGCGCAGCACCGCGGCGCGGCTGCGGGAGATGACGGCCTTTGGGTCGTTGACCGAGTCCCGGACACGTTTCGGCACAGCGGATTTCGTGAGCCTGCCGGACGCGGTCAGCACGGTGTCTTTGCCCAAAGCGTCGATCGCCGCGTTGACCGCGGATTCGGCGCCGTAGAGCGCCGACGTCGTCACCAGCAGCTGGGCGATGTCGGATTGGAGTTGGTTTTCGGTGGCGCCGTATTCGGCGTTCCCGAACCCGCCGAAAAGAACCGTGCCGTCCTCGACGGTGATCTCCGCGTCGCGCAGATCGCCGTGCGAGATCTGGTGGTCCTGCAGCTTTCGCAGCGATTCCCACACCCGGGTAACCGGCGTCGCCGTCGCGCACTGCTTAAGCGAGGCGCCGCGAATAGGCTTGTGCGCGAATAACGTCCAGCCGCGGTCGAGCGCGCCCACGGCGATCGCCTCGGTGTTGGCGACACCCAGCTCGCAGATGGCGATCGCCATCAGCGCGCGATGCTCGACGGCGCGGCGCATGGACGCCTGAAAGGGCGCGGCCTCGGTGCGGCGCAGCCGCAGCTTGCTCCACAGCTGGCGCAGCGTGCCGCCGCTGCTTTGATGCGGGCCGTACATCTCGATCACCGCGTCGGCGTCTCGGCCATCCGATGAGGCCGACAGCATCAGCGGCCCGGCACCGGCCGGCCGCACCACCGTGAGCCCCGACGCGATGAATCCGCGTTTGTTCAGCGCGCGCACGACGCCGTCCAGCGGCACCTCGAGCGCGGGCGTGCCGCTGATGAGGACCACCAGCGCGCCGACAAACCATCCGACCGCCAGGCCCAACAGTGCGCGGGCCGGCACGACGGCGCTGACCACAAGGTGGATCGGCACGAACGCCAGCAGCAGCCCCCACCACCAGTGCCGCCAGCGCGCGGGCAGCCAGGGGCCTGACACGGTGAGCACCGCGGCGAGCATGCCGATCCAGCGCGGGTCGTCGAGGAATTGCGCCAACACTGTGGGCAGCCGGTCGGTGAGGTCGAAGTGCCATTGCGGCATCGCGATGCGCCTGCCGGTGATCGACAGCGCGAGGATGGCGATGAGCGCGGCGGTCGCGTAGGGGACGATCAGTTTCCATTGCCGGGAAAGGATCAGCCCGATCAGGATCATGAACGGCAGCGCCAGGATTGCGAGGCCGTAGACCAGGTAGACCACATCGGATTGGGTGGGGGTGAGCACCCCGACGATGCGGGAGATGGATTTCTCCAGCTCGTCCCACCGGGTGCGGGTGATCAGCGAACTGGTGATGACGACCGCCAGGAACGCCCCCGATAGCGCGACCCGCAGGATGTCGTTGGTGCGGCGGGTCAGCGGTTGCAGCAGGCTACCGGAAACGGTGACCTCGCGCCCGTCGACCTGCATGGTCCCACGATCCCGTCTGTCAGCAGCCCGTCGCCAACATAACCGCAGACCGGCGCCACTTACCTGATTTGAAGTCGGTGATCCGCGACCAGCTGCGGTTGTCACAGCAGTCACTTCGGGAGGCGAGTGTCGATGTGCCCGCCTTTGAGCGAAAACGCCGGTTCCCCGCGTGTTAATAGGGAGCTCGCAGCCTGGTAAACATCGGGAAGTGCCGAACATTGGTGGTCAGCAGGTCCGCGTCGATGACGATCGCGGTCGCCGCGATCAGGTAGTCGACCGCGCCGATGCCGCTGTGGCTTTTTCGGTACCGACGGGCGAGTTGTCCGGCGAGACGGGCGACATCCTCGGACACCTCCGCCCAACGCAGGGCAGAGCAGAATTCCTCAAACGCGGTGAGCTCCTTGGTTCGGATTCCCGCCAAGAGTTCGAATCGGATTAGCTCGCTTGACACTAAGTCATCGCCGGCGTCGGTCAGCGCCGTGAGTAGATCGACAGCCGCGGACACGCCACGCAGGTGGTCGACGGCGATGGTGGTGTCAACCAGCTTCACGCCAAACCGAGCCGGCTCAAGCGGTCGTCGAGGTTGCCGCGAACCGCGTCGACGTAGTCGGCGCCGGTGAAGTCCCGTCCTCGCCACGAGCCGGCGCTTCGCTTCAGGGCCGCCGTCCGATCTGCCGTGCTTCGACTTCCGTACGTGGTGTGAATTGCCCGACGGATCAGTTCCGATCGGGATGCGCCGGTCGCCCTGGCGGCGCGATCCAGGAGCTCGAGCTCCTCATCGTTCAGCGTGATCTGCGTACGCATGACATCATCTTACATCTTATGATGTAAAAAGGGTTCTTGGCGCCTCGGCGTGGGGAGGTGGACGGCGGGCACCGCCTAGATTCTTAGCTTGGCTCACAGAAATCGCTAGTACCCTCCGCGGGTGGTTGCTGCTGACTAGGGAGGAACGGAAAGTGCCGAGAACCGATAACGACAGCTGGGAGATCACCGAGAGTGTGGGCGCGACGGCGCTGGGTGTGGCCGCGGCCCGCGCGGCGGACACCGAGAGCGACAATCCGCTAATCCACGATCCGTTCGCGCGGGTGTTTCTGGAGGCCGCCGGGGACGGCATGTGGAACTGGTTCGGGAGTTCCGAATTGCCGCCCGAGATCCTGGAGGCCGAGCCCGACGTGCCGCTGCGGATGCAGGGCATGCGCGACTACATGGCTTCGCGGACAATGTTTTTCGATCAATTCTTCCTCGACGCCGCTAATGCTGGTGTGCGGCAGGTGGTGATCCTGGCGGCCGGTTTGGATGCGCGGTCGTGGCGGTTGCCGTGGCCGGACGGGGTGACGGTCTACGAGCTGGATCAGCCCAAGGTGCTGGAGTTCAAGTCGTCGACGTTGGCCGAGCGCGGCGCGCAGCCGACGGCCAATCTGGTCACCGTGCCCGTCGATCTGCGCCACGACTGGCCAACGGCGTTGCGGCAGGCCGGTTTTGACCCTTCCGCGCCGAGCGCGTTCACCGCCGAGGGGCTGTTGCCGTTTCTGCCGGCTGCGGCCCAGGATCTGCTGTTCGAGCGGATTCAGGCGCTGACCGCGCCGGGCAGCCGGGTGGCCGCCGAGTCGCCGGGCCCGGATTTCAACAACCCCGACGCGCGGGAGCGGCAGCGCGCGCAGATGCAGCGCTACCGCGCGCTGGCTGCGCAGCTGGGGCGCGAGGAGCACGATTTTCCCGACTTCGAGGAGTTGTGGTACTTCGAGGACCGCACCGATGTCGGCGACTGGTTGCGCGAGCACGGTTGGGAGGTGTCGGTGCTGAGCACCGAGGAGATGATGGCCCGTTACGACCGGCGCCCGCCGGAGGGCCTTGAGGACGGATCGCCCGATACGTTGTTCGTGTCGGCGAAGAGGGGAGCATGAGCGTGGCGAGAACTGACAACGACACCTGGGAGATCACCGAGAGCGTGGGTGCGACGGCGCTGGGTGTGGCGTCGTCGCGGGCGGCCGAAACGCGCAGCGAGAACCCGTTGATCCGCGATCCGTTTGCGCAGGTTTTCCTCGATGCCGCGGGCGACGGGGTGTGGAATTGGCATTCCGTTGAGCCGCTGCCGGCGGAGGTGCTCGAGGCCGAACCTTTGGTGCCGCTGCAGATGCAGGCGATGGTGAGCTACATGGCTTGCCGGACAGCGTTTTTCGATGGGCTTTTCTTGGACGCCACTCGTGCGGGCATCCGGCAGGCGGTGATCCTGGCGGCGGGTCTGGATGCGCGGTCGTGGCGGTTGCCGTGGCCGGATTGGGTGACGGTCTATGAGCTGGATCAGCCCAAGGTGTTGGACTTCAAGGCGTCGACGTTGCACGAGCATGGGGCCGAGCCGGCCTGCCGCCGGGTCGCGGTGCCGGTGGATCTGCGTCAGGATTGGCCAACCGCGTTGCGGCAGGCCGGTTTTGACGCCTCGGCGCCCAGCGTCTGGTCGGCGGAGGGGCTGACGCCGTATTTGCCTGCGGCGGCTCAAGAATTGCTGCTCGAGCGTATTCACGAGCTGACGGTCGCCGGCAGCCGCGTCGCCGTGGAGGCGCTCAGTGCCGACTTCCTCGACCCCGAGATACGCGCCAAACGGCGCGAGCGGATGGAACGGATACGGGCGGTGATGGCCAAAGCAGACCCGCAGCGCGAACTTCCCCGCAACGACGAACTCTGGTACTTCGAGGAGCGCGAAGACGTCGGGGAGTGGTTTGGCCGCCACGGCTGGAACGTCACGGTGACGACGACGCCGGAGCTGATGGCTAGCCACGACCGCAGGCCGCCCGAAGAGGTGCAGGACACGACGCCGCATAACTTGTTCGTGGCGGCGGAGCGGTTGGAGTCGTAGCGGCTGCTACAAGCAGGCTGGCTCAGTGCCAAAGTGACGGCTATGCAGTAATAGACAGCTATGCGGTCACGAAGGGCTCTCCCCGCTTTGGCGGCGTTGGTGCTTGGCTGCGTGATGTTGACCGGCGCTCCGTTCGCGGTGCGCGCCGACAAGCCTCCGTTCGTCACCAACCCTGCCGGCCACGTCGACACGCTCATTGGCACCGGGTCGAGCGTGACGGGTGGACAGATCAACAACTTCCCCGGCGCCGCCGTGCCGTTCGGGATGGTGCAGTACTCGCCGGACACCACCGACGCCTACGCCGGCTACCACCACGACAACGAGCGCTTCACTGGATTCAGCCTGACCCACGCCTCGGTGGGCTGCCCCGCGTTCGGCGACATCCCGATGCTGCCCACCACCACCCCGATCGGCTCGCAACCCTGGAGCGCCTGGGAGAAGATCGCCCACGACAACACCGAGGTGGGCGTGCCCGGCTACTACACCGCGCGGTTCCCCGACACCGGGGTGACCGCGGAACTGACCGCCACCACCCGCGCCGGCATCGGCCGGTTTCACTACCCGCCCAACGGTAAGCCCGCCCTGTTTAAAGTGCGCTCCGGCGGGTCGCTGGCGGGCAACTCAGCCGCGAACATCGAGATCGGCGGCGATAACACCACGATCACCGGATCGTCGACCAGTCGCGGATTCTGCATGAAGAACAACTCTTACCGAGTGTATTTCGCGATGAAGTTCAGCCGGCCGTTCAATTTCTACGGAACCTGGGACGGCAAGTCGGTATTCGCCGGCGTCCACCGAGCGGATTCGAGTTCGAGCGGGGGATACGCGGCGTTCCCGGCCGGCTCGGTGCTCGAGGTGCGGACCGCGCTGTCCTATATCAGTGTCGACGCAGCGCGAGCGAACCTCGCCGACGAGGGTAAAGCGAGCTTCGACGACGTCCGTGCCGCCGCATCGCGCGAATGGAATGCCGCGCTGTCGCGCATCGCGGTGGTCGGCACCAATATCGGCGAGCTGACAACCTTCTACACCTCCCTCTACCGGTCTTTATTGCACCCCAACACTTTTAACGACGCGGACGGACGCTACCTCGGATTCGACGGCGGCATCCACACCGTGGCCAAGGGGCACACCCAGTACACCAACTTCTCTGACTGGGACTCCTACCGCTGCCTTGCCGCCCTGCAGGCACTGCTCTTTCCCGAGCGGGCCAGCGACATGGCCCAGTCGCTGGTGAACGACGCCGAGCAGAGCGGATCGTTTCCGCGTTGGGCGCTGGCGAATTCGGCGACCGGCGAGATGACCGGAGACAGCGTGGTAGCGCTGATCGTCAACCTCTACATGTTCGGGGCCAAGGACTTTGACCTCAAAAAGGCGCTGTATTACATGCGGAAGGCGGGGACGGACGGCGGTGTCGGGCGGGGCGGCTACGTGGAGCGGCCGGGAATCGCCACCTACATCCAGCACGGCTACGCGCCGCAGACCGATGAGTTCCGCGGCGACCATGGGATCGACGGCGCCTCGACCACGCTGGAGTGGTCGGTCGATGACTTCGCTATTTCGCGATTCGCCGACGCGCTGGACGAGACCGTGATTGCCGCCGAATTCCGCAACCGGACGCGGTACTGGAACAACTTGTTCAATCCGGCGACCGGTTACCTCTCGCCGCGCAGCCCCGAGGGTGCTTTCCTTGTCAGTTCTGGGTTTTCCGGGCCCACATCGGATTTCGGACAGGACGGATTCGAGGAGGGCAACGCCGAGCAGTACGTGTGGTTGGTGCCGCAGAACATCGCCGGCCTGGTGAGCGCCCTCGGCGGCCGGCAGGCAGTGGCCGACCGGTTGGACCGCTTCACCACGGAGCTCAACGCGGGCCCGAACGAGCCCCATCTATGGATCGGGAACGAGCCGGGCTTCGGGGTGCCGTGGCTGTACAACTATCTCGGTCAACCGTGGAAAACCCAGGAGACGGTCGACCGGGTGCGCAGCGACTTGTTCCGCCCCACGCCTGGCGGTGAGCCCGGCAACGACGACCTCGGCGCGCTGTCCAGCTGGTACGTTTGGGCGGCCCTCGGCCTGTACCCGATCACCCCGGGGACAACGCTCCTCACGGTCAACACACCGCTGTTCGATCGTGCTGAGATCGCGCTTCCCGCAGGCAAATCCATCAAAATCTCCGCCCCGGGCGCATCGAACGGCATGAAGTACATCAACGGCCTGAGCATCGACGGCCAACCCACGGATCACACGTTTGTGTCGGACTCGATCATCAGCGCCGGTGGCGACCTCACATTCTCGCTCGCCACCATTCCCAATCGGCTCTGGGGCACGGCTGAGTCCTCCGCGCCCCCGTCGTTCGGTGCGGGCCGCTCGGGGTGACCATGCGCTGATTTGGCGGCCTAGGTTTCTCATTGCTTCTTCGTCGCAATCCTTACTACTATCCGGTATGCCCGAGGCCCAGGAAGAGAAGTCGGCCGAAGCTCCGGAAGAAGAGTCGAAAAGCGCTCGTTGGAAGTTCAGGCTTGTCCTGTTCGTCATTCTTGTAGTGGGCGTGGGCCTGATGTGTGTTCCCGAGGGGAAGGACCTGCACCTGCCCGGCGGGCCGTGGCTGTCCGCGCTGTTAAACAAATATCTGCCCGCGGTGCTGAGCCTGTTCGAGGCGCTAAACAAACATCTGCCCCACGGCTGGCTGTCCGAGCTGCTAAACAAATTCGGCGACGCGATGGTTATCGCCGCGATCCTAGCTTTCGCTGTCGACGGCTATGTCAAACGAACTCTGGTTTCGGAGGTCGCCAAGGACGCTATCGACTTCGCCGTGGGGTATGCGCTGCCGTTCAAGGTCAAGACTCACCTCCGGGACATCCTTCGTCTGCCCTGTGTGCGGCAGAACCTTGTCTTCAAATACGAGTTCCATGAAATGCCATCTTCATCCGAGTATCCCGACCGATATTTCCAGGTCAGGTGCGTCACGTCCTACGAGATTCTGAACCTCACACACGGTCCCATCACCTTCGAGGTCCGCACCTCTGTTCAGAGATCACATCTCCCGGGATTGCCTGCCAACCAGCTGTGTCGACTGCACCTGCCCACGATGGGCGTGGATAAGTCAGCAGAGCAGCTCAAAGCGCTGGCAGAGAAACAGCGCAAAAAGGTGGATGCCAACTTCATCCCCTACGACACGGTTACCTGGAAGGTGAATATTCAACCTGGCGACGAGAACGTGTTGCCGGTAGAAACTGTGCGTATCTCCTACCATCGCCTCGAAGACAGCATCTTTCTCGATCTGCTCCGACCGCCCAGCCTTGGTCTCGACTTGCACGCCACAGCACCGGCGGATTACAAATTCGAGGCCAGTTTTGGCGCCGCGGGGGCCGTCATTACTCACCACGAAGCGGGGTCTTGGAGCTGGCATGTGCCGGACGTTCAGCTACCGGGCAGCCATCTGTATCTGACATGGCAGCGGCCTTCGATGGATGTTGCTAGCACGCAAACGACAAGCACCGCTGCGCCCAGCGCCGAGCACGCCTAAACGGGATCCGACGGATGGAAGACACGTTTGGCGACGCGATGGCGGATCGGGTCGGCCGGTGACAGACGCCTGGTGGTGTGAGCATGCCTGGCTCGGTGGTACCAATGTCGCCGATCGCGTACTGATCTCGGTCGCCGACGGCCGGATCGAAGACCTGCGCGCCGATGCCGAACCGGTGCCAGGGGCGCGACGGCTCACCGGCCTCGTGGTGCCCGGCCTGGCCAACGTCCACTCGCATGCGTTTCACCGGGCGCTCCGCTCGCGCACTCAACGCGACCGCGGATCGTTCTGGACCTGGCGCAACCTGATGTATCACGCGGTGGACCGACTCAATCCTGATCGCTACCGGGCATTGGCCCGGGCGGTGTACGCGGAAATGGCGCTGGCCGGAATCACTGCGGTCGGCGAATTCCACTATCTGCACCACGACGTCGGCGGAGCGCCCTACTCTGACCCGAATGCTATGGGGCACGCCGTGATCGAGGGCGCCGCCAACGCTGGTATCCGTATGACGCTGCTCGACACGTGCTACCTGTCCGCCGCGCCGGACGGCACGCCCTTGGCCGACGGTCCACAGCGCCGGTTCGGGGATGGCACTGGCGAGCGCTGGGCCCAGCGGGTGACGGCATTGAGCTCTGAATGCGCCGACAGGCCCGATGTGCTGATCGGCGCGGCGTTGCACTCGGTGCGCGCCGTTCCGCTCGACGATATCCCTGCCGTGGTCGAATGGGCAGCGGCACAGCGTGTTCCGCTACATGTGCACTCCTCGGAGCAGCCCGCAGAGGTCGAGCAGTCGCTGGCCGTCTACGGCCGCACCCCCACCGGGGTCCTTCGCGATGTCGGTGCGCTCGGTCCCCGGACCACAGCCGTACACGTCACCCACCTCACCGCTGACGATGTGACCGACCTCGATCAGACTGCAACGGGGGTGTGCTTCTGCCCGACAACGGAACGCGACCTTGGTGACGGAATTGGGCCCGCCCCAGCGCTTTTGGCCGGGCGCGGGCTTTTTAGCCTTGGGTCCGATAGCCATGCAGTGATCGACCTTTTCGAGGAAGCCCGCGCTGTCGAACTCGATGAGCGGCTGGCCAGCGGACAGCGCGGCATCATCACTGCCGAGCGGCTGCTGCGCGCCGCCACCGCCGACGGCCACGCTGCATTGGGTTGGCCTGATGCCGGTCGGCTCGCTGTCGGATCGCGCGCCGACTTCGTCGCGGTCGACGTCAATTCTGTCCGCACCGCAGGCGGCGGACCGACGGTCGAGAACGTCGTGTTCGCCGCCACTGCCAACGACGTGACCGACGTGGTGGTCGACGGCCGCACCGTCGTCGCTGACGGCACACACGTCAACGTCCCGAATGTAGCGTCCGAATTAGCCAGCGCCATAACCGATCTGATGGACGTCGACTCTGGACATCAGACGCCCACCCGATGACCGTCCTGTACACAGACATCGGCGAGCTTGTCACCAACGATCCTGCCCATGGGGCCGGCGGCCCGCTCGGCATCATCCCCGACGCGGCGATCGTCGTCGACGGCGCGCACATCGCGTGGGTCGGTAGCCGCGCCGATGCCCCCGACGCCGACGTTCGGGTTCGCTGGGACGGCACCGCCGTCATCCCTGGGTTTGTGGACAGCCATACCCATCTGGTGTTCGCCGGTGATCGGTCCGCGGAGTTCGCGGCCCGGATGAGCGGCGAGCCCTATGGCGCTGGTGGCATCGCCGCGACCGTGGCAGCCACCAGGGCCGCGGACGACGCGACATTGCACGCAAGTGTCGGACGCCTCGCGGGCGAGCTGCTGCGGGCGGGCGTCACCACGTTCGAGACCAAGAGCGGCTACGGGCTGAACGTCGTCGACGAGGCGCGTTGCCTGCGGATTGCCGGATCGGTCACCGACCAGACGACCTTCCTCGGCGCACACATCGTGCCCGTGGAGTTCGGTGACGACCGCGACGGCTACGTCGATCTGGTCGCCGGGTCGATGTTGCAGGCGTGCGCGCCTCTGGCCGCCTGGATCGATGTGTTCTGCGAACGCGGCGCCTTCGACGTCGACGAAGCTCGCCACATTCTGACCGCGGGAATGGCGGCAGGCCTCACGCCGCGATTGCATGCTGGCCAGCTGGGACCTGGTGCGGGGATCCAGCTCGCGGTCGAACTAGGCGCGGCGTCGGTCGACCACTGCACCTACGCCTCCGACGCCGATGTCGAGGCGCTCGCCGGCGCATCCCAGGCCGAAGACGGCACGGTCGCCACCCTGCTACCTGGCGCGGAGTTCTCCACCCGTGCGCGCTGGCCGGACGGGAGGCGACTGCTCGACGCCGGTGTGACCGTCGCGTTGGCCACGGACTGCAACCCGGGCAGCTCCTTCACCACCAGCATGTCGTTCTGTATCGCGGTAGCCGTGCGCGACATGAATTTCACTCCGGCCGAGGCGATCTGGTCGGCCACCGCGGGCGGTGCGGCAGCGTTGCGGCGTCCCGATATCGGGACGCTCGCCGTCGGGCGACGCGCCGACTTCGTGCGGCTGAACGCCCCCTCCTACATCCACCTGGCCTATCGGCCTGGTGTGCCGCTGATTCGCGACGTGGTCAAAGGCGGACAGCATTTCCGGTGACTTTCGTTCCCCCCTGGAGTTGATGGCCAGCTACGACCGCAGGCCGCCCGAAGAGGTGCAGGACACTGCACCGCACAACTTGTTCGTGTCCGCGCAGAGGACGTAGCGCGGCTGTCTGTCGCCGGACGGTCGAGTCGTCAAGGACCTTTGCCTCTGGCGTATCAAATGGTCCTCGTGTGAGCTTGAGACTCAAGGAGGTTGCACATGGGGAGTGAAAAGAGCGCTGGCGGACGCATCGGGATTGCTGTCGCAGCGACTGTCGGCGTGGCATTGGCGTGGTTGGTGGTGTTGCCGAGGGTCTTTCGACGAAACCGGGACCGGATGCTCAAGATCGGCCCGTTCAAGAAGGCCATAACGAGGTATAACAACATGACCCGCAACTTCTCCGGAAGTCCGCGGTCGTCGTGGGGCCTGCTGACCCACGTGGGCCGCCGTAGCGGGCTTAGCTACCAAACATCGTTGGGCACGTGCGCCTACGGTGATGGGTTCCTGCTGCCGTTGGGTTACGGCCCTCACACCGACTGGTACCGAAACCTGATGGCCGCCGGGACAGGCACGCTTACCTGGAAAGGACACAACTTCCAGCTGGAGCGGCCTGAGCTGATTTCCGGGCCTGATGCGATGCGGGCATGGCGTATGCCGGAGCGGATCCTGCTGCGCCTGGCCGGAATACATGACTTCGTGTGGCTGCACGCCGTAACGGATCAGGCTGAGGCGTCGCCGCCGGCTGAATCCGCGCTGGAACACACATCGCGGTAACCACGAGTGGGGCCCGCTCAGCGGCTTCGAACCGCGCGACGACGCTTAAACAAGGTGCACGATTCGGTGAGCACCGGCTCATAGGTGACGTCGCTGCATTCGCACTCCCATGTGGTGTGCCGACCGCAGGAACACGGCATGCTTCCGACGAGCATGTGTCCCGGCAGCAGCCAGTGGCCCCGCATACAGCGGTGCGGTCGTCTGTCCATTTGTGTCCCCCAATGGAGCCGACGCGGTCGTCGACATCCTTAATCACAACCATCACACTGGCATCCCTGGTATCGCGAATACAGGGTGGTTGCCGGATCGTTATGGTTTGGTGTCCTGCCGCGGGCGTGTCGTTGTCCTGATGCCGCCGTCGCCCGCGGTATCGGACGGCCCCACGAGCCCCCGGAGCGGCACCTGGTGTTTTCTGCCACGATTGGCCTCAGCGCGGCTTTTCGCAGGGCTCGAGCGGGTACACCGGGTCAATGAACGAGTTGAAGTTTCTGGAGTTGCACGGCGATCGGGTCGCTTACCGCGACGACGGTGACGGGGAAGTCCTGCTGCTGATCCACGGCATGGCGAGAAGTTCGGACAGCTGGCGGTCCGTATTACCGCAGCTGTCGAAGAAATTCCGGGTGATCGCGCCAGACCTGCTGGGCCACGGCGAGTCGGCGAAACCCCGCAGCGACTACTCGCTGGGCGCATTCGCGGTGTGGCTGCGCGATTTCCTCGACGAACTGGGTGTCAGCCACGCCACGGTGGTCGGCCACTCGCTCGGCGGTGGTGTCGCCATGCAGTTCGTCTACCAGCACCCCGATTACGTCAAGCGGTTGGTCCTGATCAGCAGCGGCGGGCTGGGCCCCGATGTCGGATTGATACTGCGGCTGCTTTCGGCGCCCGGAGCGGAGCTGGTGCTGCCGGTCATTGCGCCCAAGCCGGTGCTCGATGTCGGCAACAAGCTGCGGTCATGGTTGCGGTCCGCCGGCGTTCATTCGCCGCGGGGTGCGGAGTTGTGGAGCGCGTACTCGTCGCTGTCAGATCGCGACACCCGGGCGTCCTTCCTGCGGACGCTGCGGTCTGTGGTCGATTACCGCGGGCAGGCGGTCAGTGCGCTGAACCGGCTGAGCCTGCGCGAGGACCTACCGATCATGGCGATCTGGGGCGATCGGGACAGCATCATTCCCGTCGACCACGCCTATGCCGCGCACGAGGCGCGCACCGACAGCCGACTCGAGGTGCTGCCCCATGTCGGTCACTTCCCGCAGGTAGAGGCACCCAACGAGGTGGTCGAGCTGATCGAGGACTTCATCGCGACAACCAGCGAGACTCGCGACGTGGGGAGTCCGGAGCTGAGCTCGTAGTCCGGCTCAAGCGGGGCACCTAGCCGTTGAGTGGCATAATGATGGCATGAACCGCATACGCTTGAGTACGACTGTGGATCCCCAACTCCTCGGGAGTGCACGGAGCGTGCGGTCGGGAATCACCGACGCCGCCCTCATCGACGAGGCCCTGGCGGCACTGCTCGCCCAGCACCGATCCGCTCAGGTCGACGCCGCCTACGCGGCCTATGACGAGCACCCAGCTGATGAGCCGGACGAGTGGGGCGACCTGGCATCGTGGCGGCGGGCGGCGGGCGCCTCGTGAGTGTGCTGCCCGCTCGCGGTGAGGTGTGGTGGTGCGAATTGGCTGAGATCGGCCGCCGTCCGGTGGTTGTCCTGTCGCGTGACGCCGCGATCCCGCGGCTGCGACGCGCCCTCGTCGCACCCTGCACGACAACCATCCGGGGACTTGCCAGCGAGGTTGTCCTTGAGCCGGGGCTCGACCCGATCCCGCGCCGCTCGGCGGCCAACCTGGACTCAGTCGAGAGCGTCTCGGTCGCAGTCTTGGTCAGTCGACTTGGCTGGCTTGCCGATACCCGGATGCGTGAGATCTGCGGAGCCCTCGAGGTCGCGGTCGACTGCACTGGCTGATCTGAATCGCTGCAATCGCTACGAGAAGCGCGGCCGGGCGGCGGGGAGATGTTTCTCGCCTAAGTCCAGCCTGACCGCAGGGTGCCGGGCGTCCACGCCGGCCAGGCCGACGCGCCGATGAGGAAGCCGTCGTTCATCTGCGCGATGATGCGCGGGCCTTCGAGCCCGCTGTTGTCGTACACGGTTGTCGAATCGCATCGGCCGATCGCGGCGGCGACGAGCCCCCAAAGACGTTGGTAGCGTTCGCGAATCTTATCCTCGGGCACATCGTGTCCGCCGGCGCTGACCCGGTGCCGGACCCGCTCGACCGCAAGGTCCTCGGGGATCAGCAGGACATGCAGGACGATCGTGTAGTCCGCCGCGCGGGCGGCATCGATCAGTTCCAGCTTGGACGGATGGGAGAACACCGTCTCGGCGATGAACGATGCGCCCAGCTCGATGAGCTTGGCCCTCGTCTCGGCCGCCACCCGCGCGGCCTGATACGCATGCGAGACGTGGTCATCGGGCCAGCGTTGTCGGGCGATCTCGTCGGCGTTCACGAAGGCGCTGCCGGGCAGCAGTGGCGCCAGGGTGAATTCGACGAACGTCGACTTGCCGGCTCCGTTGGGTCCGACGACCAGATCGAGCCGCTTCATCGGGTGGGCGCGGCGCTGGCCTTCCTGCGTCGTGGCGCTTTCCGTTTGGTGGTCAGCACGACCGAGGACCCATCAGGGCGGTGCTCGACGATGTCACCGTTGTCGTCGAGGGCCACGGTGGTGATGCCGCGCTCGGCCAGCAGGGTCCCGTAATGCGATTCCGCGAGTTTCTCTTGGACGGCCGCTGCGATCTCGGCGTTGAACACCGCGCCCTCTTCGACGCTCAGCTCGCGCAGCTCCAGATCGCCGGTCAGCGCGGCCTCGACCCGGCGCCGGGCCGCTGTCTGCTGACTCGACACCGCGCGACCCACCCGCGCCCAGTGGTCGAGCTGCTGCTTGGCCGAGCGGCTTTGTCGCGCACCCTCGGCGGCCGCGCTGTCCATCAGGTCGGCGGCGACGCGGGTCACTCGATCAGCGGTGTTCGCCATGACGCCTCCTGCTGTAGCAACCTGCTACAACTGTAGCAGATTGCAACACCTCAACGCCCCGGTCTGAAGCGTGCTAGGGCATCAATGCCGACAAGCAGGGGAAGTCCTCCTGCTGATCCACGGCATGGCCGGAAGTTCGGACAGCTGCCGGTCCGTTACCCAACAAGGTGGTCGAGCTGATCGAGGACTTCACCGCGACCACCGACCGCCGGGATGTCGGCAGCCCACAACTGAGCTCCTAATCCGGGCCAAGCCCAGCCGCCGGGCCGTGGTGGGAGCGTGGCTGAGCGTGATCGGGTCGAATCAGGCCTACGCCGAAGTGCTTGCCCGCGTGATTCTTTGAGCAACACGCGGTGGTCGCTGACACGCTGCCCGGAACCACCCGGTCGTTTGGTTGAAGCTGTTCCAGCAGGGAAGCCCCCTGCGGCAGAGGAGAGTTGCTTCAGGGCTTCTATGAATATGTTTTCACCTGACAACCGCCGATTCGTTGTACGCTCGCCGAGCCACCTCTGCCCGGGTGAGGAGTTGCGGTGCG